>NZ_JASHKX010000004.1:0-307454 GCF_030058635.1 Rhodococcus sp. IEGM 1305
CACACCGAAGATTCTGCAGCACAACACCACAAATCATTGGGAGACACACCCTAGGTGCGATACCTCTCGGGCGCGAGGGGTGCACTCCGCGAGACTAGTGCGGGCGCGTCTGGCCAAGGAACGACTCCGGGATGGACGGCCATTCGGGCTGCCGCGGCCGCGGCGTTGATCGTCGGCGATTTCGGTGAGGAGACCGGTGACGGGTTCGCCGCCGTCGGCCACCAGGCGGGGCAGTCCGTATTCGGCGCAGTCGGCGGTAACGGGAATGAGGACCCGTTTCGCGTCCGTGGCCCTTCCCGCGGCGGCCAGGCACCGGGCGTGCAGAATCCTGGCCTCGAGGAGGGCCCGCGGTCGCCGCGCTGTTTCGAGTGCCCGTACCACCGCTTCCACACGGGCACAGGCATGGTCGTAGGCGTGAGCGGTCACGAGCAGCCGGATCTGGGAATCTTCGTCGATTTCGGTTGTTCGTGTGCTGATCGCGGCTGGCGCGCTCGAGTCGGCGGCGGAGAAACTCGGCGAACAGATGGTGATAACGGAACCAGTCGCGGTCGACGTCGAGGCTGCGCAGGAAAAGATCCCGCTCTTCGACCTCCTCGAGCAGCTGCCCGCGGGTCGTGTCGGCAAGGACCCCGCGAGGTCGCCGCTGATTCGTTCCGGAACCGCAGTGACCATCAGGAAGTCGAGAAGTTCGGTGGAGGAGGAGAGGTAGCGAAACTGGTCTCGGCCCGTGGGCCGGCGGAGCACTGGCCATCGGCGGGCGGATCGGTCACGATCGACGGGTGGACCGCACCGCCCGACTCGCCCTCGCCGTCGACCGGCAGGGCGGACGATGCCTGTGGTGCGGTCGTCGTTTCGGACCGTTGATTCCGCCGACCACTGAACACCTCGTGCCACGACTCAAGGGCGGACCCAGCATCGCAGCCAACGAGGCCGCCGCCTGCCCGCGATGCAATGCGGACCGCGGCCACACCGGTCCGGTCGACTGGCTCGCGCAGTGCCGGAGCCGACACGGTTGGGCCCCGCAGGCAAGCCTGCTCGCGACCCTCCTGAACGCGTTGGACGTCGAACTCGACCACGTGGGTGGGCATCGCCGCGCCAAGCGGTACCTGTCCGGCCAACTGCGGCGCTGCCGGGGCGGCCAGTGATGTGCGCGAGCGCGTGATGGCGGCCTGTGTGGCTGCGCCCGGGTCCGGGCACTCTCCAGTATGGGATCGAACGCAGGCCGCCCCGCCGGCTCGACGGCCGCTGCACTCGGTGGTCGCCTGATGAAACTGGTCGGAGACCGCGACGCCGCCCGGTTCTCGTGCGAGATATCCCGAGTGTCCGCCGAACCGCACCCCGTCGGAGAGCGGTCGCTCTACGGCGATCTGCTCGCCTGGGTTGTCGATTCCATCGTCGGAGTGGTGATCGCGCGCCTGGGCGCCGCAGGCCCGGGAGAGAGGTTCATCCTCGACCTGCGCTTCACGGACGGCGGGTACGTCGACGTCGATGCCCTTCCGGCATCGGCGCGGTGGGTGCTGCGGACGGTGTCGGCCGTCCTCGCCGAGGATCACGAAGAGGTGCAGCGGTCGCTCACCGCCGCCGAACAGCAATTCGACCTCACCATGCGCGCGGAAACCCTGGCCGACGCACTCATCTGGCTCGACTTCGTTCTCGAGGTCGACCTTCCCGACCCACCGGACGTCACCACCACATAGGTAGGGACACCTGGTCGGGAGCGGTTCCTGCGGGATGTCGGCCGCCAGTCAGCCCGGTGCCCCCGGCTGGGTGTCGGAGTGCTCGTGTGCGGTCAGGAGTAGGTGGTCGAACCGGGCGCGAAACGATTCGGGGAGGGTCGCCTCGGCGGCGAGGGCGTCGACGAAGCGCTGGGCGAGGGTGTGAAGTTTGGTGTTGCTCTCCTGTGAGCGCCAGGTGAGGATGCCGAAGGCACGCTCGGAGGAGATGCCGTAGACGAGCATGAGTGCACCCTTGGCCTGCTCGATCACCGCCCGCGATTGTTCGAGTTCGGCGACGGCCTCGGTGAGCGCCGCGTTGAACTCACGGAGGTCGGTCTCCAACGTTTCGGTGACGTCGATGTAGTAACCCGAGGTGCCGATGACCTGGCCCTTCTCGTCGAGCATCTGATCGCCGACCACGATGACGTGGTGGATGCGGCGGTCGGTGTCGATGATGCGGTGCTTGCTGCTGAACGGCTCACCCGCGTGGATCATCCTGTCGAAGAGTGCGGCGACCTGCGCATGATCGTCCGGATGCTTGTGGGAGAGCATCAGTTCGGTGGTGGGGGTGATCTCGCCCGGGTGGTAGCCGTGCATCCGAGCGACGGGATCGGACCATTCCCAGCGCTCGCCGTCGAGGTAGAACCGGAAACTTCCGCCCTGTGGGGGAGCGTTCGAGCCGAGGAGCTCATGACTGTCCACGACGACACCCGCACCCGGCCGTGCTCGACCACCCTCGCCTCGACACCACTGTCACAGTATGCCGAGAACTGACATCCGAATGCGCAGAAATCAGCTGCCCGCACTACTGCCTACTCGCTCAGTTCGGGCCCTGGGTGTGTTTGCCCTCCGTCGGCGACGTGACGGTTGCCGGTTCCGTGGTCATCGGAGTGCGGCCCGCAGCTTCCCCTAGTGACACTCCATTCGCGGGGGTGTTCGTGTCGGTGCCACGGTGGGTGGCCTTCTTCGCCAGTTCGCCGACCTTGTGCTGCACCTGCGGCGCCTTGTCCTTCACGGCCTCCGTGGCCTCGCTCACCTTCTCCTGCACGGTGGGGTTGTGCCAGAGTTCGACGGACTGATGCCTCATCTTCTCGTAGGTCTGCCGGCCGGACCGAGTGCCCAGGACGAACCCCGCGGCCGCGCCAGCTGCGAAGATCAACGCTTTCTGCATGACATCTCCTGATTGTTGTGGGGCACGAGCGGTCGGCCGAATCATCGTCCGAACGCCCTCCTGCACAGCTTGCCCTCAACTGCCTAACCCAAACCGCGCCGGCGACGACCTCCGAACTCACCCACATCTCATCTGCACGTAACCTACGGTTGCGTAACTTGCCGTAGCGTTAGGTCATGGCGATTTCGGATGTCAAGATGTACACCCACCTGAGCGAGGCCGATGTAGAAGCGCTCGGGATCGAGTTCGACGCGATCCGGCGAGACATCGAAGCCTCGCGCGGGGAGAGTGATGCCCGGTACATCAGAAACGCGATCCGACTGCAGCGGTCACTCGAAATCGGTGGGCGCGCAATGCTGTTCGCGAGCCTGTTTCCGCCGGCATGGCTCGCGGGCACCGCGATGCTCGGCACCGCCAAGATCATCGAGAACATGGAACTCGGTCACAACGTGTTGCATGGTCAGTGGGATTGGATGAACGATCCGGAGATCCACTCGTCGTTCTGGGAGTGGGACATCGCCGGCCTGTCGGAGCATTGGAAGCAGACCCACAACTACGTTCACCACAAGTACACCAATGTGCTGGGAATGGATGACGACGTGGGCTACGGCATGCTGCGGGTCACTCGCGATCAGCAGTGGACGCCGTTGAGCGTCGGCAACCCGGTCTACAATCTGTTGCTGCAGTTGTTCTTCGAGTACGGCGTTGCCCTCCAGCACCTCGAGCTCGGCAAGGTGGCCACGGGCGATTTCGACCGCGACGAGCTCGAACGCCGGTTCCGCGAGGTGCTCGAGAAGGTCGGCCGCCAGGTGCGCAAGGACTACGTCGTCTACCCGGCGCTCACCGGTCCGGCGTTCCTGACGACCTTCACCGCGAACCTGACGGCGAACATGATCCGCAACGTGTGGACGAACGCCGTGATCTTCTGCGGTCATTTCCCCGACGGCGCCGAGAAGTTCACTACGAAGGACCTCGAGAGCGAGACGCGCGGTCAGTGGTACCTGCGGCAGATGCTGGGTAGCGCGAACTTCGAGGCGGGCCCGGTCATGGAGTTCATGAGTGGCAACCTCTGCTACCAGATCGAGCACCACCTGTTTCCGGACCTGCCGAGCAACCGCCTGCGTGAGATTTCCGTGCGGGTTCAGGCGCTGGCCCAGAAGTACGACCTGCCCTACACCACGGGTTCGATGTCGACGCAGTACTTCGAGTCGTGGCGGACCATCGCCAAGCTGGCGCTGCCGAACAAGTTCCTCACAGCGACCGCCGACGACGCGCCTGAAACGGCATCGGAACACAAATTCACCGACCCGCGCCCACAGATCGATCCGGTCACGGGCAAGCGTCGTGGGCTGCTGTCAGCGCTTCGCGCCCGGGCGGGAGTCTGAGGATCGCTGGAGGATGGGGCAAGTGCCGGTTCGTGGCCGGTACTCTCATCTGCGTTCGGTAATCCGCTGCGCGATAACACTCAACCGGGTGTTGGTTTCCTGGGAGAGTCTGCTGAGCAGCTCGAACGCACGGATCGCGTCGACGTCGAATCGCTCCATCAGCATGCCCTTCGCCTGCCCGATGACGTCACGTGAGGCGACCGCCGACCGCAGCTGCTCTTCGGTGCGTACAGCGGTGAGCGCCAGCGCGGCGTGGGCGGCCAGAACCTCGCCCGCTACCTCCTCGTTGGGACCGAACGCGTTCGGAGTGAATGCAAAGAGGTTGAGTGCCCCCATCTTTCCTTCGGAGGTATACAACTGAAAAGACATCGAACTGAGAATTCCCACATCGACGGCGGCGGCAGCGAACTGCGGCCATCGCGGTTCCGAGCGAAAGTCGTCGCTTCGCACCACGAGGTTGTTGAGCGCCGCAGCCACACACGGTCCCTGCCCGAGTTGCTGCTGAGCGTGGTCGAGCTTTCGGAGCAGCTCGGATGTCGGCGCAACGGTCTCGAATTTCTTGCCGCCGGATATGAGCAGAATGCCCGCGCATGTCTCGTGCGGCATCAGCTCGACCACTGCGGCGGTGACTGCGCGCAGGCGTTCGTCGAGGGTGCGTGGACCGGAGAGACTGCGAGCCAGCTCAGCCATGGTGCGACTGAGGTCCCCGGCGCCGGAATCGCTCATTACCGCTCCTCGGTTCGATCGAAAAGGATGGCTACAGGAAGCCACCCATACCACCATAAGCACCCCGGCTCCTGTGCCGAACCCGAAATGCAGGTTCTTTCCATTGGCAGGGAGTGCGGCGCTGTTTCGGTGAAGGAAGCAGCACGCCCTTTTCGCGGTGGTCGGGATGAAGCAGCAGCGGTGCGAGTGACGCCGTGGCACCCGTTCTGCTCGCCCCTCCCTCGTCGAGCGAGCCGGATGCGGGGAATACTCCAGCACTCTCAGTCCGAGCTCGCTGCGCTTGGAAGCCGAATACCCTTCACCGAGAACGATAATCACCGAATCGATGCCCCGTCGGCGCACCCCGGGCCGAGTGTCTGGTCATCCGGAGGACGGTCCGGCGCTCACAGCCTCCCGGCCCGGGGCGCGGTCGCCGCGGTGTTACGGGACAGCAGGAACCCGAGCGCAACCATGGCGACACCGAACAACAGGTGCACGATGTTGTGCAGGATCGAGACCTCGAACACGCCCAGCAGCTTGGCTTCGGAGTGGTGGCCGGCGAAGGTGAGCATGTCGTAGTTGGTGGTGATACCCGGGATGAAGCCGAGGACTCCGACCAGGAGAAAGACCACACCGACGATCAGGGCGGCGAGTTGGAGTGGTGAGCGCGTCGTTGGTGACGCAGCCGGTCGAGTCATGGGAGTGCCTTTCTCGGAGGGTAGGAACTCGAATGTCTGTTCCCGAGTGGTACCCCTGCATCCCACCGTGAAACAGTCACGGGAACAGCGGGCCGTGTTAGCGAACGGCGCGGTTGGGTACAGCGTAAGGACGACGTCACCGTGCCCGCGGTCAGTTGCGATGGACGACGTGCACGTCCCGACCAACTGTGAGGTATACATGTCCACTGATGCGATCGTGCTCCTGAAGAACGACCACAAGGAGATCCGGAAACTGTTCCGCGACTTCCGCGGTGCCGGGCCGAACGCCCGCGTCGAAAAAGGACGCATCGTCGACGACATCATCGAAGCCCTCACGGTGCACACCTACATCGAGAACGAGGGCATGTACCCGGAGGTGCGTGATCTCGCCCCCGATCTCGAGGACGACATCCTCGAATCCTACGAAGAGCACCACGTCGCGGACGTGCTGGTCGTCGAGCTGGCAGCCATGAAACCCGACGACGAGAGGTTCGACGCGAAGACCACCGTGCTGATCGAGAGCGTCGAGCACCACATCGAAGAAGAAGAACAGGAGTGGTTCCCGAAGGTGCGAGAAGAGCTGGGGCGTAAACAACTCCGGGAAATGGGGGCGCGGATGCTGGAGCTGAGGGACAAGGCACCCAGGTCTCCCGCCCAGCCGTCGGCCCTGAAGAAGACGGTCGACGCGGTGATCAAGTAGCGGCGGTCGCGTGGAGGGCCGGCACGGTGAACCGGACCGGACACGCTGTCGGTGCGGCGAGGACCGTGTTCGTCCGCGCACCATTTCAGGCGGCCGCCGCGTCGCGGGGAGGCAGTCCCTCACCGACGCGGAGGAAGCCGCCACGGACGCGGCGAACCGTCCCCGTAGACCCCGCCGGTCAGCGTTGCCTCCAATCGTGCGCTGCGCCAGGGCTTGTTGCCGCCCTCTCGCTTTGGGCGGCCCCGCCGGCTATGGGCTTAACCGGGGAGCCTGGCCGTCGTCGCGTCCGGACACGACGAGGACGTGAGTATCGAAGTACCCCGCGGCGAGCGAGAGTAATCCGTGTCATCGCAATTGCTTTCACCTCGAACGCCGGGGCACACGGATGGACATCGCAGACAGAGAGGTGGGTGCTGCACCTCGGAGGCATTCATGCGCTATACATCACCTACCTTCCACACCGGTGGCCGTCGATTGTCCCCCTGCGGTGGCGAGCCTTGGGTGGCAGATACTTCCGGGTTCGGAACCCAGCGTCGCGTGGTGGGCGGCACCGCGCGCGGTCGGGTCCTGGTGTTCTCGCCGTCGGCGTCGGTGGTCACAGCCGGTGCCGAGTCCGTGTGGACGGGGGCGAGCGCGTCGGCGAAGATCAGGTCCACCTCGGCGGCCAGCATCAGACACTCGAGGTCATCCCATTCGTACTCGGCCTGTGGCAGTTCCGGTTCCACGGTCGAGGGGCTGATTTGTGCGTACACCATCGTGTTTTCCCTCCGCGGTATGTCGGATCGGCCAGGCGCTACGTTTCTACGAGCAGCACGGCCTGATCAACCCGGCGCGCACCAGCGGCGGAACCCGCCGCTACAGCGACGACGACCTCCTACGCTCGCGGCGCATCGCCGAGCTGATTGCGGACGGGGTCAACCTGACGGGCATCGCTCGCGTCCTCGACCTCGAGCACCTCAATATGGAACTCGCGAGCGACAACGCTCGGCTCGTCGAGGCCAATAGCCGGCTCGAGAGCGACAACGCTCGACTCAGAACGGACGAGACTCGCGGCGGGTCGGCCTGAGCACCCAATCAGGCTGTTCGGTCAGCGTTGCCCGTTGGCTACCGTCTCGTTGCGGCGCTTGGACTTTTCCGCTTCGGCCAGTTTCTCGACGCGGTCGGCGCGAGCGCGTTTGTCCGCTGCCTCGTCCTGTTTGTTCGCGGCGTCCTTCAGCTGGGCCTTGGCCGGCGCTGCCGCCGCTTTCTCCGCCTCCCGGAGTGTGGCCTGCTCGGCGCGGTGCTCGGCCTCTGCAGCCTGGGTGCGTTGGGCGGCAAGTTGATCGGCGTTCTTCTTCGCGACCTGCTTGCGCTGCTCGGCGTCTCGTTCGGCGGCTTGTTTGCGCTCGTCCTCACGTCGGCGTGCCTGCTCGATGTCGCGCTGCTTCGCCTCGCGCGCCGCCGCCTGGTCGTCGTGAACCTGCTTACGCTTGATTTCCAGTGCGGTGTCGGCCTCGGCCTCGGTGCGTGCCGCTTCCTGGTCGAGTTCCGCTGCCCGCGCCAGTGCGTCGCTGCGCTCGGTGAGTGCGTCGCCGCGCCGCTCGGTGTCACGGTCGCCGAGCGCACTGCCGACGGCGCCGTCGAGCACGCCGAGGGTGCGTTCGTACATCAGCCGGGCCGGTGATTCGGTTGCCAGCCGGGACATCAGCTGGTCTTCGACGAGTTGCAGAGGAATCCGCAGGATCGTGTACTGCAACCGCAAGATCGTGATGGGGACGGTGAGGATGTTCATGGAATCTCCGATGATTCGTGGGGTGTGGATCAGGACAGGCCGGCGTCGCCAGTGAGGCCCTCGGCGGCGCGCCGAACTCGTTCTGCCTCGTCGCGGGCGGCGTTCGCTTCACGGACGGCGCGCCGGTGTTCGTCGGTGGCGTCGACGGCTTCTTCGGCGGCGGCGGCCATCTTCGCTCGTTCGACAGTTTCCGCGCGGGCCGCTTCGTCGCGGGCGTCGGCCGCCGCGCGGGACTGCTCCTGCGCAACCAGGCGGTGCTGTTGCTGCTCCGCGGCCCTGTGCTCTGCGTGCTGCCGGTTCCGGGCAGCTTCCTCGGCGGCTGCCGTCTCGGCGCCGATCGCAGCGCGTTCCTCGGCACTCTCGCGACGCACCTGTCCGAGTTTCTCTGCGGCCTGCGAGGTTTCCGCGCGGGCCACGGCCTCGGCGCCGTTCGCTTCTTTACGTTGCTGCGCCTGCGCCTGTTGCAGCTGTCCCTCGGTGGCCAGCGAGTCGTTGCCGGTCACTGCCCCGGCCACTTCCTTCACCTTGCCCTTGACCGAGTCGAGGAGACCCTTGCGCGCTTGTCCGGACGTGTTCTGCTCGTTCATGAGAATGTTCTCCTGGTATTCGGGCGGGCGACGGAACCGTCACCCGCGTGGGGGTGGCGCCAGATCAGTTGATGCCGACGACTTCCTGCGCGATGGCGGCGAGGCGGGTCTGCGCTGCCGATACCACCCCGTGGCGGTTCTTGTTCGCCTCTTCGTGGGCGACGATGATGCGGATATCGGCGGGTGCAGTGAGTTCCTTCACCGCGGCCACGGCGCCGGAAACATTGAGTTCCGTGTAGTCGGATATCGGGAGCTCTTCGTCGACGAGTGAACCGTTGACGGTTCGGGCATTGCAGATGGCGTTCGCGACGCCGGACGCGCCTTCTCGGCGGGTCACCTCTTCGGCCGACTCGAGTGCCGCATCGCGACTGGCGACGAGCGTCTTCGTGGCCACGTCACCGGCGTGGGCGCCCCGGCTGAGAAGCGCACCGATCCGGTTCGGGGTTGCCCGGACGGTGTCGATGGCGCGATCGAGTCCGCGCGCCGACCATGTTGCCGGGACGTTGATCAACCGGATCGCGGTCCCGGTCGCGGCCTGCATCGGGGTGCGTCGCAATGCCGCCGGGCCACCGAGGGCGTCCTCCGCCAGCACCGTCGTCAACCATTCGACCGTGGCGGTGTGGGCGGTGATCAATCGTCCGGCCAGCGCAACGATGCCGGGGTGCTGCGACGCGGTCGCCAACGCCCGGAGGTAACGCGCACGGTCGAGGAGCTGGTGCTCGAGGATCAGATCACCGAGCAGGGCCTCGTCGAACGGCTGGGCCTGCTCGGCCATCGCCTTCACCATCGCAGTCGCGCGACCGAGGAACGGGCCCACGACATCGGGAAGTCCACCCAGGGAACGGATCGCTTCCTCCACCGCGCTGGCGCGCTCACGCGCATTGCCGGCATTCTGCGACAGCTCCCGGCGGACGGCTTCTGTTCGGGCTTGCCCGATCCTGGTCTCCGCGACCTGAATTTCCGTGTGCGTCAAGTCCAGTACGACTCGCAGCTGGTTGATCACTGTGGCGGTGTTGTCGGTCATGCATTACTCCTGAGGTCGAGTGAGTCGGGTGTGCGGTCTACGCCGGCCGGACGCTTGCGGGCGTCATCGGCGCCGGCCCGGCGGCGGGCGAACCGCGAGATTCCGAGCAGCCCGCGTGATGTGGTGGTCGGTTTACCAGCGCGGCGTTCGAGGTGGTTACCGAGTCGGGACAGTACGGTGGCCACGAGGGGAAGAGCGAGAACGATCATCTTCCATCGGCGTAGCAGACGGCTGACGAGAATCCACATAGGGAGAACCTTTCTTATCGTGCAGTCAAGCTGCGGCGCAGCGCAACCCGGGCGCCGATCACGGTGAGCAGACCGAGGGTCGCAATTGAGAAGGATGTCGTGGCGGCCGCGGCCACCGACAACATGGTGAGCGCCGCGAGGTCGAGGACACGCCGGACGGTGGGTAGTTCGACCAGGGACGGGTGCACGGCGTGGACGGGGGGAGCGGTGTGGATTTGCGACGGCGCTGCACCGTCAACGAACAAGGGTGAGAACAATTCTGGCACGATTTCGATCCAACTGTCTGGGGCGCGAACACATCTCGTTCGAGAGAGGTGTCACGGATTCGATCGATAACGACGTGGCGAGGAAGGGTTAGACGCCGGTATTCCGATCGGTGTCCGTGTAGTGCTCGCGGCTACCGGTCTTCACGTTGCCCCGGCTGGCGATGTAGCCGAAGAATTCGGTGGTCTTGAACGCGGCCTTCGTCTCGGTGCTGCGGCGTGGATCGCGATCGGCGCGTGGGCCGTGGGCTGCGGTTCCGGTTGCGGTGCGGGCGACGGGGTTGGTGGAGGTCATGGACGACCTTTCAATGGGGTGCCCGGCATTGCAGATTCGGGTCACCACGTACGTCTCCTCGAATGAGGTGGACGTTGGTGAGCGCGACCCTCTGCTGGAGCGAACCCATACACCGCAAGTATACCCATTAGTAACTTCAGTGCAATTCTACAGCGTAGGCACCGACGGCGAATTTCACCGGTTACGCTGCCTCGCTTTCGTATTCGCCGACTATGCCGGTACGCAACACAGCTCGACGAGGGTCCCGACACCACCACCGGCGGCGTCGAGACCCTCGTCCAGACCATTCACTTCATCCGGTCACGTCACACCTGACGCTCCCAGACCCGGTGGGACTTCATCAGCGCCGTGAGGCCGTCGAACAGCGCGGACGCGTCGTCGGCGATCACGATGCCCGGGGCCTCTGCCGGGATTCCGGCCGCTTCGAGGAGGCCGCGGCCGGCGGCCCATCCCCCGATCGCCTTGCAGTGGCGAAACGCTTCCGTCAGCAACACCTGTACCCGCGGGTCCGATGCCGGCGCCGCGACGAGAATGGCGTCGAACTCCACCGACCGCATGGTGAGGAACGTCCGGGACACCGGGACGGCGCCCTTACCGGACCCCAATTTGCCACCGTGCGGTCCGATGACGAGCGGCACCATGCCGTTCTTGCCGATCATTTCGACCGCGTCGGCCACCTCGGACAGGTCCGACTCGTCGTCGGCGACGATGCCGATGATCCGGCCGTCCAGCGGCCACTCGGCTCCGACCTGCGACAGCGCGGGACTGGGCGTGGGGGCCACGTCGTAGGCGACGGTCGGCGCGGGCGCCGGGAGGCCGAGACCCGCGGCCACCTGCTCACACAGACCGGGGTCGATGTTCGCGACGACACCGAGTGCGCGCTCCTTGATCACCTGCTCGTAGCACTTGCCCAGCTCGAACGTGTAAGCCTCCGCGACGTGCGCCTGCTCGACCGGGCTGAGGCTGGCGTAGAACAGTCGGGCCTGCGAGAAGTGGTCGTCGAAGCTCGCGGGGGCGGCGCGTAGTTTCGTCGACTCCGGCATCGGCACCGGCACCTCGACGAACGCCGTGTCCGCTCCAGCCAGGAACGGGCAACCGGCGTCGAGGGAATTCGGCCGATACGGCGCGACACCCGGGTGGACGCCCGTCTGGTGCATGCCGTCGCGCAGCATGTCGTTGACCTCGGCCTGGGGCCGATTGATCGGTATCTGACCGAAGTTGGGCCCACCGAGCCGGCTGATCTGGGTGTCGAGGTAGGAGAACAGCCGCGCCTGCAGTAACGGGTCGTCGGTGACGTCGATGCCGGGAACGAGGTGCCCGGGATGGAACGCCACCTGCTCGGTCTCGGCGAAGAAGTTCGTCGGATTCGCGTCGAGCGTCATCAGCCCGATCGGCTGCACGGGGGCCAGTTCCTCGGGCACCATCTTGGTCGGGTCGAGCAGGTCGATGCCCTCGAACGTCTGGTCCGGGGTGTCCGGGAACGCCTGGATGCCCAGCTCCCATTCCGGGTACGCGCCGGACTCGATCGCGTCGGCGAGGTCGCGGCGGTGGTAGTCGGGGTCCATGCCGTTGACGATCTGCGCTTCTTCCCACACCAGTGAGTGCACACCGAGTTTCGGTTTCCAATGGAACTTCACGAGTGAACTCTCGCCCGCCGCGTTCACCATCCGAAAGGTGTTGACGCCGAAACCTTCCATCATCCGGTACGACCGCGGGATACCGCGATCGGACATGTTCCACAACGTGTGCGCGGTGGCCTCGGTGTGCAGGGACACGAAGTCCCAGAACGTGTCGTGCGCGCTCTGCGCCTGCGGAATCTCGCGATCGGGGTGCGGCTTGGCGGCGTGAATGACGTCGGGAAACTTGATGCCGTCCTGAATGAAGAAGACCGGGATGTTGTTTCCCACCAAGTCGAAAGTGCCTTCGCTGGTGTAGAACTTGGTCGCGAACCCCCGGGTGTCGCGGACGGCGTCGGCCGACCCCCGGGAGCCGAGGACGGTGGAGAACCGGACGAAGACCGGCGTCTCGACGTCCTTGCCGAGGAACGCCGCCTTGCTGATCGGGTCGGCGGAACCATATCCGCGGAAGACGCCGTGCGCGGCCGCCCCCCGTGCGTGCACCACGCGCTCCGGGATCCGCTCGTGATCGAAGTGCGTGATCTTCTCACGCAGATGGTGGTCCTGGAGCAGGGTCGGTCCCCGGGTTCCCGCTTTCAGCGAGTGATCGGTGTCGTACAGCCGCGCCCCCTGCGCCGTGGTGAGGTGCTCACCCTGCTGGCCGCGGGCCGTGTCCGGCCCCTCGACGGGCAGCCCGGTCGCGGTGCCGAGCGCGGGAGCCCGCTGATCGGGCTTGGGGGGCAACAGCTCGGTGGGTTCCGTGGGCTCGGCGAGCGTCGGGGTACCGGAACCGGGAGTTCCGGGAATGCGCGGGTTCTTCTTGGGCACGGCGTAGCTCCTCGCTGAAAAATCCGTGGGATCGGCGCCGCATCGTGGCTGTACGGGCCGTTCTTCTCGGAGTGCCCAAACGTTCGCAAAACGAATCAGGGCGGGCACTGCGCCGCATCGTGCCCCAATCGGAAGACGCGGTTTCGCATTCGCGTCCCAGGGCATAGCTACAACAGATATCAATCACCAACGAAGTAAGAATCCGGCGTTCTGCTGCGTCGGAAAGGAGTGATCATGGGTACCGAACCAGGCACGCAGTTGCACGAGGAACCACAGTCGGAGCGTGGCCCCAAGGGCTCACGAGACGCAGGCCCGGACCAGGCCGGAGCAGGCCAGACGGACCGTAAGCCAGGATCTCTGGACCAGGAGGAAGTCACCTCCTCCGCGGAGTCGGGCACGAACCCGGCGCCCGCCGGTGGCTCGCTGCCCCCAGGCGACGCCGAGCCGGCGACACCGCCCTACGACGGCCGGACGACCAGTACGAAAGAAGGACGCCCGGAGCACGACGACCACGTGGACTCCGGCGGAACGCAGTCACCGAAGCCCGGGGAGACTCCCCGCGGTGCCGTCGCCTCGCCGGCCGAGGAGACACCCGCCGCACACGCCGCCGAGACCGAGGGCAGCGACTCCGGAGTGGGACCCGCGCATCAAGGAGGCGTCGGCAAGGCCGAAGACAAGAAGTGACTGTTGCTATGAAAATAGCTGTGTGATATCAGTTCCGAAGCACCACTGAGTTCCGAAGCACCACTGAGTTCCGAAGCACCACTGCGCTTCGGACGATTCGTCTCGACGCCGGCGACGTCGGGTGCAGGTGCCGCCCAACCAGCAGCTCGGGCGACACCTGCACTCCACCCCTCGCGTGAACCGACTCGTGTGCCTGAGACGTCCGCGTCGTCATGTGACCACCATGACGGCCCAGACGTTACCAGAAAACGGGCCAATTGGTTTGTTTTATTTCTGAGGTGCCATTCCCGCGTGCCGGGGCGGACACAACCGCAGTGGAAGCGCCCTCGGGCCGTATGGCGGTTTTCTGAGGTCCGATCGCGCCGGTGCTGGCTGTTGCAGCCGCCACCGATTCAGGATCCCACGGGTGGCTGGCATACCCGCCACGGCGGCATGCCGGCTCGGCGACAGGAATTGTCCTGTCGCCGAGTCGGTGATGTACTGTGCCGCGCGGTCAGGAGGCTCGGGGCCGGGCCCGGTTGTGCGCCGGCAGCGGCTTCCGTTCCCAGTCGACCTGCCGCGGTGGAATGAACGTGGGGTGCCGATCCGCTCCCATCTCTATCTCCCAGTCACTGTGATGCAGCAAGCGGTGGTGGAAACCGCAGAGCAGCACCAGGTTTCCCATGTCGGACGGCCCGCCTGCGGACCAGTGGACGATGTGGTGACCTTCGCACCAGGACGGCGGCGCACCACACCCGGGGAACGCACATCCTCGATCCCTCGCCACCAACGCTTTTCGCTGCCTCTTCGTGACGGTCCGGGTGGAAATACCGAGATCGAGTGGCGCCCTGTTCTCGTCGAGAACGATCGGCGTGTAAATCGAATCGCAGCTGAGGAGCCGGGCCGCCCTGAGACTCAGCGGCCCCATCCACTCCGTCCACGCCACCCCATCGACGGCGAAGAGCGAGTCGTCGGACGAAGCAGCATCCTGCTGTGCTCGTGCACTGCAGTCGGTGCGGTCGGCGAGATCTTTGACGTTCACGTGGAGCGAGACGTGTGGCCGTTCGCCGCCTTCTTCGCCGGCGATCCCGGAGTCAAGATAGCGGCGCAGGAGTTCGGTGAACCCATCGGCCCGCCGCTGTCCGGGCGTGCGGGGGTCCTTGGTTCCGTCCTGCGCGGGCCGTGGCTTGGACAGTCCGGAGAGCGCCGAGAGCAGCATCTCGCCGGTCACGGCATCCAGGTCGCCTTTGACGGCGACACGGCCGTTGAGTGTCTTGGAGGCGTGGAACTCGTTGAGGTCGGTGTCTTCACTGGGCGGCGGATCGTCGGACTCGAAGGCGCGTTCCAGCCTGGCGATCACGGCGCGCACCGCATCCGTGTTCGCGGTGGGACCGGTTGCCGCGAACAGCAAAGCATTTCGGCAGTCATCCAACGCTTCGAGTGGCATGCCCTTGGGTGGCCGTTCGCAGAACTTCATGATCAGCGCAGCATGCTCCGCCGAAATGTTCGTATCGAAGTACTCGTCCGCGATCTCCGGTTGGAGACGCAACCCTCGGCCCAACAGCACGATTCGCCCCGCAGCACCTACCTCGAGCAACGTCTTGGAGGCCAGCCACATCTTGGCGTTCGGAAACCCCAGCACATCAACCTTGCAGCGATGGTCGACGGCACCGACGAGCTTGACGCGCAAGGCTTCAAGCCGCTGAATCTCTTCCGAGATACGAACGACCGATTCGAGCAACTCCGCCTCGGCCAGACGCCACGCATCACCGACCGCGGTCGCCAGAATCTCGTCCGACAACGCCCCCTGGATATCTCCCCCGAGCCCCATCCTCGAATTCTAGTTCGAACACACTTTCGAGTCAATGGCTTCCCGCCATCGGCATCAGGCCTGGTCAGCACCACACGTAGGCGACCGCGACCCCAGCCCCCGCGAAAACGCACGCACGCGAACGCGGGATGCCGAAGGACCGCGGGTTCCGGCGTTCCAGCGCGATCAGCAAGGCCCTTGCCGGACCACATCAACTTCCGGAGACGGCTGCCGATGGCCGGGCTTCACCGGCCTGATCGGGATGACCAGTGGCTGATCACACGCACATGCTCGACCGCGAAGGTGCGCCGGGACTCCACCATAAGGCCCCGTTTGCTGTTGTCCCCCTTAAGCGTTCAGCATCGCACATCGCAGTCCTCTTATCAGAGTCCTATAGTTCAACCATGAACATTTGTGTCTTCCTCTCCTCCGCCGACCTCGACGAGCGCTATACCCGACCGGCTCGCGAGTTCGCAGAACTCATCGGAAACGGCGGCCATACCCTGGTATGGGGCGGATCCGATACCGGGCTGATGAAGGTTGTCGCCGACGGAGTACAGGAGACCGGAGGGCGGCTCGTCGGGATCTCGGTCGAGTTTCTCCGGGCTTTTGCCAGAAAGGACGCCGACGAGATGGTGATCGCCAAGGATCTCGCCGAACGCAAGGCGCTGCTGCTCGCCAGATCGGATGCGGTGGTGGTGATGGTCGGCGGCCTGGGCACGCTGGACGAGGCGACTGAAATCCTGGAGTTGAGGAAACACGGACTGCTCGACAAGCCGGTGGCCCTGCTGAACACGGTCGGCTTCTATGACGGGGTGATACTTCAGCTCCGACGGATGGAGGACGAAGGGTTCCTGCCGCTACCCCTCATGGAGCTGGTCTACCTCGCCAACGAGGGTGCCGACGCACTGGGCCACCTGGAGGATTCCGTCAGGAGCCGGTGATGGAATCATCCCGCACTGAACACATTGGCGCATCGGGTGCGAACCGACTGTGAGCAGCATCGGGCTACGGCACCGCCCTGTTTAGGGCATCACCCTGCACAGTGCGTCCAGCGCGCCTGCCCATGCACTGTCCGAGGGAGCCGCGTAGTTGACCACCAACGCGTCCCGCTCGGGCAACTGCCACCCGGCGTCCGCCACTTCGTAGCAGAACTGAGCGATTCCGCTGACCGCCAGTCCTTGCCGGGCCGCCGCCTCCACGACCGTGCGCTCGGTCCCGCGCGGGAGTTCGAGGACCGCTTGCAGCCCGGCGGCCATGCCGGTCACGCGGATGCCGGGGGCCCTCTGCGCCAGGGCCGCGACCAGTTGGTCACGGCGGCGCCGGTAGCGCAGCCGCATCGAGCGCACGTGACGGTCGTACGCGCCCGATGCGATGAACTCCGCAAGTGTCAGCTGCTCCAGCGCACTCGACATGTAGTCGCCGTGCGCCTTGGCCGTCACGATATCCGGGATGAGTTCCTCTGGTAGCACCATCCAGCCGAGCCGCAGCCCCGGCGCCATCGACTTGCTCACCGAACCGAAATACACCACCCGCTCGCGGTCGAGGCCCTGCAGAGCACCCACCGGCTGTCGGTCGTATCGGAACTCCCCGTCGTAGTCGTCCTCCAAGATCAGGCCGCCGGTGGCACGCGCCCAGTTGACAGCCGCCGTGCGCCGGTCCGGGCTCAGCGCGACCCCCGTCGGATACTGATGCGCCGGAGTCATCAGAACCGCACCTACTCCGCGCAATCGTGCCAACTCGTCTGTACGGGCGCCATATTCGTCGACATAGAGGGGCGGGGTACGCAGTCCTGCGCCGGTCAGCAGGTCCCGATAGAGGTCGAGGCCGTACGACTCGACTGCCACCGCCTGCACCCGCCGCGCCCTGAGTGCCTGCGCCATCAACGTCAGACCATGATGGAAACCGGAACAGATGACGACCCGCTCCGGCTCGGCGTACACCCCACGGGCCCGCGCCAGATAGTCCGCCAGGGCGGTGCGCAGCTCGACCCGGCCGAGGGCATCGCCGTAGCCGAACGCTTCGTGCGGCGCCGCGGTCAGGGCGCGACGGGCCGCGGAGAGCCACTGCATACGCGGAAAGTCCGTGAGGTCCGGTGAACCCGGCAGCAGTCCGTACGTGGGACGGCGCTGAGTCGGCCTCGCACGGGCAGCTGCAGGCGCGGCCGTGCGCGCCTCAGCCCGCCTGGCCACCCAGGTCCCGGAACCCTGCTGCGCGCTGAGCCAGCCCTCGGCCACCAATTCGGCGTAGGACTCGGTCACGGTATTGCGTGAGATACCGAGATCGGCGGCGAGCGAGCGGGACGCCGGCAGCCGGGTGCCAGGCGCCAGCCGCCCCGTGCGCACGGCCTCTCGCAATGCGTCCGTGAGACCGGCGCGCAGCTTGGGTCCGTTCAGTTCCACCAGCAGGTCGGCACCGAACCCAGAAGGTGGCACGCCCCCAGAATTGGTATGAATATCTGGCATAGAAATGGACCATACTCTAGAGCCACTCGGGACGTAGCGTTGCTGGCATGACGATGAACGAAGTACACGAAAGCACTGAACTTCTCCCCGAGCACGCACCCCGCCTGGACTGGGCAAAGTTCGCACCCGAGGCCTACAAGGCCATGATCCGCCTCGACACGACCGCAGGGCTGGGCGTCGAGCCGACGTTGCTCAACCTGGTCAAGATCCGCGCATCGCAGATCAACCACTGCGCCTTTTGCCTGGACATGCACAGCAAGGACGCACTGGCCGCCGGCGAATCGGCGGAGCGGATCATCCAGCTCAACGCATGGACGGAGTCGAAACACTTCTACACGGCGAAGGAGATCGCAGCGATCGAGCTGACCGAGGCGATCACCGTGCTCACAGACGGATTCGTCCCTGACGAGGTGTACGCGAAGGCCGCGAACGAGTTCGACGATACCGAGCTCGCCCGACTCATCGTCGCCATCGCGACGATCAACACGTGGAACCGCTTCGGCGTATCCACCCGATTGGTCCCCGGTCACTACACGCCGGACTCCTAACGACCCGATCGAGCCAACGCGACAGGGCGACCAGCGAACTCGCGGAGGGGCTCGTGTCTGAAATCTGGTATCCGGGCGGCCGGTGGCCGAGAACGACCGGGACCTGCTGTCCGGATGCGTCCGGAATCCACGCCGCTTCCGGCACACCGACACTAGGAGATCATGGTGAGTACCGCTTCGCCTCTGCCACACCGGCAGCCACTGGCGCGCGCCGCCGACGAGTTCGCGCTCACCACCGTCCTGCTGTTCCTCGCGGTGACTGTCGTCCGGTGGTTGCGTGATCCGGCCTCCACCCTCTACATCGCCGACCTGCACGTCGCACTTGCCGTCATCGGGGTTCTCAGCGGGATCATCCTCACCGGCCTGATGTTCAGTCCACCCGGCAAACGCGCTGGCGGGCACATGAATCCCGCCGTGACCATCGCCCTGTGGCTCATGAACGGCTTCCCTGGTCGCAGCGTTCCGCCCTACGTACTCGCCCAACTTGCGGGTTCAGCGGTGGGGACGGTGCTCGGGCGCCTGGTGTGGGGGCATGCGGTCTCGTTCGCTCCTGTCGACTACGCCGCGATCAGGGCCGCGTCCGGCTGGCAGCCCGCGTCCGTCTTTCTCGCCGAGATGGGCTCGATGATGGTCCTGATCGTTGTCGTCGGGTTCTTCCTTGCCTGTCCCGGCCGTGCACGCCTGCTGCCGTACGTCATCGGAGTGTCGGTCGGGCTGGTCATCGCCCTCCTCGGTCCCCGCAGCGGGGGATCGATCAACCCCGCCCGCCAGTTCGGTCCTGCTGCACTCTCTGGGCGTACCACCGATCTATGGATCTATCTGGTCGCGCCGGTCCTGGGAGCGGCACTCGGGGCCTCGGTCGACCACGTAATCAACCGGCGGTTGCGCACACCGCACCACGAGCGGGACCCGCGATTGCATGAATACTTGCGCAGCCCACAGCCCTCCGACACTCGTCACCTGGGGCCGGAGCGATGACATCATCGCATCCACTGACCTCACAAGCTGGGGCGTACCGATTCGCGTTCGCCCCATTCCATGCTCGGCATCAGATTGCCGAGAAACACAGAAAAGAGTTCGACATGAAGAATTTTGCTCGTGGTGCACTGATCGCGGTTGCGGCCGTCACAGTCATCGGAGGGTTCGGCGCCGGCGCCGCGTCGGCACATCCGACAGGCGTTCTGGACCGTCTGGCATCGGTCCACCAGTCGTCGATCGAAAACTCGTTCCCTCACCATCCTCACCACCCCATCGGCCCTCACCGCGTCGGCCCCAACCCATTCGGTCACGAGCGGGGAGGCCCAACAGAACGTCACAGGTTCAACCCGTTCCAGTGGGGTATCTGTCCCGGCTCTTCTCCCCAGAGCCATTGCCTCCCTTGAGGGCCGCGTGGGATTACCTCCTTGGGCCTGCACAGAGGCCAGCGCTTCCGAAAAGGCAGGGACCCGTATGACATCACCGTGCCGCGGTTGACAGCGGCGGTTCGGTGCTCACTTCCATTTCGTATAGTTAAGGAGTAATCATGAGGATATTTCTTGCCGGCGCATCCGGCGTGATCGGGCAGCGGCTGATTCCCCGGTTGATTCAGGCGGGGCACGTAGTCGGCGGTATGACGCGCTCACCCAGCAAGACGGAGCTACTGGGCCACCTCGGTGCCGAACCGGTGCTGTGTGATGTCTTCGATCGGGAGGCTGTAATTCAGGCGGTTCGTGACTTCACACCGGACGTCATACTGAACGAGCTGACCGATCTGCCGGATGATTCGGCGCAGATCAGTGAACACGCAGATCTGAACGCTCGCATCCGAACCGAGGGAACCCAGAATCTTATCGAGGCCGCTCGGCAGAGCGGGTCGCCGAAGATCCTGGCTCAAAGCGTCGCCTGGCAATTGCCTGATGGGCCCGCCGCTCGGGCGGTCGCAGAATTGGAGCGTTCCGTTCTCGCCGAGGGCGGTGTTGCATTGCGCTATGGACAGTTCTACGGTCCCGGCACCTATCACGAGCAGCAACAACCCGAGGGACCTCGGGTTCGTATCGACCGAGCTGCCGAACGAACGGTGGAGGCGCTGGGCGAGCCGACGGGCGTGGTCGTCATAGTCGACTGAGCATTCGTGGGCTCTTACTGTTTCCACAGTCCTGACACGGCGACGACGTTGTCCGCCAACAGTTCCGTGGAACTGTCCGCCGGTACTGACGCCATCGACCGTTGGTGGGACTCACATCTGGAGAAGCGGGCTCGTAAACATGTTGCACACGGGGTTCCGACCGGCACGGACGTCTGGTCGACTACCTACAGTTGAGTGTCTACCTCGGCAAACCCAGGATTCTTTCGCCGATGATGTTGCGCTGAATCTGATTCGACCCGCGAGCGATCCGGCGTCCCCGGCTCTCGAGGAACACTCGCTGCAAGGAGTCGAGTTGATATCCGTCCCCCTCAGGACGGGTCAACGCAGACGCGCCGAGAAGCTCCAGCGCCGTCGAGCCGAAGATGCAGTGATACTCCGACCAGTTGACCTTGTCGATAGCCAGCAACTCGTCGACGGCCTGCCCCTCTGCGACTCGGGCACTGATCACGGAACCAACGGCACGCATCAACTCGACCTCGACCACCAGATCCGCCAACCGCTGGCGGACGATCACGTCGCCGAGCCGACCGTTCTTGTCCAGCCGCTCCACCAGCACGTCCAGTTCGTGGCGATAGCCGACGTACTGCGTCGCCGCCTTGCCCGCTCGTTCGGCGCCGAGTGTGGTCATCGCGACCACCCAACCGTTGCCGAGCCCACCCACCACATTGGTCAAGGGGGCGCGGGCATCGGTTATCCGTTCCTGCGCAAACCCCCTGTCGCCCGACGCCATCCGGATGGAGTCGACGTCGATGCTGTTGTCCGTCATGGGAACAAGGACAAACGAGATACCGCGGTGTCTCGGTGCTTCGCGGTCGGTGCGGCATAACAGGAACATCATGTTGGCCCGGGCTCCGTTGCTGGTCCAGATCTTGTCACCGGTTATCCGCAACTCGTCACCGTTCACGATTCCGCTGGTCCGCAGCGAGGCGAGATCGGATCCGGTCTCGGGTTCGGAGAAGCCCTGGCACCACGTGTCTTCGCCCGACAGAATGCGGGACAGGAACCGGCGCTTCTGGTCCTCGCTCCCATGGGCCAACAGGGCGGGCGCGAGCAGGGTCTCGCCCATTCCGAGTTGCGGGCGTCGAAGTCCCGCGCGCGCGAACTCCTCTTCCACAACGAGAGTTTCGACCGGTCCCAGGCCCCGGCCGCCGTGTTCCTCCGGCCACGACAGGCACAGCCAACGCCCCTTCCGCAACAGATCGGTCCATCGCTTCTCGGCATCGGTGGCTTCGTGCCCGAACGGTTCCTGCGCGTATTCGAGTGGCATCCCCTCGGCGCGGTGGTCGGCCAGCCAGGCGCGGACCTCGGTCCGCAGGTCCGCCAGCCGAGCGGGTTCGTCGGCCCGCGCCGGCGCCTCGAACGCGGCGCCGGTGGCGAGGACTCCGGCGAGCAGACGCTCGCGGTGCCACACCGACGACCCGAACATCAGCTGATCGGTCTTCGCCCGCTTGAGATGAACATGAGCCTCGTGCTCCCAGGTGAAACCGATCGCGCCGTGCAGTTGAATCGTCTCGCCGGCGATCTGCAGGTACCTCTCGGTCCCCGCGACGCTGAGCAGGCTCACCAGTGCGGGCAGTTCCGGCGCTCCGGTATCCGCGGCGTGAGCGGCGACGTCGACGGCGGCGGCGATCGGTTCGAGCGCACGGGTCAGATCGGCCAGTCCGTGTTTGACTGCCTGGTTGGTACCGATCGGACGACCGAACTGGTTGCGGGTCTTCGCATAGTCAGTTGTCAGCTGCAGGCACCTGCGAGCGCCACCGACCCTCTCCGCCGCCTGCACGACGAGCGCCTTGTCGAGCGCTCGGGACAGCGCCTCCGAAATGTCTGCGGTGCCACTGATCCGTTGCGCTGCTGCGCTGTCGAAGGTGATGGTCGTGAGCGGGCGGGTCAGGTCCAGCGCGGGTTGCCGGACCCGCAGCATGCTCGCGTCCGATGGTTCCACCAGAAACAGGCCGGTCCCGTCTTCGGTTCGGGCGGCGACGACGATCGTGTCGGCGCAGTGTCCGAAGATCACGTGATCGGCCCGTCCATCGATCCGCCAGCTATCGCCGTCCGGCTGTGCACGCACCGTCTCCGAGCCGGCCTGCCACCACCCGTCGGCGTCGGCAAATGCCAGACACCCGAGACGAGTGCCGGCGGCGAGACCTGGCAGCAGCTCACTGAGCCACCGCTCCCGGGCGCAATCCGCGATGGCGAGCGTGGTCAACACGGAACTCGCGAAGAAGGGGCTGCACGCTGCGGAGCACCCGAATTCCTCGGCGACCACCACGAGGTCACCGATACTCGCGCCTGATCCTCCGTATTTCTCGTCGACGAGCAGTCCTTGCAGTTCGAGTTGTTCGGCCATCGTCGCCCACATCTCGGGTCGGTATCCGAGTTCCGTGTCCTGGACGGCCAATACTTCGGCCGGTGCACTGGTTGCGGTGAGAAACTCTCGAACCGCGTCGCGAAGCGCGCGGTGTTCAGCGGTTGTAGTCATACCCATTCGATTGTCTCCTTCGAGTGTCCCGTGTAGCACCACCTCGGTCGGGATCCCCAGACCTGGGATGACCGGGCGGCCTGCGACCTGCCCGCCCGGCTGTGCATTATGTTGTCTTATATGGCTTTTCGACAGCAGGTGCCGCCGTGCGCACGCACTCACACGAGCAGTGTTCGGCGCGTCAGAATCGCTTGCTTCATGGCGATTCCCCCGCCGTTGGGGTAGGCCGCAATCTTGTCGGCGAGCTCGGTGGCCCGGACCAAAACCTGCTCGTCCGGCACCATCTCGTAGGCGAAGCTGCGGCGCAACAGGTCGGGACCGTACTGACGTTCACAGGCCAGCGTGAGCTGCAGTGCCTGGTTCACGTCGAATTTCGCGAGCAACCACCGCAGATTGTTCGGCGCAGCCACCCCCATCTCCGCCTCGCCGACCATGAGGAACGACGTCTCTCCCACCACGAGGAGGTCGCAGGCCAGCGCGATCGCCGCAGCACCGTTGACAGCGGCCCGCTCCAGCGCCCCGATCAGCGGCTTCTCGAACCCGGACAGGGTCGCGTGCAGGTCGGCGATCGCCGCGGTAATCGCCGGTTCACCCGGGCGTACCTCGGCCAGATCCAAACCGGAACTGAAGCACCCGCCCGCGCCGCACAGCAACACCGCTGTTACTGTGTCGTCGTCCTGAGCGTCGGCGAACGTTCTGGCGAGCTGGGTGACCATCGGGACCGTCAAGGCGTTCTTGCGCTCGCGACGATTGAGTTCTATGTCCAGACGCCCACTCTGATGGTGCCGAACGACCACGACATCGCTCTCCGTAGAACTCACAACAGGCTCCTCACGAGGCCGTCGAACTGCCCGACGGGAGCAGCCTGCCGCCCCGTGGCGCGTTCGCCGCCTATCAGGGACACGTTGCCTCTCAACAACATTGGCGTGCTCATTGCTTCCTTCCAGGATCGCTGACGACCGGCTGGTGCCGTCAGGCCAGGTTCGTCGGCGGCGGTGCCGTCGAACGTTCTAGTTCTGCCTACGTGTTCGGGTGGTGTGCGGCGATCGTGGTTGCGTCGCGTTCGGGGTTGACCAGGATGGTGGCGGCGAGTGCGCCGACCAGCATGATGACTCCCACGATGACGAAGCCTCGGCCGTATCCAGCGGCGGTATCGGCGGCGCCGGAGACGAGGGAGCCGATGAGAAGTGGTGCCGCGACACCGCCGAGGCTGTAGATCGCGACGGTGATGGACATGACGGATCCGCGTTGTTTGGCGGGTACTACGTCGGAGAGCAGGGAGAACGCCAGTCCCCAGGCTGCGGTGTTGAGGGAGAACGCGAGCGCGATCAGCACCATTTGAGTGGGTCCGACGGGCAATGTTGTGAATCCGATCATGCACACACCGCCGGCGGCGAGTAGGCCGGCCGCGAACAGGGCGCGGGCGGTGCGGGACGATCGTCCGGCCAGCGAGAGGCGGGTGGAGATCAGGCCGGCGAGGAAGGTCAGGATGACGGCCGCGGCGAAGGGCAATGTGATCAGCAGTCCGGTGGCGTTGGCGCTGTAGTGCAGGCCTTCGCGCAGGTACAGCGGTAACCAACTCACCTTCAACGCGGTCGCCCAATAGGAGCAGAACGAGAAGATCGCGACACCGATCACCGTGGGGCGAGTCCACAGGAGCCGGACGGGCACGGTGTCGGGAAGCGTCACCGCCTGTTTCCCGGTGCCCGCCCCGGCATTGCCGGCGGGTCCTTCACCGCCGATGAACAGCCAGGCCACCAGCCAAATCACTCCGGCGGCCATGAGCACGAGAAACGCTGCGTGCCAGCTGTAGCTCTGGATGATCCAGGTCAGGACCGGGGCGGCGATCAGCGGGCCGAGGGAGGCTCCCATGATGACTACTGACGCCGGTAGTGAACGGCGGGTCGGGGAGAACCAGGTGTGGGCGATCTGCTGGGACAACGCCCCGGCGGGGCCTTCGGCGAATCCGAGCAGCATCCGGCAGGCGAGGAAGACCCCGAATCCGACCGTCGTGGTCATCGGGGCAAGGCTGAGCACCCACAGTCCGACCAGACCGGCGAGGAGCCATCGCGCGGAGATACGGCCGCCGAGGGATCCGAGAACGATCGCGCCCAGGGCGAACAGCCAGAAGAATGCGCTTTGGGCGGTGCCGAACTGTTCGCTGGTGAGTCCGAGGTCGGCCTTGATCTCGACGCCGGCGAGGCTGACGACGACCTTGTCGGCGAAGTTGATCAGCATGAACGCCATCAGCATCAGGGTGATGATCCAGCCGCGCCGGCGAACGCGGGGGCTGTCGAGTTCACGGTCGGCGGCGAGGCCGCCCTCGGTGCGGGTTTGTCGATTCTGTAGGGACACGAGTGCTCCTGGGGCCGTGACGGTGAGGGGTGGGTGGCGCGGTGGCGTGTCAGGTCACGTCAGGGAGTACTCGCCCAGCCGGTAGCGCGCGACGATCTCGTGGCTGTGTTCGCCGAGTTCGGGGACCCGCCCGGCGTCTGCGGTGCGGGGGGTGCTGCGGGAGCGGTAGGGGAGTCCTGGGATGGAATAGGTGTGTCCGTCGGCGGTGCTGCCGGTGGTGAAGATGCCGCTGGCAATCACATCGGGCGCACTGGGAACCTGGTCGTAGGTGCGAACGGCGCCGGCGACGATGCCCACGGAAGTCAGCGCCGTGAGGGCGGCTTCGGTGTCGAGGCCGGCGAAGAAGGGTGTGAGCGCGGCGAGGAGTTCGCCGCGGTGGGCGACCCTCGCCGGGTTGTCGGCGAAGCGGGGATCCTTCGGCAGGTCGGGTCGGCCCGCGAGGTCGCAGAGCTGGGTGAATCGCTGCTCGGTGTAGGCGGAGACGACGATCGAGCCGTCGGCGGTGGGGAAGATGTCGGCGGCCGGTGCCGCGGTCGGTTGCCCGTTACCGCGCCGGTGGGGCGCGACGCCGGTGAGGGAGTATTCGCCCCAGTTCACGCATTGCAGATCGATCGCCACGTCGAGCAGTGAGACGTCGATGTCGTCCCCGAGGCCGGTACGTTCTCGTCGGAACAGGGCCGCCAGCACCGCCTGCGTGACCACGTAGGAGGTGGCGTGGTCGACGAGCGGGAAACCGACCCGTTGCGGGTCTCCGTCCGCCTCTCCGGTCACGGACATCATGCCGGTTTCCGCCTGGGCGGCGATGTCGAGGCCCGGCCGGCGGCGGGAGGGTCCCTCGGTGCCGAAGCCGGACACCGCGGCGAGAACGACGGTGGGATTCAGTTCGCGTATTTCGTCGGCCGACAGGCCTAGCTTTTCCATCACCCCTGGTCGCAGGTTGTGGATCACGACGTCGGCTCGGGCGATGAGGGCCCGCGCGTGGCGGAGATCGTCCTCGGCTTTGAGGTCGAGCACGATCGACTTCTTGCGGCGGTTGTAGGCGCGCATGATGGCCTCGCCGTAGACGCCGATACCGCGCGCCTGGTCCCCGCCGGGGCCTTCGATCTTGAGGACGTCGGCGCCGAGGTCGGCCAGGGTCTGCGCGGCGCCTGGCGCCGCGATGTACTGACCGAAATCGACGACCATGATCCCGGTCAGGGGCAGGTCATCGGGAGCGTACGCAGAGTCTGGCATGGTTCCTCATTCTGTGCCGGTGTGGACCTCGGGGCTGGTGGAGCCGTTCTGGGTCCTCAGCCTGGCCGAATGGGTTGCTGTCGTACCATCGGCGGCTGTCACACTCTTCACGTCTGTAGTGTGTGACCCGTCACACCTAGGAGGCGTTCGATGCGCACCGCGCCCGAGGCAACCAAAGACGATCTGCAGGGCACCATCGCCCGTATTCGCCGGTCGGTGCCGCGGATGGCACGGACAATCATCGACCGCTACATCGCCACCTCGCCGCTCTACACGCAGACCGCGGTGCCCGAACATTTGCACCGGGAAAGCGCCCACACCGTTCGATCGCTGCTCGAGGTGTGCCTGCAGTCGATCACCGACGAGTCCATCGACGTCGCCGACACGATGCGCGAGAACATCGAACGCGGCACCGAACGAGTCGCGGAAGGGTTGCCGCTACGGGAGTACATGCGCTGCTGGCAGATCGGATTCGACGTACTCTCCGAAGAACTGGAACGCGAACTCGGCACCGACCACGGACTGTTCTGGTTCGCATACCGCCGAGCCCATACCACGTTTGACTGCATGCTACGAGAGGTCGTCTCCGCGTACGAGATCCACGCGCACGACCTCATTTCGGCGCAAGACCGAAACCATGCCCCCATCATCGATGCCCTCCTGCGCGGCGACGGGTGGGTGTTCGACGACCCCGACTCCGTCCCTGCCGAACCGAGCATCATGCTGCTGCACATCGGTGACACCCCCGCCGAAGGATCCGGCGACCGGAACGCCCGATCACTGGCGGCCACACGGAAGGTCCGCGCCGTTCGCGCCCACCTCGCCAGGGCGGTCCCCGGCCTGTGGCTCATCGATGTCAGGCCTCGGCACGCTCGGATTCTGATGCATCCACCGATCGGGGCTCTCGACCCGCTGGCCGTGGACCTTGCGCGGGTCAGCGGAGCACCAGTGACGATCGCGATCGAGGACGCCACTTCGATCGAGGACCTTCCGCGGGCCGGCACCACGGCCGCCGAGGTACTCGACACCGCGATCCGGTCCGGCCGCACCGGCACGGTCAGCCGAATGGGCGATGTCGCACTTGCGCACCATTTCGCCCACACCAGTGCGTCGCTGCCGGTGCTGCTGGAGCGCTGCGCCCCGTTGCAATCGCGACCGGACCTGATGCACACCCTCCGGGTCTATCTGGCCAGCAACCTGGATCGACGGGCCACTGCGGACACCCTGGTGGTCCATCCCAACACCGTCGACAACCGGCTCATCCGCGTCCGCGAGCTGACCGGCCTCGACGTACACGTCACCACGGAGCTGCTCACTCTCGCGGTCGCGGTCAGCGCCGCCACCGTTCACCCCGACGCGGGGGCCGACCACCCGCTGTGAATCTGTGATCGGTCACAGACTGGGGCCGCCAGGGGTGTGCGCGCAGACGATTGTTCGGCTGATGTCCGGTGCACAGAATGAGGCGCACGGATCGCAGCGTCGCGGTCCGATACCCACGCCGAGGAGAGCGCCACATGACGGACATCATCGACTACGCCGACAAGGTCTGGAAGGGCGAAGCCAACCAGAACGCCTACCACCACGGAGACCTCCGGAAGGAGGGAATGCACTACATCGCGGAGGGCGCATACATGTGGCCGGCGTTCGGCAACGTCTACGTATTTCCCACCAAGGCGGGTCTTTTCGTGTACGACACCGGCGACCGCCGCACCGCCGAAGACCTGTTCGCAGCCACCCGGCGAATCTCCGAGCAACCGGTGCACACGGCCGTCTACTCGCACGGACACGTCGACCACGTCTTCGGCATGGACCCCTTCGACACCGAAGCGCACGAGCGCGGCTGGACCCGCCCCACGGTCCTCGCACACGAAAACGTCATCAGCAGGTTCGACCGCTACAAGGAAACCCGCGGCTACAACGGCATCATCAACCAACGCCAATTCCAGGCACCGAACCTGATGTGGCCGGACGAATACCGATACCCCGACGCCACCTTCACCGACCAGACCACCCTCGCCATCGACGACCTGCAGGTGCACCTCCACCACGCCCGCGGCGAGACCGATGACGCCGCGATCGCCTGGATCCCCGACCGCAAGATCCTGTGCTGTGGGGATTTCTTCATCTGGGCCAGCCCCAACGCCGGAAATCCGCAGAAGGTGCAGCGCTTCGCACATGAATGGGCCCAAACCCTGCGGTGGATGGCCGACCTGGGCGCCGAAATCCTGCTCCCCGGACACGGGCTCCCGATCCTCGGCGCCGACCGAATCCGCACCACCCTCACCGACGCCGCCGAACTCCTGGAAATCCTGCACGGCCGCACCCTCGAGATGATGAACGCCGGAGCGACCCTCGACGAGGTCGTGCACACTGTTACCGCCCCCGCGGAACTGCTCCGCAAGCCCTACCTCGCACCCTCCTACGACGAACCGGAGTTCGTCATTCGCAACGTCTGGCGCCTCTACGGCGGCTGGTACGACGGCAACCCCGCCAACCTCAAGTCCGCCCCCCGCACCGACCTCGCCCGCGAGGTCGCGGACCTCGGCGGCGGCGCCGCCCAACTGGCCGAGCGGGCCCGCGCCCTACTGGCACGAGGCGAACACCGGCTGGCGGGACACTTCGCCCAGATGGCCACCGACGCCGATCCGCAGAGCCGCGACTCACATCAGGCCCGCGTCGACATCTTCGGCCAACTGGAACAAGGCGCCACCTCCACCATGGCGAAAGGGGTCTACGGATGGGCGGTGGCGGAATCGCGGGCCTTCCTCGACGGCAGCGACCACGCGACCGAACTGAAAGCCAAAACAGCCGGCCGCGCGCGATGGGCATTCTGACCTCAGACAATCCCCGTCCATCAGCGGACTCAGGTTCGGTGGATGAGGAACCGGACTACCGGTACACGCTGGCGAACGAACGCACCTACCTGGCCTGGATCCGCACCGCTATGGCGCTCCTGGCGGCGGGTGTGGCTGCCCATCAGTTACTTGCTTTGCCCTCCGGGGCACTGCAGATGACGATCACGATGGTGTGTTTCGGGCTAGCTACCGTCCTCGCCTCCGGCGCGTATCTGCGCTGGAGGGCCGCGCAGTCGGCCATCAGGCGGAACCTGCCACTTCCGGGCTCCGTCCTCGTGCCCGCTCTCGCTCTCGGTCTGGGGATCCTCACGCTCCTCGCCGCCGGAGCGGCATTGTGGTCGTGATCGGGTCCGCCGACCGGGATCCGGGACTACAACCAGACCGCACGGCATTGGCCTGGCGGAGAACCACACTCTCCGCCGCCGCGACGACGGTGGCGCTCCTCCACATTCCCACCGTCCACGGTGACCGCGCTGCTTCGCTCACCTTGGTACCGATGGCGGTGCTGCTGCTCGCGATCACGTACATCAGCCACCGGCGAGGCCGTTCGCTGCGGCGGGGGACTCAGGGAATGACCGGACACCATGCCGGGCTGATAGCTCTACTCGTCACGGCCACAGCGGTCGCCGCTGCCGCGACCGCAGCCTTTGCCCGATAGCCGCAGTCTCGAAACACAATTCGAAGCACACACTGGAAGGAGACACCGATGTCCGTTGCGGAAGTCGACAACAACCCGCTGTTCGGCGGCACCGAAATCACCGTTGTGGCCCCAGGAATCTTTACGATGGGCCTACAGGGAAACAGCTTGGCCGTAGAAACCGATGAGGGACTACTCGTCGTCGACTCCGGACCGAGTCCATCCGTGGTTCCTCAGGCACTCGCACAACTCCGCGAACACACCGACCAGACAGTCCGCTGGATCGTCTACAGCCACGGCCACCTCGGCTACAACTACGGTGTGCCAGGGTTCCTGGCCGAAGCCGAGAGGCGCGGAGAACCCCGCCCGACGATCATCGCCCACGAGAATGTCGTTCGCCGCTACCAGCGCTACATCGAGACCGCCGGACTCCAGAACCACATCAACTCCCGCCAGTTCCGTCGGCCGATCGAACAGTTCGCGCCGGTGCCGGCCCTGACATTCCCCGACCAAACCTACCGGGATGCAATGACACTCGGCGGCCCGAGTCGTCAGGTTCGGCTATTGTGGGCGCCTTCGGAGACGGACGATGTCACCGCCGTGTGGTTGCCCCATGAACGGATCCTCTACGGGAGCGCCGCAGTCATCGACAGCATCCCGAACATCGGCACGCCCATGCGCACCATGCGGGACGCCGTGCGGTGGGCGAACACCCTCGACAGTCTTGCCGCCCTCAATCCTGCCGTCCTGATCCCCGAGTTCGGATCAGTCATCCACGACGTCGGCGCAGAGCAGCTGGCCACCACCTCGGCGGCACTTCGCTGGCTGCGCAGAGCCGTCGTGGAACGCCTCAACAAGGGAATGGGCGTCGACGACATCGTGCACGATATCGACTACCCGACCGAACTGTTCGACGTCCCGTGGATGAAACAAGCCTACGGACATCGGGACTTCATCGTGCGGGACATCGTCCGCTCGGAAACCGGGTGGTGGGACGGCAACCCGACCCACCTACACCCCGCCCGGCCCGACATCGCCGCCAACGCACGCGCGGCAGCGATCACCGACAAGCAGGCCGTGCTCGACCAGGCACACCGACTGCGTGACGCCGGACAGGTTCAGGAAGCGCTGCACGTCGTCGATCTGCTGGCACTCGCGACCGCATACTTCCCGGAGGCCCACCACGCCCGCACACTTAAATCCGAACTGAGTGCGCTTATGGCCAAAGACGCACCCAGCTACGTCTCGCGCAGCTTCTATCGAGCCGTGACCTAAACGGCACACAGCAGGAGGAAAGGGCGGAGCCGGTCGAACTTGCGCAGCTCTCGCCCGGCAGATCGACGACCGTCAGCTCGTAACTTCCGGACCCGAACGATCCGGAGGGGTTGATTCCCCCCGCGCTACGATCCATCGACGGGCCCTCGGTGCCGGAAAATTTCAACGTCGGCAACCATACGAACGATGAGCTTTCAGCGGCGAGGCCCACCGAATACGCGACGACGCCCGGGAGAGCAGCCACTGCTCGGCCCGGGCGTCGCGAAACTACGGTGCCGCCGGTCAGCCCACGGACATCGCATCAGCGGCGTCGACCGCGGGGTAGATGGGGTACTCCACACCGGACAGGTACTGGACAGTGCGCACCACCTGGCACGAGTATCCGAACTCGTTGTCATACCAGACGTAGAGGATGGCGGTGTCGCCGTCGACGATCGTCGCGTTCGCGTCGACGATGCACGCGGCGCGCGAACCGATGAAGTCACTGGACACGGCATCGGTTGCGGCGGTGTAGTCGAGGTTCCGGCTCAGCGCTCCGGTGAGCGACTCCTGGCTGAGATGCTCGAGCACCTCCTCCCTGGTGGTCTCACGACCCAGCTGAAGGTGGAGGATGGCGACGGATACGTCCGGAGTGGGAACGCGGATCGAGTTGCCGGTGATCTTGGCCTTCAGCTCGGGGAGCGCCTTGGCGACCGCCGACGCGGCGCCGGTCTCGGTGAGCACGAGGTTGAACGGCGCCGAACGACCACGACGGTCGGCCTTGTGGTAGTTGTCCAAGAGGTTCTGGTCGTTGGTGAACGAGTGCACGGTCTCGACGTGGCCTCGAGACACACCGAATTCGTCGTCCATGGTCTTCAGCGGCGGGACGATGGCATTGGTGGTGCAGGACGCGCACGACACGATCTGCTCGTTCGGGTCGAGGTCGCGGTGATTGACGCCGTGGACGATGTTCGGGACGTCTCCCTTGCCGGGCGCGGTGAGCACCACCTTCGCGACTCCGGGGCGGAGGTGCTTCGACAGTCCGTCGCGGTCGCGCCAGATTCCGGTGTTGTCGATCAGGATGGCGTTGTCGATGCCATGCTCGGTGTAGTCGAGGCTCTCCGGGTCGTTGCTGTAAATGAACTTGATGACGTTGCCGTTGGCGATCAGCGTGTTGTTGTCGGTGTCGACCTTGATCGTGCCGTTGAACTGCCCGTGGACGGAGTCACGGCGCAGCAACGATGCGCGCTTGGTCAGATCGTCGCTGCCACCCTTGCGGACCACCACGGCACGCAGGTTCAGCCCATTGCCCGAGCCGGCCTTCTCGATAAGCAGTCGAGTGACGAGGCGACCGATACGCCCGAATCCGTACAGGATCACGTCCTGCGGCTGCGCGGGACTCGTCTGGGCGCCGCCGACCAGGTCGGCGAGGCTCCGTGCAACGAACTCTGGGACCGATGCTCCGTCACCGTTGGCGCGATAGGCCATCACCAGCAGTCCGAGGTCGATCTTCGAGGGCCGAAGATTGAGGTGAGTCAGCGCTTCGAGGAAGGGGAACGTCTCCTCGACCGACAGTTCATCGCCGCTGATCTGCCGGGCGAAACGATGGGTCCGCAGGATACTGATGACCGACTTGTTCACCAGGGAGCGACTGTGAAGCAGAATGGTCACCGAGCGTCGGCGGTGCAGGCCGCCGATGATCGGGATCATCGCCTCCGCGAGAGCTTCCTCTGAATTCCACTGGGCCAGTTCCACTGTGCTCACTGCGCTTGTCTGCCTTCCCGGCTCATGTGGCGTGTCCTTAGGTGGGATGCCGGCGAGCGCACACCGTTCCACCAGCGGTGACCTGGATCACCGGACCCGGTTTCGCGACTCGCGGACACCGGCGCGCCCGACGCACTCATCATATGGAAGCGTTTCGTCGGGCCGACAAGCCGGTCGCCGAAACGTCCGGTGGGACGAGAATCCGGCCACCTGCAAGCACGCAAGCGGTAGCCGTCAGGCAACAGGCCGAGTGTAGGAGGAGGGAGGAGGGGCGGCGGCAGCAAGCAGGCAAGCTGCTCTGCCGCGGCAGTACTAGCCCCGCGCCATGTCGACGAACTTGGACAGGTGAAGCTGGTGCGCCACGGTGATCGTCGCTGTCGGGCCGTTACGGTGCTTGCCGAGGATGAGGTCGGCCTCGCCGCCGCGGGGGTCGTCGCGTTCGGTGGCGTCGGGGCGGTAGAGCAGGATTACCATGTCGGCGTCCTGCTCGAGCGATCCCGACTCACGAAGGTCGGCGACCTGGGGGCGCTTGTCCTGTCGCTGTTCGGGACCACGGTTCAGCTGGCAGATCGCGACCACGGGAACCTCGAGTTCCTTCGCCAAAAGCTTGAGGCTACGGGAGAACTCGGAGACTTCCTGCTGACGTGACTCGACCTTCTTACCCGAGCTCATCAGCTGCAGGTAGTCGATCACGATGAGCTTGATGTCGTGTTTCTGCTTGAGCCGCCGGGCTTTTGCGCGGATCTCCATCATCGTGAGGTTGGGGGAGTCGTCGATGAACAGCGGCGCTTCACTGATCTCACTCATACGTCGAGCGAGCTTCGTCCAGTCGTCGTCGGTCATCTTGCCGGAGCGCATATCACCGAGCTTGATCTTCGCCTCCGCCGACAGCAGACGCATGACGATCTCAGTCTTGCTCATCTCGAGCGAGAACATGACGCTGGCCATACCGTGCTTCACCGAGCACGAGCGCAGGAAGTCCATTCCCAGCGTGGAGTTGTGGGTGGGCACCATCGCGCGACCCGCAAGGTACAGGTGGTCGGCGTTGTCGACCTCGACGCAACGCACGGGGACGCTGTCGACCTTGCGCACGTCGGTGATGAATCGCGAACCAGAACGGACGGTGCTGCTACTTGCGCGACGCTCCTTGTGGAGCAGAGCCTTCCGTGGGAGTCCGAAAACTTCGTCATCGGTTGCGAATGTCAGGGTGTAGGCAGTCGACGACGCCTCCGTGCGACCGCGCACCTTCTTTGTGCTCATCTGGCAGCGGTAGCCGAGGCTGACGATCAGCTCCTGCGCGTCACGCACCAAACGCTCACTCGTAACGGAGAATTGCACGGAACCACCGGCCGTCACAGTGCCGTCGGTATCCAGCAAACCAGCAAGAACCCAGCGGCGCTGCAGCTCAGATCCGCGCAGGTACTGGACGGGAATGTGCTTGTTACCCAACACCCCGAGGGTCCGAAGTCGCGCCTGTAGGGTGCCCACCTCGTTCCGGCAGGTCTGGCAGAGCCTCAAGCCGATCGAAGGCCCGCCGCAATGTGCACAGGTCGGAGCCGGCACCGGATCCGACATGAAACGCGCCTTGCCGCCGCAAGACTGACCACAGGTGCGCACCTGGCTCGTGAACGGCACGAACGATTCTCCGCACACCACGCAGTCGCGGGGAGCGGTCGGAGCCTCAGGTGCCAACTGCAAGCTGTATCGCAATTTCGCAGTCGTCGACGGAACCGCGACCAAGCCTTCCGCCTCGATCAGCATGATGATCTCGGGGTCGGCACACGTGATCTGAGCAGCCGCCGAAGTGCCGTCACCGAGCCACGCTCCGAGCGCGTACGGAGGCACCAGCAGGTCCTGTGCAGGCAACTCGAGCGGTTTCGCATTGGTGACCGAATGATTCACGCGCGCATCCACGGCAGAGCAGCGGAGTGTGGCGGCGATTTCGGCAGTTGTGCGGACTTCCGCGAACGTGCCCTGGTTCTTGTATCGGTTGTAGCCGGTGGCGGCCTGCTGCGCGGACCGCCGAGATGCCCGCGTCTCCGTCAACCACTGATGCTGCTCGTCGGCGACGAGGACGGTGCCGTCGGAGAACTCGACCTCGTAGCAGGGCCGGCCGACCATGATGTCGGTGGCGGCGACGACGCGGGTGGGCTTGCCGTCGGCGTCGATGAGGTGGTCGCCGACCTGGACGTCGCCCATGGTGGTCCAGCCGGTGGGTGTGGCCAGGGGAGTGTCGAGGGCGAGCGCCTTACCGACACCGGGTCGGGCCGCGACGATGATCATCTGGCCGGGGTGGAGGCCGTTGGTGATCTCGTCGAGTTCGACGAAGCCGGTGGGCACACCGAGGGAGATGCCGCCGCGGCTGGCGATGGAGTCGATCTCGTCCATCGTGGGCTGCAGGAGCTCCTCGAGGGGGACGAAGTCCTCGGTGGTGCGGCGTTCGGTGACCTCGAAGATCTCGGCCTGCGCGCGGTCGACGACCTCGGCGACGTCCTGACCGTCGGCGCCGGTGTAGCCGTACTGGACGATGCGGGTGCCGGCGTCGACGAGGCGACGCAGGATGGCCTTCTCCGCCACGATCTCGGCGTAGTAGCCGGCGTTGGCGGCGGTGGGGACGGTCTGGGTGAGCGTCACCAGATAGGGCGCTCCACCGATCCGACGGAGCTCGCCCCGGCGATCCAGCTCCGCGGACACCGTGACCGGGTCGGCGGGCTCACCGCGGCTGTAGAGGTCCAGGATCACGTCGTACACCGACTGGTGTGCGGGACGGTAGAAGTCGCCGGGACGGAGCACCTCGAGCACGTCCGCGATGGCGTCCTTGCTGAGGAGCATGCCGCCGAGCACCGACTGCTCCGCCGCCATGTCCTGAGGTGGCTGCCGGCCGAACTCTTCGCCGGGCTCCGCGTCAGGCGGACCCGGGTATTCGGAACGGCCCCGATCGTCTACTACAGCCACTCGACCGACCTTCCCCATCACTGATGCGCCACCCCGGGAAATACTTCCCGGTGTTGGTGCCCCGAACTCTTTGTACTCGCCCCTACCGACAACCTTCGCAGGCTCTTCGCGGCAGCCGGCGTCGTGATCGCGAGACACGCCGGGACGACGTTAGGGATTAGCTACCCGGTGTTCAAACCAGCCTGTGTACACAGCTGGGGACAAATTGTGGAAACTGCTGGGTACGTTTGTTAACCCCATGGGGATAACCTGAGGATAAGTGCACATCACAATCCCAAAAACCCAGATCAGAGCCGTTTTTTGGTTTCTCACCACTGTGGATGAAAACCCGTTCGGCGTGTCTTTCGCGTTGACGACTCGGGCGTGTTGAGTTGGTCGCCCCTGCGTGGCAATATGATTCACCTCACAGATCGTCGGCGGGGCGGCTAACTTCCAGACACAGCTGGAAGCCGCTCCTCTGCGTGCTTCACACCAGTGAAAACGGGTTCGAGAGGGCGGCTGCGAGCCGGAATCGACAAGCACAGACCCCCCACACGCCGAGGCGTCCGGGGGGCCTGTGAGTGAACGAGTCGACTAGGCGCCGACGACGTTCAGGTGGAACTTCGCAACCACGTCGGGGTGCAGGTTCACGACGATGGCGTGCTTGCCGGTCGCCTTGATGTGAGCCTTCGGCAGCTCCAGATTGCGCTTGTCGACGACGGGTCCACCGGCGGCCTTGATGGCACCGGCGACATCGGCGGCGGTAACCGAACCGAAGAGCTTGCCCGAGTCACCGGCGGTCTTGACCGACAGCGAGATGTTCTCGAGGCCCTCGATGGCGTCCTTGAGCTCCTTGGCGTGGTCGAGTCCGCGCACGGCGCGAGCTTCCTGCGCACGACGGATGCCCTCGACCTGCTTCTCGGCGCCACGGGTGGCGACGATGGCCAGGCCGCGGGGCAGCAGGTAGTTGCGGCCGTAGCCGTCCTTGACCTCGACGGTGTCGCCAGGCGCACCGAGGTTGTCCACGTCAGCGGTGAGGATGAGCTTCATGTCTTTCCTCCCTTTCCTTAGCGAGCCACGGTGGCGTAAGGCAGCAACGCCACCTCACGTGAGTTCTTGACGGCAATGGCAACGTCGCGCTGGTGCTGGACGCAGTTGCCGGTGACACGGCGCGCGCGGATCTTGCCGCGGTCGCTGACGTACTTACGCAGAAGCGTCGTGTCCTTGTAGTTGATCTGCGTGTTCTTCTCTTTGCAGAAGATGCAGATCTTCTTCTTCATTACCTTGTCGCGCAAGGGCGGCTTCGGCATTAGTTTGCTCTTTTCTGGATGTTCCGATCAGGTACGGATCAGAACGGGGGTTCGTCGCTCCCGCCACCAGAGCCTCCGAAGGAGCCGGACGCCTGCGGCGCGCTGCCCCACGGATCATCTCCGCCGGTGTTGGATTGCGGACGTCCGCCGCCCGATCCGCCGGAGGAACCGAAGCCACCGCCGCTGCCGCCACCACGGTTGGCCTTGTTGACCTTGGCCGTGGCGTACCTCAGCGAGGGGCCGATCTCGTCGACCTCGAGCTCGACGACAGTGCGCTTTTCACCTTCACGAGTTTCGTACGAACGCTGCTTGAGCCGGCCGCTCACGATCACTCGCGAGCCACGGGTCAAGCTCTCCGCGACGTTCTCGGCTGCCTCGCGCCAGATGTTGCAACGCAGAAACAGTGCTTCGCCGTCTTTCCATTCATTGGTCTGACGGTCGAAGGTGCGGGGCGTGGACGCGACAGTGAAGTTCGCGACCGCGGCACCCGCGGGGGTGAATCGAAGCTCCGGATCAGCCGTCAAGTTTCCGATGACGGTGATGACGGTGTCGCCTGCCATATGGTTCCTCCTGCAGAATGTGGAGTTCGGTTGGGCACGAGCCTAGGGCCGGTGACCGACAGAAATCACTTGTTGTGGCGCAGAACCTTCGTACGCAGCACCGACTCGTTCAGACCGAGCTGACGGTCGAGCTCTGCGACGGTGGCGGGAGTAGCGCTGATGTCGATCACCGCGTAGATGCCTTCGCTGTGCTTCAGGATCTCGTAGGCGAGACGACGCTTACCCCAGACATCGACCTTGTCGATCTTGCCGCCGTCCTGGCGAACAACATTGAGGAACGTATCCAGCGAAGGAGCAACAGTGCGCTCGTCCAGGCTGGGGTCAAGGATGACCATCAATTCGTAATGACGCATAAGACCTCATCACCTCCTATGGACTAGTGAAAACGGCCACGGACTGTCCGTGGCAGGAGGGTCGTTGCGTCAGCAACCTTTGCAGGTTACACGACGAGCCCCTGACCAGCGAAATCAGGCAAGCCGGTGTGACACCGGGAACCGCGGGGTACGCCGACACGATGGCAGAGGACAAGAAATTCCGACAGGGCGACGAGGTGGAGTGGAACACCCACGGCACCACCACGTCGGGGACGGTCGAGGAGAAGATCACCGAGGACGCCGAGGCGGCGGGCCGCACGGTGCGGGCGTCCGAGGACGACCCGCAGTACCGCGTCGTCAGCGACAAGAGCGGGCGGGACGCCGTCCACAGACCCGACGCCCTGCGCCGGCCGAGCGACTGACCTCCGCACCCGCGGCGTTTCCGCTTCGCACGTGGAGGCCCGCGCACCCTAATGTGGATTCATGCATATCGGAGCTCGGCAGCGGTCGCCGATCACGGCGCTCGTCGTCGGGTTGGCGGGCCTCTCCATGCTCGCCGGCTACCTGCAGAAGGCGCGGTGCGCCGGGGCTCCGTTCGACGGCGTCGGGCGAAGCCTGATCTTCGACCGCATCAAGGACACACAGGTCTGCTACTCCGATATCCAGTTCCTGTGGCTCGGACGCGACGTCAACCTGCACGTTTTTCCGTACGTCACCGGGGGAATCAACGCCGACGGCATCCTCACCGGCGGCACCGTGGAGTACCCGGTGCTGAGCGGTGTGCTGATGTGGCTCGGCGGCATCGGTTCACACACCGACGCCGACTTCCTGCTGCACTCGGCGCTGATCCTCGCCCCGTTCGGCCTGCTCACGGCGTGGATGCTGGGACGGCTGGCCGGCTGGTGGGCGCTGCTCTGGTCGGCCACTCCGCCGCTGGTGCTGTATGCCTTCCACAACTGGGAACTGCCCGTGGTCGCGACGTCGGTGGCCGCGATCTTCGTCATGACACTCGAACGGATCCCCCTCCGCGCCCGTGCTGTCCTCGCGGCGGTGCTCCTCGCCGTCGGCTTCTGCCTGAAGGTGTATCCGGGTGCGTTCGTGCTTCCGCTGATCGCCTACGTCCTCACTCGGAACGGCACCGCCGGGCGGCGTTACGACGTGCGCGGCGCGGTGATGGTCGCGGTGGCCGCGATCACCACCGTCGTGGCGGTGAACCTGCCGTTCGCCCTCATCTCCTACAGCGGGTGGCGGGCGTCGTTCACGTTCCAGGAGAACCGTCAGGCCGACCTCACCACCAACTCCATCTGGTACTGGGGCCTGCGGCCGCTGTTCGGTCCGGTCGCCGACGACGTCCCGCTCCCCGCGTACGACCAGACGGTGAGCCTGCTGTCGCCGCTCCTCGTGTGCGCGGCGTTCGCGATCGCCCTGCGTCTCGGCTGGCTGCGGTTCCAACGCGACGGCGCCTACCCGTGGATCGCCGTCAGCGCCGCCATGCTCTGCGGATTCCTGCTGCTGCACAAGGTGCATTCGCCGCAGTACACGTTGTGGCTCATCCCCTTCTTCGTCCTGCTGCGCGTCCCGTGGGGGCTCGTCGCGGCGTATCTGGTGGCCGACCTGTCGATGGGGATCGGCGTCTTCAAATACTTCGGCGCGCTCGCCGCCCAGACCGACGCGTCGACGTTCGAGGTTCTCGTGAAGTTCGGGGTCTGGGGCCGCGCGGGACTGCTGGTGGTGCTGTTCTTCGTGTTCCTGCGCGCCGCCCAACGACATCCGCCCGTCCGCGGGCGCACCGGTCCCGAATCCGGCCGGCGGCCGGTGCTGAAATCTCCCGAGCCGGTGCGATGAGCGAATCCTGGTTCGCGCACCCCACACTGACCGGACGGCACGTCCGACTCGAACCGCTGGGCGAGGACCACGTCGACGGCCTGCTGGACGCCGCCGACGACCCCCGCATCTTCCACTGGACGTCCGCCGCCATCGCCGATCGCGACGACGCGGTGGCGTTCGTCCGCACCGCCGACGAGGATCCGACCCGCCTCGCGTACGCGCAGATCGACATCACCACCGAGCGGATCGTCGGCTCGACGTCGCTGTATCTGATCGACCCGAAGAACCGCAGCCTCGCGATCGGGCACACCTGGCTGTCCCGTTCCGCGCAGGGCACGCTCATCAATCCGGAGGCGAAACTGCTGTTGCTGCGGCGGGCGTTCGAAGACCTCGGCGCGGTCCGCGTCGAATGGCACACCGACGAACGCAACGCCCACTCCCGCGGCGCCATCGCGAAGCTGGGGGCCGAGTTCGAGGGAATCCTTCGCAAGCACCGACGGCGCCGCGACGGAACGTGGCGCAACACCGCACTGTTCTCGATGATCGACGAGGAGTGGCCGCGCATCTGCCCCCGACTCGAGGCACGAGTCGAGGGCTGACACGGTCGGGTCACGTCACGTCACGTCACGCGACGGGTGCGGTGGCTGTCACTCTCTTCACGAACTCGACTACCGCCGAGCGCATTTCGGCACTGCGCGGAACCGCCCCGGACATCCAGAACGCGCCGTGCATCAGCCCGTCGAAGCGGATCGCCTCGGTGTCGACCCCCGCCTGCCGCAACGACTCGGCGTACGCCTCCGCCTCGTCGCGGGCCACCTCGTTCTCGGTGGTGAGCACGAGGGCCGGCGGCAACCCCTCGAGACCGCCGGCGCGACTCGGAACCGCGTACGGGTGCTTCGCATCCTCGGGGGAGGACAGGTAGTTGCTCCAGAACCAGTCGAGGTCCCCGGCGCCGATCACGTACCCCTCGGCGAACTCCGTCTTGGACGGGAGGTCCGCGTTCGGATCGATCACCGGGTAGATCAGCACCTGCCCCCGCAGGCGCGGTCCGCCCTCGTCCCGGGCCCGCAGCGCGGTGACGGCGGCCAGGTTGCCGCCCGCGCTGTCACCCATGACGACGACGTTGCCGGGGTCACCGCCGTAACTTTCGACGTTGTCGGCCACCCACTGCAGGGCGGCGGCCGCGTCGTCGGCGGCGGCCGGGAACCGGTGTTCCGGCGCGCGGCGGTACGTCGCGGCGACGACGATCACGCCCGCGCCGTTCGCGACCGCCCGCGCCGGTTCGTCGACGACGTCGATGTCGCCGGCGACGAACCCGCCGCCGTGGAAGTACAGAACCACCGGGTGCGGCGCCCGGCCCTCCGGCACGTAGACCCGCAGCGCGATCTGCGCTCCGCCGCTCTCGTAGTGCGCTTCTTCCACCCGGGCGACGGGTTCGGGCGGCGCCTGCAGTCCGGTGAACGTCGCCACCACCGCCCGCGCCTCCTCCACGGTGCTGTGCTCGAAAGCCTTCAGCCCCTGCGCCTGTAGTCCGGCGATCAATTCTGCTGCGTGTGCGTCGAGTGCCATGTCGGTCTCCTTCGTAGTGGTTCGGGGTCAGGACACGGTGGAGGCCACGTGGGCCTCCGCCCGGGTGAGTGCAAAACCGGAGTAGCCGCCTGCCACCACCTCGTCACACGTCGCCCGGTAGGTGGGGGCGCCGCCGAGGTAGACCATGCAGGCACGAGGCTTGCCGGGAATGTTCGCGCCCATGTACCACGAGTTCGTCTCCGGCAGCAGGGTCTGGTTGGCGATGTCGTTGGTCAAGGCACCCCAATCGCTTTCGGCCTGCGCGGTGGGCTCGATGACGTCGAGGTCGCGGCGGTCCAGGTAATCGATCGCGTCGGTCGCGAAGTCGACGTGGTCCTCGATTGCGAGGGGCATGTTGTAGAGCACCGACGGCGACTGCGGTCCGGTGATGAGGAACAGGTTCGGGAACTCGTTGACCATGATGCCGAGGTAGGTCTTGGGTCCGTGCTCCCACTTCTCGGCCAGCGGCAGACCGCCGCGACCGCGAATGTCCATGGCCATCAGCGGACCGGTCATCGCGTCGAATCCGGTTGCGAGGACGATGGTGTCGACCTCGTAGGTGCGGTCACCGACCCGGACTCCGGTTTCGGTGATCTCGTCGATCGGCGTGGACTTCACGTCGACGACGCTCACCGAGTCGCGGTTGAACGCCTCGTAGTAGTTGGTCTCGAGCGGGGGACGCTTGGTGCCGTACGCGTAGCCCGTCGGCGCCAGCGTCGCGGCCTTCTCCGGATCCTGCACGCGCTCGTGGATCCGATCGCGGATGTAGTCGGCGATCGTGTCGTTGGCCTTCTTGTCGAACAGGATGTCCTGGTAGGAATCGATGAACAACCGGAACCCGCCGGCGTTCCAGCGCTCGTCGAACGTGCGGCGGCGCTCCTCGGCATCGACGGCGAGCGCGGACGGCTGCACCTGAGTGAACGGGACGCCGAGGAAGTGGTTGCGGGCCGCGTTCCGCACGTCCGCGTAGTTGCTCTTGATATCCGCCACCTCGTTCGGGTCGATCGGACCGTTGCCGAGGGGGGTCGCGAAGTTGGGGGTGCGCTGGAAGACCACCAGTTCGGCGGCGTCCTCGGCGATGAACGGGATGGCCTGAATGCCGCTGGCCCCGGTCCCGATCACGGCCACCCGCTTGCCGGTGAAGTCGGCGCCCGCACGCGGCCAGTTTCCGGTGAGCAGCACCTCGCCGCGGAAGTTGTCGATACCGCCGAACTCCGGTGTCTTCGGCACCGACAGGTTGCCTGCCCCCGAGATGAAGTACCGGCTGCGCACGACGGCGCCGTCGTCGGTGCGGACCGTCCACACGGAGTTCTCGTCGTCCCAGTGCACGCCGACCACGCGGGTGTCGAACGTGATGTCTTTGCGCAGGTCGAAGCGGTCGGCGACGTGTTCGAGGTAGCGGAGGATCTCCGGCTGTCCGGCGAACTTCTCACTCCACTGCCATTCCTGCTGCAGGTCCTCATCGAACGAGTACGAGTAGTGGACGCTCTCGATGTCGCAGCGGGCACCGGGGTACCGGTTCCAGAACCAGGTGCCGCCGACGTCCGAGCCGGCTTCGAACACCCGCGTCGACAGCTTCATCGTGTCGCGCAGCTTGCGCAGCGCGTAGAGGCCGGCGAATCCGGCACCCACGACGACGACATCGACGTCGGCAGAAGAAATGGGCTTTGACATGGTGTTGAGCTCCTCGAGGCGATGGGTTCCGGCCGGAGTCGAGCGGGCAACCGGGGTATGCCAACGACAATGACCCACGTCACATCACCCCCACACCGGGTAAAACACCCCCTCGGTTACCTGTGTTGTCCGTCACATTCGATGGGGGTAGGTTTCGTTCCACACCTGGCCAACCGGACACGGGAGAAATCCACTGACTCGCTCGAGAGAACTCACGAGGTCGATGACCAGCTTCGTCGGCCGGCGCCGCGAGATCGAGGAAGCCCGCGCACGACTGCAGCAATCCCGGCTCGTGTCGCTGCTCGGTGCCGGCGGCGTGGGCAAGACGCGGCTGGCCGAGGAACTCGCGGTCCGCTCCGCGCGTGCCTTCCGCGATTCCGTCCGGTGGATCGACCTCGCACCCGTCCGCGATCCCGCCGCGCTGCCCTCCGCGGCCGCGGCCGCCCTCGGCGTCACCGACCAGTCGAGCCGTGCGGTGATGGACAAGGTGATCGACCAACTGCAGTCCCGGCACATGCTGGTCGTCCTCGACAACTGCGAGCACCTACTGTCCGCGGCAAGCGAATTCGTCGGTGCCGTCCTCGCCTCGGCGCCGGAGGTCCGGATCCTCACCACGAGTCGCGAACCGCTCGGGATCGCCGGCGAATTCACGTACCTCCTTCCGCCACTGAGCACTCCGGGTGACATCGAGGACTGCCGCGCCGCGGACATCGCCCCGTTCGAATCGGTGTCGTTGCTCGTCGAGCGCGCGCAGGGCGTCGTCGCCGACTTCCGCCTCACCGACGCGAACGCCCCCGCCATCGCGCAGCTGTGCAATCAGCTCGACGGGATCCCGCTCGCCATCGAACTCGCCGCGGCCCGGCTGCGGTCGCTGTCCGCGTCGCAGCTCGTCGAACGACTCGACCAGCGTTTCGCACTCCTCACCGGCGGTGACCGGGCGGCGATGCCCCGCCAGCAGACGCTGCGCGCCCTCATCGACTGGAGTTACGAACTGTGCTCGGACACCGAGCGGCTGCTGTGGTCGCGGCTCGCCGTGTTCCCCGGAAGCTTCGATCTCGAAGCCGCGGAAGCCATCAGCGGGTTCGGTGCGTTGTCGGACTCGCCGGTCATCGACGTTCTCGACCGCCTGGTCGGAAAATGTCTTGTCACCGTGGACCGTTCGACCGAGCGTCTCCGCTACTCGCAGCTGATGACGGTGCGGGAGTACGGGCACGAGCTCCTCGAGCTGAGCGGGGAGCGCGACGAGCTGTACCGGCGACATCTCGAGCATTATTCGGAGCGTGCCCGCCGGTCGTCGCTCGACTGGTGCGGGCCAGGACAATCCGAGATCCTCGCGGAACTGCGGATCGACCACCCCAACCTCGTGGCCGCCCTGGACTGGGCGCTGCACGACGACTCGCAGCGGGCGGCGGCCGCGGAACTGGCCGTCTCGCTGCGGTACCACTGGATCGCGGGCGGCAACCTGTCCGACGGGAGGACCCGGCTCGAGCGGATACTGCTACGGCTCACCGAACCCACCCGGGAACGGGGCGACGTGCTGTGGGTGACCGCGTGGACCGCGCTGATCCAGGGCGACCGCGACGCCGCGCGCGAGCACCTCGACGAGTGCACGGCGATCGCGACCGCGCTCGGTGACGAACGACTGCGCGCGCACGCCGACCACTGGGCGGGGATCCACGCCGTGTTCTCCGGCCGCCCCGACGACGCCATCGGACTGTTCCGTGATGCCATCGCCGTTCACCGCGCCGTCGGCGACACGGCCTCGGTGCTGACCGCATCGTTCGAGATGGGCATGGCGCAGACCTACGACGGGCGACTCGACGACGCCCTCGAGACGTGCCGCGACGTGATCGCGGTGGCGGACGCGCACGGCGAGAAGTGGAACAAGGCCTACGCCCTGTGGGTTTCGAGCGTCGCGTACTTTCACCTGGGCCGGGGCGACGATGCCGTCGACGCTGCCCAGCAGGCACTGCGGATCCAGCGCGACTTCAAGGACAAGATCTGCACGGCCCTGTCGATCGAGGTGCTGTCGTGGGTAGCCACGTCGAGCGGTGACGCGAACGCGGCGGCGAGGCTGTGCGGCGCCGCGAAGGGTGTGTGGCATCGGCTGGGCACGTCCGTCGCGGCGTTCGGCCCGCACATCACCGACGACTCCCTCTCGTCGGAGCGCACCGCGGCCCGCATCGTGGGACCGGACGAGTTCGCCCAGCTCGCAACGCCTGCAGTCCGGCTCACGATCGAGGAGGCCGTCGACCTCGCACTGGGAACCCCCACCGAGCACAGGGCACCTCGCGCCGAGGCGTCACCGCTCACCAAACGGGAACAGGAAATCGCCGGCCTGCTCGCCCAGGGCCTCAGCAATCGGCAGATAGCCGAGTCGTTGGTGATCTCGCGGCGCACCGTCGACGGACACGTCGAGCACATCTTCGACAAGCTGGCCGTCAGCTCCCGCACGCAGGTGGCGGCGTGGGTCGCCGCCCGGGCTCATCCGCCCGCCGTGGAGACCGGCCGATAACCGGACCGTTACCGCCCGCCGCGCGAAAGGCACTGCACAGTCGGGAATCTCGACGGTCTATACTCCACCTCGTCGCCCACGGTCGTGGGCTCCACCACGGGGAGGCAACGCATGACGTCGCAGCAGCAGGACACCTCGGCGGACCACAGCGGGCCGCTGGCACCGCCGCCCGCCAGCAGTCTGCCGCTGGCCATTGTTGCGATCATCGCGTTCGTGCCGTTCGGCATCGTCGCACTGCTGCGCTCGCTCACCGTCCACCGACTGTGGGAGCGGGGCGAATACGACCTTTCGGTGCGCGCCGCCGCCGACGCCCGACAGTGGTCGATCCGCGCCATCGCCCTCGGCCTGTCGATCGCGGTGTTCGCGGTCGGGGCGGCGCTGGTGCTGTCGAAGCCCTAAACGCTGTGAGCGGGAGCCGATTCTACCGGCGGCCGCGGCCGTAGCCAGGCGGGCAGCCACCGCGGCTGCGCATCGGGCGCCTGGTCGAGCACGCCGCCCGCCGGATCGTCGATGAAGCCGTATCGCACGAGGTCCTCGCCGGGCCGGTAGATCTGGCGGATGATCAGCGCGCAGATGACCACGACCGCAATGTCGCGGACCACCACCGCGGCGGTGAACCACTGCTCGGGGAGTCCCTTGTTGGACACGCCGAGGTAGTAGAACATCCGCGGCACCCACACCAGCGCGTCGATCGTCATCCAGGCCAGCAGGATCCGCCGGTGCGGGAACGCGAGCACACCCAGCGGGACGAGCCACAGCGAATACTGCGGGCTCCACACCTTGTTGGTGAGGAGGAAACCCGCGACCAGCAGGAAACACAGTTGGGTCAGCCGCGGCCGTCGCGGCGCCGTCAGCGCGATGTACCCGATCCCGACACACACGAGGGCGAACAGCAGGAACGACACCGCGTTGAGCACGGTGGGCGCCTGACCGGCCGACAGGATCCCGTCGAATCCGGTCCAGCCCGTGAACGACGAGATGACGTTGTAGACGGAGTCCGGGTCGGCGCCGCGTTCGGAGTTGAGCCGGAAGAATTCGGCCCATCCGCGTGGGAACAGCAGGGCGATCGGCAGATTGACCGCCAGCCACGCGCCGATACCGGTCAGCGCCGTCACCGACCACTCACGGACCTTGCCCGTGCGCAGGCACAGCACCAGCAGAGGTCCGAGGAGCAGCAGCGGATACAGCTTGGCGGCACCACCGAGCCCGAGCAGGATTCCGGCGAGAACCGGCCGTTTCCGCGACCACGCCAGCAGCCCACCCGTAGCGAAAGCCGTTGCGAGGGGATCGAAATTCGTGAACACGTGCACGATCACCAGCGGGGACACTGCGATCAGCGCGGCGTCCCAGATGCGCCGTCCGGCCAGCAGCGCACTCGCCCAGACGGTGACCAGCCACGCCAGCGCCAGACCGAACGCGACGACGTTGAAATAGATCGCTACCTGCAGCGCACCGGGCAGCCAGTGCACCGCATCCCACGACTTCGCGATCGTCATCGCGCCGTACTGGTAGAGCCCGGAGATCACCGGGTACTCCATGTAGCGGCGCTGGGTCTGGCCGTTGCCGGCGTCTTCCTCCCACCACTTCTTGTAAGGGAAGGCGCCCTCGTTCAGCCGTTCCGCCCCGTACAGCGGGACCGTGTCCGAGTAGCACATGGCGACGTACTGCCGGCTGCCACTCCAGTCGAGCCCGAGCGCGCCGTTCTCGCCGACCGGCGCCTGCTGGATGCACGGCGCCTTCGCGAACCAGCCGAGCGCGAGAAACACGATCGCCAGCAACAGAATGGCGCGCATCGGCGTGAAGAACCGGCTGCGCCCGACGACCGCATGCCGTCCGACCGGACCACCGATCACCCCGGAGAGGTCGGCGGTCAGCGGGTCGGTGCGCCCGGGAAGGTCCCGCCAATCCGCGGAACGCCGATCCTTCGCCAGCGGCGCGGGCGAGACGAATCCCGTCTCACCCGCGTCGCGGACGGCGTGCGCGTCAGGGTTGTCGGCCACTCCGCGAGGCTACCGGTCGCCGTTAACGGGCCGGAACCTGCTGTTGGCCGTTGCCGTTACCGGCGTTCGGCGGCGTCGTCGTCTCCGGTTCCTCCGGAACCGCCGGGGCCGCGGTGGTCGGCCTCGGTGCCAGACCCGGAATCGGAATGGTGATCCCGGGCAGGATCTCGACCGGCGACGGCGTCACGACCACCGGCGGCACGAGCTCCGTCGGCAGCTGGAACGTGCTCGTCGGCGGCGCCGACGTCTTGGTCGGTGCCGGTGCCGAATAGGCGGGGATACCCGACTGGCCACCGATCGCACCCGGCTTCGGGAACTTCTCGACGTCCGTGCCCTCGAGGGCGCCGTCCATCGTGTCCTTCCAGATGTCGGAGGGCAGACCGGAACCGTAGATCATGGCGCCGCCGCTGTTCTCCAGCGCCTGACCGTCCGTGGTGCCCACCCAGACCGCCGTGGACAGCGACGGGGTGTACCCGACCATCCAGGCGTCCTTGTTCTTGCCGGTGTCACCGAGCTGCGCGGTACCCGTCTTTGCCGCCGACGGGCGTCCGCCCGCCAGGTTGTGGCCGCGCGAGTACCCGGCGATGGGTTCCATCGCCGACGTCACGTTGTCGGCGACGTCCTTGTCGATGCGGTCCTCACCGGTGTCGCCGCCGCGGTCGAGCAGGACCGTTCCGTCGGCGCTGACGACCTTCTGCACGAAGTGCGGCGCGTGGTACGTACCCGAGGCGGCCAACGTGGCGTACGACGACGCCATGTCGAGGACCCGCGACTGGTACTGGCCGAGCACGATGCCGTTGTTCGGACCGCTGCCGTCGGGCTCGGTCAGCGACGGCCCGACGCCGGGGATCTCCTTCGGGATGCCCGCCTTGTGGGCCATCTCGGCGATCGCCTGCGGTCCACCGTCGAGTTCGAGTTCCTGACGGTAGAAGCTGGTGTTCAGCGAACGCTTCAGCGCCTCGGCGATGGTGCAGGTGCCGCAGCCCTCGCCTTCGACGTTGCTGATGGTGATGCCGTTGACCGTGAGCTCCGAGCTGTCGTACATCTGCGACAGCGGAATGCCCTGATCCAGGGCCGCGGCGAGACCGAACACCTTGAACGACGAACCGGTCTGCAGTCCCGCGTTCGCGAAGTCGTACCCGCCGCCGTCCTCGCCGCCGTAGTACGCGCGCACCGCGCCGGTCTTCGGATCGACCGACACGACACCGGTCCGCAGGTTCTCCGGCTCACCCTCCATGTTGGAGCGCGCCGAATCCACCGCCGCCGCCTGGGCGACGGGGTCGATCGTCGTGGTGATCTCGAGGCCCTCGGTGTTGAGCAGCTGCTCGCTGATCCCCGCCTCACCCAGCTCCCGCAGAACCTGGTTCTTGATCAGGCCCTCCGGCCCGGAGTCCTGGTTGCCGTTGTCGACCTGCGCGATCGGCACGTACGGCGGGTACTGCATCACCGACCGGGCCGACTGCTCCAGAGTTCCCGCCGACACCATGCCGTCGAGCACGTAGTTCCAGCGCGCCTGCGCACCCTCCGGGTTGTTCTCCGGATCGAGCAGCGACGGCAGCTGGATCGACGACGCCAGCACCGCGCTCTCCTCGACCGTCAACTGGTCGACGGGCTTGTTGAAATACGCCTTCGACGCGGCCGCGATGCCGTACGCACCACGCCCGAAGTAGATGGTGTTCAGGTACGCGGCGAGGATGTCGTCCTTGGACCACTCGCGGGCCATCTTCGACGAGATGACGAGTTCCTTCATCTTTCGCGTCAGCGAACGCTCGGAACCGACCATCGTCTTCTTGACGTACTGCTGCGTGATGGTCGAGCCACCGCCGGCGCTGTCCTTGCCCAGGACGTTGTCGCGGGCGGCACGCGCGAACCCACCGATCGAGAAGCCGGGGTTCGAGTAGAAGTCCCGGTCCTCGGCAGCGAGCACCGCGTCACGGGTGTGCTTCGGGATCTGGTCGAGCGTCACCTCGGTGCGGTTGCCCTCCGGCGGCACGACCTTGCTCAGCACCGACGTTCCGTCGGATGCGTAGATCGTCGCCACCTGGTTGGTCTTGAGGTCGCCGGGCCGCGGGACGTCCTGGACGACGTACGCCGCCATGAACAGCAGGATCGGAATGATCAGACCCATCGCGACGCACGCGTACGCCGTCCGGCGAACGATCTTCCACCGCGACTTCTTCACAGCCGCCTTCTTTCCACCCTTGGGCGGTTCGCCACCGCGGCCGCCGCCGGTCTTGCGACCGTTCGACGGCGGAGGTCCCGGCGGGCGCCCACCGGGACCCGACTGGTTACGCGCCACCGGGGGCGCGCCTGCGGGGCGTCCGGGCGGCGGGCCCGGACGACGCGGCGGGGGACCCGGCGGACGCCCACCACCCTGCGGCGGCGGACCGGGACGACGAGGCGGCGGGCCGGGGGGACGGCCACCACCCTGCGGGGGCGGAGGCGGCATCCGACGCGGCGGCGGGCCGCCCGATCGGCCCGGCGGGGGCCCACCCGCAGGCTGTCCGCCGCGGGGTGGTGGACCTCCGGGGCGTCCCTGTGGCGGGGGGCCACTCGGTCGTCTCGGTCCGTTCGGTCGATCACCCGGGGCGTTGCTGCGGGGGGAACTCACGTACAAATCTCCAGTGGTTGTGGACCGGCTTCAGTCCTGCGTTACGTCTGTGGGCACTCTTCTGCCCGCGTCCGTGTTCGGGCGTGTCTACTCGCTCGCGGTTCGACGGCTCGGAGGCCGCGGCCGTGGCGACGAACGCCTGGGCCGTTTCGGTTCGGGCACGGTACCGAGAACATAGGACTGGACCAAATGGTTCCAGCTGCATGTCCGGCACACCTCGACCACGTGAACCGAGAACTCCTCCTGAGTGGACGCGAGACGCACCAGCTCCTCGGCCGTACGAGCCGAACCCGACACCGGGCCCAACTTGTCACCGAAGACCCAGGAGACCAGAGTCAACTGCTCCTTACGGCAGATCGGGCACACCACATCACTGCCCTTGCCGTGGAACTTTGCGGCACGAAGCAGGTAGGGGCTGGCGTCACACACTTCCGTGACACCTGTCCTGCCCGAGTAGACCTCGGCCAGGAGTGACCGGCGCTGAAGCGCATAGTCCACCACCTGCCGCTGTATCCGCACGGAGACCAGAGTACGTGCGTCGCGTCCGGAGAGAAGGGGTCGGTCGAGTGACGCTGGTCAAACACGGTTGCCGCACTACGATGCCGGTGTGGCCTCAGGACCGTCCTCGCAGACTCGCGCACGTGACCTCGATCGGGTCAACGCATGCAGCCAGCTCGACGCCGCCTACGCCGACGGGCAGCTCGGCGCCGGCGAGTACCACGACCGCACCGCCCAGGCCATGTCGGCGAAGACCCTCGCCGAACTGAACCTGCTGATCAGCGACCTGCAGCTGCCGTCGTCGATCACCGCACAGGCACCTGTCCGGACACCGGGATCGCCCCGCCGGGCGCTGCGGATCGCGCTCGCGTGCGGTGCGGTGATCACGGTCGGCGCGGTCGGTCTCGCGCTCACCGAGCAGGACGGCCCGGACCCCGCCACGCCACCGGTCCCGGTGCAGGTCGACAAGCCACTCGCCCAGCCGGAGGTCGAGGTGCCCGCGGTGGAACCGATCATCGTGGGCCAGGCGCAGCCCCTCACCCAGGACGGGATCCACGCCCTCTTCGAGCAATACCGGCAGAGGTTCGGCGACCTCACCGTCCACGAACTGGGGTTGTACGACGAGTACGCGATCCTGTCGCGGACAGCCCCGGACGCGCCCGACAAGGTCGACCGGTACGACTTCCGCGGCGGGTTCAAGACGTCGGGCATCCGCACGCAGCGCCTCCCCGGAACCGGCGAGGTCGACCTCGCGCAGGTAAACGTGCCGGCCCTCGTCGCGCTCATCGCCGACGCACCCCGGCTGGTCGGAGTCCCGGACGGCACCATCGGGCACGTTCTCCTCGCCGACGGCGGCAAGGGACCGACGATCAACGTGTACGTCTACGACAAGCAACAGACCGGCGGGGGCTATCTGCGGGCGACGCTCGGCGGAGACGTATGGCAGGTGAACCCCGCGAACTAGTTCTAAGATCCACCCGTGGCCAGCCGATACCCACCGAACACGCGGGCACGCGACGTCGATCGAGCGAACACGTCCGCACTGCTCGACGCCGCGTTCGGCGACGGCCAGATCAACGAGGCGGAACACCGCGCGATGTCCGAACTCGCCGCGGAGGCGCGCACCCTCGCCGACCTCGAGGTCCTGGTCAGTGACCTGCAGCGACCCGCCGACGCACCACCGGACGCACGTCCCCCACGCGACACCGCCAAGCACTGGTTCCCGGCCGCCGTCGCCGTCGCTGCAGTGGTGGCGGCCGTCGGCGCCTTCACGCTCGTCGACAGCGACGACGCGCAGGCCACCGTGACCCCTGTCGCGCAGCAGGTCGATTTCGATTCCGTCGAACCGCTGGTCGTCGCGACGCCGAATCCCGTCACCCCCGAGGGCATGAAGGTGTTCCTCGACCGGTACCGCACCAAGTTCGGCGACCTGATCGTCGACGACCTCACCCTCTACGAGGGCGGCCACGCCAGCCTCGAACGCGCGCTTCCCCTCGAACCGAACCGGATGGTCCGCTACGACTACCGCGGCGGGTTCACGCCGTCGGGACCCCCGACCACCCGGAAGGTCGACACACCCGTGTTCGACCTGTCGACGCTGAACCTCGATCGGATCGGCGGAACGGTCGTGGGTGCCCCGGTGAGCCTCAACGTCCCCGACGGAGAAGTCAGCCACATCTCGTTCGAAGCCGACGAGGACGGCCCCAGCGTGTCGATCTACGTGACCAACGAATTCAGCGAGAGCGGACACATGGAACTCGCCCCGTCCGGTGAGCCTTTGAGCGTCTACCCCTTCGGCCGATAGGACGCAGATGCCCAGCACCACACTCGCGGGAATCCGCGCCCGCGACTCCGACCGCGCCGACGCCTGCGGGATGCTCGACGCCGCGCTCGCCGACGGGCAACTGTCCGCGGAGGAACACGCCTCCCGCACCTCCACGGCGATGCGGGCGAAGACGTTCGACGAACTGGACCGCCTCATCGGGGACCTCCAGATCCCCAGCCGGCTCGCGGCCAGCCCCGTCGTGTCGCCGCGACGCCGCCGATCGTCGCGGCGGTGGGTGTATGCCGCGGTCCTCGTCGTCGCCGCAGCTGCCGTGGGCGGCATCGCCGGGGCCGTCGCGAACAGCGACCTCGGCCCGGCGAAATCGGTGCCGAAGCTCACCACCGGCGCCGGGCTGCACTTCTTCCTCGACGAGTACCGCGCCGAATACGGCGACACCGTCGCCGACGAACTCGGCCTCTACCCGGCCCACGCCGTCTTCGACCGGCCGTCCGCCGGCAACGCCCGGCAATCCGACTCCTACCTCTACGACGGCGAATTCGACGACTGGGGCAGCTCCTCCACCCGATCCGACGACGAGAAGTCCTTCGACCTCGGCACCGTCGACCAGGTTGCGATCGCCCGCCTGCTCGCCGGGGCACCCGAAACCCTGCGCGTCCCCGACGGCGCGGTGGAGATCGTCTCCTTCCGGTACGAACCCGGGTCCGACGACGGACCGCCGACCATCTCCATCCACGTGAAGAACGCCGCCGGCCACACCGGACACATGGTCGTCGGATTCGACGGCGAACCGTTCGACATCTACCCCTACGAGGACTGAGCGTCCGGGGTCGTGCCCGCTGGGTTCCGTCGGCCGCTGGTTGGTCGCCCGATGTGACATTCGTTCAGTCAGACGGCACCGGTGTGACATTCGGCGACGCAGCCGGACACCCGGACCGGTGTTAACAACCTGTGACGGCTTGTCCCATGTATCGAGCGCGCGTATCCTCCTATATATCGGTGCGATATAGTTTTGAATCGCATCACGCGGTTAGGTCGGGCGACTCAGGGGGTGGACGTGCTCGAATTGGCAATTCTCGGGCTGCTCCACGAGTCACCCATGCACGGATACGAGCTGCGCAAACGGTTGACGGGACTACTGGGTGCATTTCGCGCCTTTTCGTACGGTTCCCTCTACCCGACGCTCCGACGCATGCAGGCAGACGGTTTGATCGCCGAGGACGCAGGCCCTCCGGGGACCGTCAAGCGTCGCGCCCGCCGCGTCTACCAGCTCACCCCGATCGGCAAGGAGCGGTTCAAGGAACTGGTCGCCGACACGGGTCCGCAGAACTACACCGATGACGGATTCGGCGTTCATCTCGCCTTCTTCAGCCGCACTCCCGCAGAGGCGCGGATGCGGATTCTCGAAGGCAGACGACGCCAGGTCGAGGAGCGTCGTGAGGCGCTTCGCGACGCGATCGGAAAAGCGAGCGGCACGCTGGATCGCTACACCAAGCAGCTCCACCAGCTCGGTCTCGAATCCAGTGAGCGTGAAGTGCGCTGGCTCAACGAGCTGATCGCCGCCGAGCAATCGACAGCAACACCTAAGAAAAAAGGAGAACCCGACCATGGGTGAGAACAGCACCGCGGTGCGCGTGGCCATTGTGGGCGTGGGGAACTGTGCCTCGTCCTTGGTTCAGGGCGTGCAGTACTACAAGGACGCCGACGAGACGGCGACCGTTCCCGGCCTCATGCACGTCAAGTTCGGCAAGTACCACGTGCGCGACGTCCAGTTCGTCGCCGCGTTCGACGTCGACGCCAAGAAGGTCGGATTCGACCTGTCCGAGGCCATCTTCGCCAGCGAGAACAACACCATCAAGATCGCCGACGTCCCGCCGGCCGACGTTCCGGTGTTGCGCGGCCCCACCCTCGACGGCATCGGCAAGTACTACGCCGAGACCATCGAGATCTCCGAGGCCGAGCCCGTCGACGTCGTCAAGGCTCTCAAGGACGCCAAGGTCGACGTGCTGGTCTCGTACCTTCCCGTGGGTTCCGAGGACGCCGACAAGTTCTACGCCCAGTGCGCCATCGACGCGAACGTCGCGTTCGTCAACGCCCTGCCCGTGTTCATCGCTTCCGACCCCGAGTGGGCTGCGAAGTTCAAGGACGCCGGCGTCCCCATCGTCGGTGACGACATCAAGTCGCAGGTCGGCGCCACCATCACCCACCGCGTGATGGCGAAGCTCTTCGAAGACCGCGGCGTGCAGCTCGACCGCACGATGCAGCTGAACGTCGGCGGCAACATGGACTTCAAGAACATGCTCGAGCGTGACCGCCTGGAGTCGAAGAAGATCTCCAAGACGCAGGCCGTGACGTCGAACCTGACGCGCGACCTCGGTCCGGGCAACGTGCACATCGGCCCGTCGGATCACGTCGGCTGGCTCGACGACCGCAAGTGGGCGTACGTCCGCCTCGAGGGTCGCGCCTTCGGTGACGTTCCACTGAACCTGGAGTACAAGCTCGAGGTCTGGGACTCCCCGAACTCGGCCGGCATCATCATCGACGCCGTCCGCGCAGCCAAGATCGCCAAGGACCGCGGCATCGGTGGACCCGTCTACCCGGCGTCCGCGTACCTGATGAAGTCCCCGCCGGTCCAGATGGCGGACGACAAGGCTCGCACCGAGCTCGAGGCGTTCATCATCGACGCGTAGTTCACCACGCAGCAATATCGGGCGAATGCACCTTTCGTCGTCTTCACGGCGATGAAAGGTGCATTCGCCTTTGTGTTCGATTTCTTGTCAGACCCTCCCTCTACGGTGACACCCAGGATTCATCGAGGGAGGCGTGATGTCCGACAACACTTTCGATCGAGAGATCGACGACGCTTGGACCGAGCTCCAGGACCGTCTGACCGGGTACGTGCACGCTATGGAGGACGACGACGAACTGGTGCTGCAGTCGCAGTACGACAGCGTCGACGACGGCCTCGTCGAGACCGCCGCGTGCGTGCGGTTCTTCGCGTGGGCCGGCGACAAGGTGCGGTGCGAGGTGCCGTCCAACCGCTTCCTGCACCCGGCGCGGGCGCTCACCGAGGAGGAGCACGATCGGCTGATCGAGCTCGGCTGGAACCGCCCCGACCAGTGCGAGCACGTCGACGAGGGCAACGGTTCCGCGTCGTACTACCTCGACGCCGACCGGGAGGACGCCCACCTGCTGGCGTCGATGACGGTCACCGTGTTCCGGGAGATCTGGGACCTTCTGCATCCCTCGTTCCTGAAGGCGATCACCGGTGGCCGGGACGAGACTCCGGAGTTCGGCTCTGCTGACGCCCCGGCCCAGCTGCGTGACGGCGCCGGGTTGCGCGACCGTGTCGATGCCGCGGTCGAATCGATGCTCGATCAGGCACCGGGCAAGGACGCGGACGGCGACATCCTCGTGTGGGTCGGCGACCTCCCCACGTATGTGCGGGTGATCGAGGAGGACGCCCGCGTCGAGGTGTTCGCCCGCGTGGTCCACACGATCAGCGATCGCACGCGCACCGCGGAGGCGCTCGCCGACCTCAACCGCCAGTGGCCCGACATCAAGTTCCTGCTCATCGTCGACAACGTGGTTGCCGTCATGCGCGTCGACGGGTCACCGTTCGTCGCGGATCATCTGGTGTCGGTGTTCCGGATGTTCGAGCATTTCGTGGACACCGTCGACGACGCGTTCGCCGAAAAGCTCGGCGGCAAACTCAATTCCACACCCGGCGCCACGTCCTCGTACGCCGACCACGAATGCGAGGACGAGTTCCCCGCCGCGCTCGTGACCCTGATCCACCTCGACTCGGAGAGCGGGCTCGACCCGGACGACGTGGCGGAGATCTGCGGACGCGACCGCGACACCATCCTCGAGTTCCTCCGGCTCTGCACCGAGCAGGAGTTCGAGTGGCGTCACAACGCGGAACTCGCCCGCGACGAGGAGCCCGAAGAGGCCGACATGTGCGAGGACGAGGCGACGGCCTGGGCGAAGACGAAGGAAAGCCTCCGCGCCGCGCTGCGGGTTGTGGTGCTGCCGAACAGGACTCCGCCGCGCGGCGGGATTCAGAACCTCGGCTAACCCGGCAGCGGGATGATGACGCCCGGGAGGATTTCGATCTGGGTCGGCGCCGGGACGGGTGCGGGCACCGGGGGGACGGGCGGGACCGGGACGGCCGGGGGCGGAACCTCGACGGGCGCCGGGGTGGGGGCACCGGGCGGCGGGACAACCCCACTGGTGCCGGTTCCCGTTCCGTCGCCGCTGGTTTGACCGGACCACGTGGGCACACCGGCCTGGCCGCCGATCGGGTCGGGCCACGGGAAGTCTTCCCAATCGGTGTCTTCGAGGGCGCCGTCCATCGTGTCTTTCCAGATGTCGGACGGCAGACCCGAACCGTAGATCAGGCCGCCCCAGCTGTTGTTGATGGCGGTGGCGTCGGCCTTGCCGATCCACACCGCCGTCGCCAGCGACGGCGTGTAACCGACCATCCAGGCGTCCTTGTTCTCACCGGTGTCCCCGAGCTGCGCCGTGCCGGTCTTCGCCGCGGACGGGCGTCCCCCCGCCAGGGCGTGGCCACGCGAGTAGGAGGCGATCGGCATCAGAGCTTGGCTGATGTTGTCGGCCACCGCGGCATCGAGCCGGCGCTCACCCGGGCTCGGCGCACGGTCCAGGAGCACGACGCCGTCGGCGGTCACGACCCGCTGCACGAAGTACGGCTGGTGGTAGATGCCCGACGCCGCGAGAGTCGCGTACGCGGACGCCATGTCGATCGGCCGCGACAGGTACTGGCCTAGGACGATGCCGCCCTCGGGTTCGCCGCCGTTCTCGCTGAGCGTCTTGCCCTGCACCCCGGGGATGAACTCCGGGATCCCCGCCTTGTGGGCGGCGTCGGCGATGGCTTGCGGACCGTTGTCCAGCGACATCATCAACCGGTAGAAGCTCGTGTTCAGCGACCGCTTCGTCGCCTCGGCGATGGTGCACGTGCCGCAGGACTCGCCCTCGACGTTGCCGATCTGCACGCTGCCGACCGTCAGCGGAGCACTGCTGAAGCGGGCGGAGAGGGGGATGCCCTGTTCCAGTGCGGCGGCCAGGCCGAACACCTTGAATGACGACCCGGTCTGCAACGGCGCCTGGGCGTAGTCGAAGCCGGCGCCGTCCTCGCCGCCGTAGTACGCGCGCACCCCGCCGGTGCGGGGATCGATCGACACGACTGCGGTCCGCAGCCCCGGATCCTCCCCTTCGAGGTTGTCGTGGACGGCCTCGATCGCGGACTGCTGCGCCCTCGGATCGATCGTGGTGGTGATCTGCAGACCCTCGGTGTTGAGAGTCTGCTCGGAAATCCCCGCGTCCGACAATTCGCGCAGCACCTGGTTGCGGATCAGGCCGTCGGGCCCCGGCGCGGAGTTGGCGTCGGTGGGCCGGTTGGACGGGGCGGTGACCGGGAATTCGGTCGCGCTGCGGTCCTGCTGAGCGAGCACACCCATCGCGACCATGCCATCGAGGACGTAGTTCCAGCGGGCCTGCAGCTGGTCGAGGTTGGCCTCGGGGTCGAGGTAGGACGGGCTCTGGATCACGGAGGCGAGCACCGCGCCCTCGGCCACCGACAGGTCGCCGACGGGCTTGTCGAAGTAGGCGCGCGACGCCGCCTCGATGCCGTACGCGCCGCGGCCGAAATAGATGGTGTTCAGGTAGGCGGCGAGGATCTCGTCCTTGGACCACTCGCGGGCCATCTTGGTGGAGATCACGAGTTCGCGCATCTTGCGGTACACGTTGCGGTCCGCGCCGACCAGCACGTTCTTCACGTACTGCTGCGTGATCGTCGACCCGCCGCCCGCGCTTTCCTTGCCGAGGACGTTGTCGCGGGCGGCACGCATGAATCCGGTGACGGAGAAGCCGGGGTTGGAGTAGAAGTTGCGGTCCTCCGCCGACAGGACGGCGTCGCGGACGTGCTGAGGAATGGCGTCGAGCGCGATCTCGGTGCGGTTGCCCTCCGGCGGGATCACCTTGGTCAGCTCGGTGGTGCCGTCGGCGGCGAAGACGGTGGCCACCTGATTGGTCTTCATGTCCGACGGGCGCGGGACCTCGGCGCGGACGTAACTGACCAGGAACCCGACGAGGGGGACGACCAGCAGCAACGCGATCACGACCAGGCTGACCCGGCGGACCGTGCGCCACCGGTTGCACTTCTTCTGCCCGTCCGGTGGTGGAGTGGTCGTGTCAGCCGCACCGTCGTCCACGGGCGGTGTGCCCCCCGGTTCGGAGGCATGATTGCCCGTCGCGTCGTTGCCAGAACTCACTTCCACACTCCCGGTCAGTTATCCGGTCACGGAGGATCATCGCACCCACCCGTACGTATGTTATGTGAACGGCCTCGAGTGTGACGCTCGCCGCGCTAACGGTCAGCAAATATCCATACCGACCGTACTGTTTCAGTGCACCCGATTCCGGGCGACGATCGCCAGCCCCGACAGCACCAGGCATCCGAGCAACACCAGCGCGGGGGTGACGCCGGGGTCGCCGCGGACGACCTCGACGACAGCGGCGATGAACGCCATCACCGTGAAGAACCCGAGGACGCCGATCAGAACCTCGAGCCGCTGCCGCTTCGCCACCGGATGCATGGCCGAACCCTATTCCCCTCGCTCCGCTCGACCGACACCTTTCCCCTCGCTCCGCTCGACCGTCAACTCTTCACGCCGCCGGCCGTCAGGCCCGACACGATGCGACGCTGGAACAGCAGCACCATGATCACCAGCGGAATGGTGACGATCGTGCCCGCCGCCATGATCGCCGCGTACGGCACGACGTGCGGGTCGTTGCCGGAGAACCGGGCGATCGCGACCGTGACCGGTTCGGTGGCGTCGCTGGAGAGCTGGCTGGCGAGCAGGTATTCGTTGACGGTCGCGATGAACGCGAGGATGGCGGTGGTGAACAGGGCGGGCGCCGCGAGCGGCAACATCACCAGACGGAACGCCTGACCGCGGCTGGCGCCGTCGATCCGGGCCGCCTCCTCGAGCTCCCAGGGGAGTTCCTTGAAGAACGACGTCAGCGTGTAGATGGTCAGCGGCAGGACGAACGAGATGTTCGGGATGATCATCGCCTGGTAGGTGCCGATCCAGCCGATGTTCGTGAACAGCTGGAACAGCGGGGTGACGAGGGCGACGACGGGGAACATCGACGCGCCGAGCACGATCCCGACCACCACGTATTTGAACCGGAACTCGATGCGGGCCAGCGCGTAGGCGGTGAAGATGCCGACGGCGAGGGCGACGACGGTGGTGATACCGCCGATGATCATGCTGTTGACGACGGCCCGGGTGAAGTTGTTGCCGCTGCTCGTCGACAACGCGTTCTGGAAGTTCTCGAGCGTGACGTGCGTGGGCCAGGGTGTGGTGTCGAACGTGTAGTCGGGGTCGCGGAACGCCGTCACCATCATCCAGTAGAACGGGGCAAGCCCCCAGACGAGGATGATCGCGACACCGATGTAGATGCGGGAGTTCTTGAAAGCGAACCGCTTCGGACGGTTGCGGCGGACGGGCCTGCTCGGGAGTTCGAGCTCCGGGGCGCGATGGGTCACGACTTCGGCCCCTTTCGCTGGGCTTCCTGAGTCTCGACGGCGTTGGCACCGAGGAATTTCACGAGGACGAACGCCACCGCGAAGATCAGGAGGAACGTGATGGTGGAGAGCGCGGACGCGCTGTTGAATCCTTGCCGCACCTGGTCGACCACGAGGATCGACACCGTCGTGGTGGCGGGGTTGCCGCCGGTCAGGATGGCGGGGAGGTCGTACATGCGCAGGGCGTCCATCGTGCGGAACAGGATCGCGACCATCAGCGCCGGCTTCACCAGCGGGAGCGTGATCTGCCGGAACCGCTGCCACGCGGAGGCGCCGTCGACCCGAGCCGCCTCGTACACGTCCTGCGGGATCATCTGCAGGCCGGCGAGGATCAGCAGGGCCATGAAGGGGGTGGTCTTCCAGACGTCCGAGATGATCACCGCGAATCGCGCGGGCCACGCGTCCGACGTCCACAGAATTTCGGTGCCGAGGAGGCGGTTGGCGATGCCGTCGTAGGCGAAGATGAAGTACCAGAGCTTGGCGGTGACCGCGGTCGGGATGGCCCACGGGATCAGGACCGCCGCACGCAGCAGGGCGCGGCCCTTGAACGTCTTGCCCATGATGATCGCCATCCACAGGCCGATCGCGACCTCGAGGCCCACCGTGACGACCGTGAAGAACGCGGTGTTCCCGACGGCCGACCAGAACTGCGAGCCGAGCGTGCCGGGCGGACACGCCACGGCCACCCCGCTCGGGGAGGTGCACTGCTGCAGAATCCAGTGCGTGTAGTTGGTGAACCCGGCCCAGCCGCCCTCGACGAACATGCCGGTCGTCGGATCGAGTCCCGCGTCCTTCTGGAACGACATCACCACTGCCCGGATCACCGGGTAGCCGATGACGACGGCCAGCACGGCCAGCGTCGGGACGACGAACAGCCACGCGCGGCGACTGCTCAGCCCAAAGCGTCGCCTGTTCTCGTTCACCTCACGCGAACCGCGGCCGGGGTCGTTATCCCCGGCCGCGGGACGGGCCGGCGCTCCACTGGTGGTCCCAGTCGGAACGGCCATGTTCACTCCTGTGCTCTACGAGCCTGCGGACTGGATGCCGGACTGCATGTCCGTGATCGCCTGATCCACCGACTTCTCACCCTTGATGGCAGCGTAGGCGTTGTCCTGCACGGCCTTCGACACGGCGGGGTAGAACGGCGTGACCGGACGGGGGACGGCGTTCTCGATCGACACCTTCAGCGTCGGCATGAACGGGTAGGCCGCGATGATCTCCGGGTCGTCGTACAGCGCAGCGCGGACCGGCGGCAGCGAGCCCAGCGCGATGATCCGCTGCGCCTGCTCACCCTGCAGGAAGGTCAGGAAGTCGCGGGCCGTGGCCTTGTTCTCGGAGTACGCGCTGATGGCCGCGTTGTAGCCACCGAGGGTCGAGGCGCCGATGCCGTCCTTGCCGGGCAGCGGGGCGACCGCGAACTTGCCCTTGACCGCGGACGAATCCTTGTCGGCGGTGCCGTACACGTACGGCCAGTTGCGCAGGAACAACGCCTTGCCGTCCTCGAACGCCTTCTGGCTCTCGGGCTCCTTGAACGTGGTGTCCTGGGCCGGGATGTCACCGTTCTTGAAGTTGTCGACCAGCACCTGCAGGCCTGCGCGGGCCTCGGGGCTGTCGACGGTCGGCGTCTTGCCGTCCTCGCCGACGAACGAGCCGCCGTACGCGTTGATGACCTCGGCGGTGTTCACCGTCAGGCCCTCGTACGGTGCGAACTGACCGGCGTAGCAGTCGATGTTGTTGGTCTTCGCGACCTCACACGCGGCGGCCAGCTCGGCCCACGTCTTCGGTGCGGCGGGCAGCAGGTCGCTGCGGTAGTACAGCAGGCCGCCGTTGGTGTTCTTCGGCGCGGCGTATTGGGTGCCGTTGTAGGTGGCGCTGTCGACCGTGGCGGGGAGAATTCCGGTGTTGTCCACCGCGAACTCGCCGGTCAGCGGCTGCAGCCAGCCCTTGGCCGCGAACTCCGCGGTCCAGGGGACGTCGAGCGCGACGACGTCGTAGTCGGACTGCTTGGCCTGCAGGTGCTGGACCAGGTCGTCGTGCGCCTGATCGGCGTCATTCGACTGCTCCTTGAACGTCACCTGCTCGTCCGGGTGCTCGGCGTTCCACACGTCGATGATCTGGCGGACGACACCGGTCTCGGTGGTGTCCTTGCCCTCGACGTACGTGATGGGTCCGCGACCGTCGAGGTTCTCCGACGTGGAGTCGCTGCCGCTGTCGCTCGAGCAAGCGGTGAGCGTGACCAGCGAGGCAGCGGTGGCAAACACCGCGGCGCGCCGGACCGCTCTCGAAATCTGAACCATGGAGTCTCCCCGTAGGTAGATGTGGATGAACCCGTTACCGGCACGACAGAACTCGCGGCACCGGCGCGGTGTCGGAACATACTGTGGCATGGAACACCGTCGAAGTGCCGCATTACCCCCGACCTGAATCGGTCACGAGCCGTTCCGTTCACCGCCGGTTCAGCTCAGCCGGTAGCCCTCGGACGCCGAGAACAGGTGCACCTGGGACGGGTCGACGTGCAGTTTCACCAGGTCACCCTTGCGGGGCGGGTTCCGCCAGTCGGCGCGGGCCACCAACTGCTGCGTCTCCCCGTTGACGGTGCTGCGGCCGTAGATGTAGGCGTCGGATCCGAGTTCCTCCACCACCGCGACCTCCATCGGGATACCGGTGGTCGACAGTTCCAGGTGTTCGGGGCGGATCCCGACGACGACCTCACGTTCGTCGGTATCCGCGCGCAGCTGCCGGGGCAGCGGAATGGTCGCGTCGCCGAGCACGACCCCGTCGGGGGTGATCGGCAGCGTGAAGAGGTTCATCGACGGCGACCCCATGAAGCCGGCGACGAACACGTTGGCGGGCCGGTTGTAGAGGTCGCGGGGCGACGCGCACTGCTGCAGCACCCCGTCCTTCAGCACCGCCACCCGGTCGCCCATCGTCATGGCCTCGACCTGGTCGTGCGTCACGTACACCATCGTCGTCTCGAGCCGGCGCTGCAGCTGCGCGATCTGGGTGCGCGTCTGCACGCGGAGCTTCGCGTCGAGGTTGGACAGCGGCTCGTCCATCAGGAACACCTGCGGCTGCCGGACGATGGCACGTCCCATCGCGACGCGCTGCCGCTGACCGCCGGACAGCGCTTTCGGCTTGCGGTCCAGGTACGGCTCGAGGTCGAGGAGTTTCGCCGTCTCCTCCACACGCGTGCGGATGTCGTCCTTCGCGGCGCCGGCGAGCTTGAGCGCGAAACCCATGTTCTCGGCCACCGACATGTGCGGGTACAGCGCATAGTTCTGGAACACCATCGCGATGTCGCGTTCCTTGGGTTCCTGGGTGGTGACGTCGCGGTCACCGATGAGGATCCGTCCGCTGTGGACGTCCTCGAGCCCGGCCAGCATCCGCAGCGACGTCGACTTGCCGCAGCCGGACGGGCCGACGAGGACCAGGAACTCACCGTCCTCGATCTTCAGGTCGAGCGTATCGACGGCCGGTTTGTCCGAGCCGGGGAACAGGCAGGTGGCACCGTCATAGGTCACTGTGGCCATGAACGTCGAAGTCCCTTCTACCCGGCGCCGCGCACAGGTGCGTGAGAATGTACCTGTTGACGCACTTTCTCACTCACCTACGGGTCGGTGGATGATCGGCTCGCGCAACCGCCGTCAGGCCTCGTCGCGAAGCCACCGATGACGATTCGGCCGAATTAGCCTCGGTCCGAATCATGTTGGTGGCATTCATCTACAGGTTTCTCCACAGCTGGGGATGAATGTGCCGATGAATCGGCGCGGTGAATTCCGCGTGAACACCACGAGTCGCCGGCGCAACCGCAACGAGACCTCCTGCCGCAAGGGGCGCTTCGCGCCCGTGCGCCTTTATGGTTGCCCTAGCTACCAGAACGGCGCACGGGTGGCGGAGCCGCCTCGAACCGGTCCGGGCTGTCCACGACACCCGCGCTGCAGGCGGTCAGGCGGGGTTCGGCGCGGGTCGTGCGAACCCGAACCAGGTCGGTGCCGTCCGGGTGCCGGACCAGGACGTCGGTGTCTCCGTCCGGGCGTGGGACCGCCGACAGCGGGATCACGTCGTCGAGTCCGAGCAGCGACCGCTCGGCCCGCACGGTGTGCTCGGCGAACTGCATCACCGGGTCGTCGGTGCACCGGCCGCGATAGTGCTCGAGCACCACGCGTCCGCGATCGTGTTCGGCGACAATGTGTTCCGCGGACTCCGCGGTGACCCGGCCGTAGTAGATGCCCGACGGCAGGCACACCACGGTCGCGGCGAACCGGTCGCCGCCGACGTGCGTCGACTCCCAGACCCGTCCGTCGCGGTGGCCGAGGCCGGTGACGACGGGGCGTCCGAACGACGCGCAGCAGGCGTCCTTCTTGCCGTGGGTGCAGACGAGGAACAGTGACTCGGTGGGGTCGAGGCGTTCCCCCACTCCGGGTGGCAGGTCGAGATCGAGGTCGAGCAGCTCCCGGTCCTCACGCACCAGCAGACGCTCCGCCCAGCCGTCGGCTCGTCCGGGACGCACGAGGTAGACGTGACGTCCGGCGGCGACGTCGCGGCGCTGCCGGGTGCGGATCAGCACCGGACGCACTCCCGCGTCGGCGCACCGGGCGGCGAGCGCGTCGCCCAGGACAGGGTCGAGGCGGCTCTGCCGGAGCCGGTCGCGGCCCCACGGTCCGGGTTGCTCGATCAGCAGCCAGCCGCGCACCCGGGGCGCGGTGCCGCACAACGGCTCCTGGAGTGACCGGGAGAGCGCCGCGCAGGCCGGTGGCCTCCACCCCTCGGGCGACATCGTCGTCTGCACGCTCACGCAGCAGACTGTATAAGGTTAGGTTCGCCTATCTTCTACCCCCTTCGAGATCGAGGTCCAGGATGCGTTCAGCCACGTGCTCTCCGAATGTCACCGACGTCCAATGGCAGGAGATCGTCGACGCCCTGACGCGACGCGAATTCGGGGCCGGGCTGGGAGCAGCCGCACTGGCCGCCCTCACCGCCGCCTGCGCGCGACCCGACGCGGCAACCGGCAGTGACAGCGGCGCCCAGCGCACCGTCACCCACGCCATGGGCACGACGACGGTGAGCAACCGGCCCAGTCGCATCGTCGCCCTCGACAGCCTGCCTATCGACACCGTCGTCACGCTCGGGAAGACACCGGTCGGGGCTGCTCAGGCCGGTTCCGCCGACGCGCTGCCCGCCTACCTGGGCGGCGGTCTCGACAGCACCACCGTCGTCGGATCGATCGCCGAACCGAACCTCGAGGCGATCGCCGCGCTGCAGCCCGACCTCATCCTCAGCAGCAAGCAGCGGCACGGCGACCTGTACGACGCGCTGTCCGCGATCGCGCCCACCGTCTTCTCCGTGTCGCCTGCGGTCGACTGGCAGGGGACGCTGCGGCTGTTCGCCGAGGCCATGGGTGAGACGGAAGCAGCCGAGCAGAAGCTGTCGGCGTTCCACGCTCGCGCCGCCGCGTTGACCGAAACCAACCGGGGACGCACCGCGCACGTCATCCGCGTGATGGACGACGGTCTGCGCCTGCACGGGCCCGGCACCTTCTCCGGTTCCGTGCTGACCGCGGCCGGCTACACCATCACCGGGCAGCCGTGGGACGCGAAGAACGACATGTCCGAGATCTCGCTCGAGAACGTCGGCCAGATCGACTCCGACATCGCGTTCGTCGCCAACACGTCCGCACCGGGAGAACTGGGGATCGACCCCGTACTCATCGGGCAGATGGGGCCGTCACGACGCGACGGTGTCCGCCAGACCGACTACCGGGTGTGGATAACCGGCATCGGCCTCACCGGCGCAAACCTGATCCTCGACGACCTCGAGCGGCTGTAGGCGGCTCCGCCGCCCGTGCGCCTTTTTGGTAGCGCCGACGACCAGAAAGGCGCACGGGGGCTAGCCTGCCTGGGTGAGTTCCGACAAGATGCTGACCCGCATCGGTGGGCTCCTCCGGCAGGCGGAATCCACCGACAACCCGCACGAGGGCGAGGCCTTCATGGCCGCCGCCCAGCGGCTCGCCACCGCCTCCTCGATCGACCTCGCGGTGGCGCGCGCACACGCGGCAGGCCGGGAGAAGCGCGCCACTCCCACGCAGCGCCTGATCACCATCGGTGAACCGGGGAAGAAGGGGCTGCGCACGTACGCGCAATTGTTCCTGGTGATCGCCGCCGCCAACGACGTCCAGTGCGACATCGCCCAGACGTCGGCCGTCATCTACGCGTACGGGTTCGCCGGCGACATCGACGTCTGCGAAGCCCTGTACGCGAGCCTGCTGATCCAGATGGTCCGGGCGTCCGACGCCTACATCAAGTCGGGGGAGTACCGCGGCGAGACGACGGTGCGGACGCAGGTCGAGACGCGCGGACGCCGCCGCGTCGCGACACGGGTGCGGCGCCCCGTCGCCGGTGTCACCGCCCGGTTGAACTTCCAGCTCGCCTACGCCGCGCGGATCGGGCAGCGCCTCGCCGACGCCAAGAAGGAGGCCGAGGAGCAGGCGGTGTCCGTGCCGGAGTCGTCGGCGGAGACGGCGCTGGTCCTGCGCGACAAACAGCTCGAGCTGAAGGACTACTACTCGGAGAACTCGCAGGCCCGCGGCACGTGGCGCGGAGGGCGGGCGTCCGCAGGACATTCGTCGAGCGCCCGCCGGGCAGGCGACCGCGCCGCCCGGACCGCCCGCCTGAGCAACTCACCCGAACTGTCGACCGCCCGCAAGCAGATCCCGTCGTGAAGCGACCCCGCGACACTCAGCGGACCGCCGTGTACGACGCGGAAGCCCTCGTGCGCACCATGTTCGACCGCGCCGACGAGCGCGGGCTGCGCGTCGTGGACGTGATGGGGTCGCAGGTGACGCTGCCGGTGGAACGCAAATTCGCGTCGATCGACTCGGTGCAGGACTACGTCGACCGGGTGCTCGCCCTGAACTGGGTGCGGTCGACGTGGACGCGGGCGGCCACCCCGGTTCACGTCCGCGCGCGGTCGGGCAACAAGGCCGCCCACTACGAAAGCGATTGCGCCACAATCGCGGTCCCCGAGCATCGGAACGGAAATGCCTGGGCGTTCCGCGAACTGGTGGTGCTCCACGAGGTGGCCCATCACCTGGATCCGTCCGACCCCGAGTACCCGACGGTCGCACCGCACGGACCGGAGTACGTGGACCGCTACCTCACCCTGGTCGGGGAGATCATCGGCCCCGAGGCGGCTTTCGTCCTACGGACCATGCTCCTGGCGGGCGGGGTACGGCTGAACTGAGGTGCCTCAGGCGCGGGGGCGCAGCCGGACGAAACGGATCCCACGGCCGGCCGCCCGGAAGTCGGCCGCGCTGCCGTCGACGTCGAAGCCCATGCCTCGGGCGATCCGCATTCCGAGTTTCGGATGCTCCGACCCGTAGTGCGCCATGAAGTCCGCACCGGTCTCGGGGTCGAGGAATTCGGCTGTGACGACAGTCGCCGGCGGCCCAGCTGGATCCTCGCGTTCGGCTGCGCCCGCAGGTTCCGGTACCAATCGGACTTGGGACCGAACCCGGCGGCCAGCACGTAGCCGTCGCCGACGGCGTCGTGGTTGACCACCTCGAGCACGACCTGCCGCCGGGCGCCGGTCTTGCGCCCGACGTGTTCGAGGAGCAGGAATCGGCCCCCGAGGAGAAAACCGAGGTGGACGCGGTAGAGGTAGATCGGCGCGCGGAAGAACGCCCGCCGGATGCCGGTGGGCGGGTCAGGCCTCTGCGTGACCTTCACACACCCAGTCTTCCACGTCCGCCGTGCAGTCGGGTGGTGATGCGTCCTCGTCCAATTCGGAGACGATGGGCGGAAGACGCGCCGACAACCGGGTGAATGTACCGCTTGGCGTATCTGGGGCGCCGGACGGTACATTCGCCCGCTCAAATCGCCCGCTCGGCGGGTTCGTTGTGCGCCCGACCGTCGCGCGAGCACTATGGATCGAGAAGGCCCAACGTCTACTCCGAGGAGCCACGAATGACTCGTCCAGTTCGCATCGGTGTCCAACTTCAGCCGCAACACGCGCCCGACTACGGGCTGATCCGCGACGCGGTACTGCGCGCCGAGGACGCCGGCGTCGACATCGTCTTCAACTGGGATCATTTCTATCCGCTGTACGGCGACCCGGCCGGCGCCCACTTCGAGTGCTGGACGATGCTCGGGGCGTTCGCCGAGCAGACGGAGCGGGTGGAGATCGGCGCACTCGTCACGTGTGCCGGCTACCGGAACCCGGATCTGCTCGCCGACATGGCCCGCACCGTCGACCACATCAGCGGCGGACGGCTGATCCTGGGCATCGGCTCGGGCTGGTTCGAGCGCGACTACGACGAGTACGGCTACGAATTCGGTACCGCGGGATCGCGGCTGAACCTGCTCGCCGAGTACCTTCCGCGGATCACCGCCCGGTTCGGCAAGCTGGAACCCGCACCCACCCGGCACATTCCGATCCTCATCGGCGGTGGCGGCGAGAAGAAGACACTGCCGCTGGTCGGGCAGTACGGCGACATCTGGCACAGCTTCAGCGACATGGACACGTACAAACGTAAGTCGGGGATCCTCGCCGGGTACGCACGGGATGCCGGACGCAGCCCCGACAGCATCCAGCACTCCACGTCGTGGCCGGGTGTCGACGACGCGGCAGCCCACGTCGACGCCGGCGTCACCCTGTTCACCGTCGGTGTGGGCGGACCCGACTACGACCTCGGCACGCTGAAGGAGGCCATCGCCTGGCGCGACGAGAACACCCCGCCGCCGCTGTCGGGCCTGGCGTAGGCGCTTCGCACCCGTGCGCCTTTGTGGTTGTTCTGGCTACCAAAAAGGCGCACGGGCGGCGGAGCCGCCTACAGCCGCTCGAGGACCATGGCCATGCCCTGTCCGCCTCCGACGCACATGGTTTCGAGGCCGAACTGCTTGTCGTGGGTGGTCAGGTTGTTGAGCAGGGTCGCGGTGATGCGGGCACCGGTCATGCCGAACGGGTGGCCGAGGGCGATCGCGCCACCGGACACGTTGAGCTTGTCCTCGTCGATGTTCAGCTCCCGCGCCGACCCGATCACCTGCACCGCGAACGCCTCGTTGATCTCGACGAGGTCGATGTCGGAGATGCCCAGTCCCGCGATGGCGAGGGCCCGCTTGGACGCCTCGATCGGGCCGAGTCCCATGATCTCCGGCGACAGACCGGACACCCCGGTGGACACGATCCGGGCGAGCGGGGTCAGCCCCAGCTCCTTGGCCTTGGTGTCGGACATGATCACCAGGGCGGCGGCGCCGTCGTTGAGCGGGCACGCGTTGCCGGCGGTGACGGTGCCGTCCGGCCGGAACACAGGCTTGAGCTGGCTGACGGCCTCATAGGTGGTGCCGGCACGCGGGCCGTCGTCGGTGGACACGACGGTGCCGTCGGGCAGGGTCACCGGGGTGATCTCGCGGGCGAAGAAGCCGGCGCCTATGGCCTCCTCGGCGCGGTTCTGCGAACGCACCGCCCACCGGTCCTGCTCCTCGCGGGTAATGCCGGTGATCTGCGCGACGTTCTCGGCGGTCTGGCCCATCGCGATGTAGGTGTCGGGGACCAGGCCCTCCTCACGCGGGTCGACCCACTGCTGGCCGCCCTGGGCGAGCTTCTCGGTGCGGGTCTGCGCGTCGGCGTACAGCGGGTTCTGGGTGTCGGGCAGCGAGTCGGAGTTGCCCGCGGTGAACCGGGACACGGTCTCGACGCCGGCGGAGATGAACACGTCGCCCTCACCGGCCTTGATCGCGTGCAGTGCCATGCGGGTGGTCTGCAGCGACGACGAACAGTACCGGGTGATGGTGGTGCCGGGGATGAAGTCGTAGCCGAGCTGGACGGCGACGTTGCGGCCCATGTTGAAACCCTGCTCGCCGCCGGGCAGGCCGCAGCCCAGGATGAGGTCGTTGATGTCGGTGGGGTCGAGGGCGGGCACCTTGTCGAGTGCCGCCTGGACCATTTGCGCGGCGAGGTCGTCGGGGCGCATGCCCTTGAGCGATCCCTTCATGGCGCGACCGATCGGGGAACGAGCGATGGAAACGATGACGGCCTCGGGCATGAGTAACTCCTACCGATTGACGTGGTGGACGGCAGTCGGTGCGGACCTGCAGCCCCTCAGTTCTAAGCATGTGCTTATTTTCTAAGCGTTCGCATATATTGACCACGCCCGCGGCACGGTGTCAACCCCCGGACGGTCGCGATTGTGCTCAACCGACAACGAACCGCCCGAACTCGAGCCCCCGAGGCCGTTTCTTGCACGAAACCCCGTCGATAGTGTTGTGGATCACACCACAAAGAAAGGGCGGACGAAATCGTGTCGCACATCGGCTATTTCGCTTGGGACCTCGCCGCGCAGCGCGGAGATGCGCCATGCCTGCGCGACGACCGACTCGAACTGACCTACGCACAGTTCGCGGAGCGGGTCGACGCCTTCGCCGCACAGTTGTCCGAGAACGGTGTCGGTCGTGGCGACGTCGTCGCGATCATGCTGCCGAACCGGGCGGAACTGCTCATCGCCCTGATGGCCTCCTGGCGGATCGGTGCGGCCGCGACCCCGGTCAATCCCACGTTCACCGCCAGCGAGGCGGAGTACCAGATCGACGACGCCACAGCGGTTCTCGTCGTCAACGAGGGACCCGGCGCACCGACCGGTGGCCGTCCCGTGATCGCCGTCGACGACATGGCGACCACCCCCGACCCCGCCTGGGCACCCGGCACCACCGCCGGCGGAGACGACCTCGCCCTGCTGATCTACACGTCCGGGTCGACCGGACGGCCCAAGGGCGTGATGCTCACCCACGACAACCTGCAGTTCATGAGCTCCTCGATGGTGCAGCATTTCTCGCTGACCGCCGACGACCACTGCCTCCTGATCCTCCCGCTGTTCCACGTCAACGCGATCTGCGTCAGCTTCCTGACCCCGATGCTCGCCGGCGGTCAGCTGAGCGTCACCGGACGCTTCTCACCGGCCCGGTTCTTCGACGACGTCGCCCGCCTGCGGCCGACGTACTTCTCCGCAGTCCCGACCATCTACGCCCTCCTGGTCTCCCAGGACACCGTCGGCGACACCTCCTCGCTGCGCTTCGCGGTCTGCGGGGCCGCACCGATTTCCAAGGAACTCCTCGACCACGCCGAGCAGCGTTTCGGACTCGTCATCGTGGAGGGCTACGGGCTGACGGAGGGCACCTGCGCGTCCGCGTGCAACCCGCCGGAGGGCCTTCGCAAGCCGGGCACCGTCGGCCCCGCACTGCCGGGGCAGACCATCGCGATCGTCGACGAGTCCGGCGCACCGGTGCCGGCGGGGGCGGTCGGTGAGGTGGTGATCCGGGGCGCGAACGTGATGCGCGGCTACCTCGGCCGCCCCGAGGAAACGGAACGCACCGTCGTCGACGGCTGGTTGCACACCGGCGACGTCGGCCGACTCGACGAGGACGGCTACCTCACCCTCGTCGATCGCATCAAGGACATGATCATCCGCGGCGGAGAGAACATCTACCCCAAGGAGATCGAGAACGCTCTCGCCACTCACGACGACGTCCTCGAGGCGGCCGTGATCGGAGCCCCGCACGACGTGTACGGCGAGGTGCCGGTCGCATACGTCGTCACCTACCCGGAGACCGCCGTCACCGACGTCCTCCTGGCCGACCACCTGAGCAGCCGGCTCACGAAAGTCAAACTGCCAGTGGCCATTCACATCGTCGACGCGCTGCCCCGCAACCCCGTCGGCAAGATCGACAAACCGGGACTGCGGAGTCGCCACCGGCCTGCCGCCGTCAGCTGATCCAGCAAAACCCTGCACCTCGGGACACACCCGAGGCGATGCCCTCTACCCTCAGGAGCCTCCCATGGGATTCAAGACCGGGAACTTCCCCGAAGTCGACCCCGCCACCTTCCTCGACCTTCCGTTCCGCGACCGCCTGCGCGCCATGTCGACCCATTGGGTCGACTACGGTTTCGGAACCCCGAAGATGGTGCACACCATCTACATTCTGAAACTACTCGTCCTCTACCTCGGTATCGGGCTGACGTTGGCGACGTTCACGTCCGGCCTGAACGTCCTCGACGTGGGTGCCTGGTGGAACGAGCCGATCGTCTACCAGAAGCTGATCCTGTGGACGGTGCTGCTCGAAGCGGTGGGTCTCGCCGGTTCGTGGGGTCCGCTCGCCGGGCACTTCAAGCCGATGACCGGCGGCATCCTGTACTGGCTGCACCCCGGGACCATCCGGCTCCCACCGTGGCCGGGGAAGGTGCCGCTGACCTCGGGCGACACCCGCACCGTCGGCGACGTCCTGATCTACTCGGCCCTGCTGATCAACATCATTGTGGCGCTGTTACTTCCGGGCGTGCACACGTCGTCGATCGACGCGGCCCTCACCGACAACTCCGGACTCGTCCGCCCCGCGGTGTTGTTTCCCCTGATCGCGCTGCTGGTGCTGATCGGTCTGCGCGACAAGGTCATCTTCATCGCCGCCCGCAGCGAGCAGTACCTGCCCGCGATCGTCTTCTTCGGGGTCCTGCCGTTCGTCGACATGATCATCGCGCTGAAGCTGCTGATCGTCTCGGTGTGGGTCGGGGCGGGCGTCTCCAAGCTCGGACACCACTTCTCGATGGTGGTGCCGCCGATGCTGAGCAACACCCCGTGGATGCCGTTCAAGAAGATCAAGCGCGCGCACTACCGCAACTTCCCCGAGGACCTGCGCCCGTCGATCGTCGCCGGAGGTGTCGCCCACGTGCTCGGGACGGTCGTGGAGGTGGTGACCCCGCTGGTGCTGCTGTTCTCCACCAACCGCACGCTGACGCTGCTAGCGGTCGCGCTGATGGTCGCGTTCCACCTGTTCATCCTGTCCACGTTCCCGCTGGCGGTGCCGCTCGAGTGGAACCTGCTGTTCGCCTACGCGTCGATCTTCCTGTTCCTCGGATTCCCCGCCTGGGACGGGTACGGCGTCGCCGACATGTCCTCGGTGTGGTTGACCGCGGTGATCGTCGCCGCCCTGGTGTTCTTCCCGATCCTCGGCAACCTGCGCCCCGACCTCGTCTCGTTCCTGCCGTCGATGCGTCAGTACGCCGGCAACTGGGCGTCCGCCACCTGGGCCTTCGCACCGGGCGCCGAGGAGAAGCTCGACGAGCACATCATCCGTCCCAGCAAGAACACGCGCACCCAGCTGCTCGCCACCTACCCGCCCGAGGTCGCGGACGTGGTGATGCACCAGCTGCTCGGCTGGCGGTCGATGCACAGCCAGGGACGGGCGTTGTTCTCGCTGATGATGCGCCACCTCGGCGACGACATCGATACCTACTCGCTGCGCGAGGCCGAGTTCAGCTGCAACTCGCTGGTGGCGTTCAACTTCGGTGACGGTCACCTGCACAACGAGTTCCTGATCGCCGCACTCCAGCGGCGTTGCAACTTCGCGCCCGGCGAGTTCGTCGTCGCCTGGATCGAATCGCAGCCCATCCACAGGGGCACTCAGCAGTACAAGGTGATCGACGCCGCGCTCGGTGTCATCGAGCGGGGAACGTACAAGGTGTCCGACGCGATCAACGAGCAGCCGTGGCTGCCGAACGGTCCCATTCCGTTCGACGTGCAGTGGACACTGGACGGAGACGACTCGAACGTGCGGACGCGGGAGGCGACGATGCAGAAGACAGATCTGGTGGTGCGGCCGTGACCACCGCAGTCGTCGTCGGCAGCGGGCCCAACGGGCTCGCCGCCGCGGTCCACCTCGCCCGGCACGGCGTCGACGTCCAGGTCCTCGAGGCCGCCGACACCATCGGCGGCGGCACCCGCTCCGGCGAACTCACCGTCCCCGGCCTGCTGCACGACGAGTGCTCGGCGTTCCACCCGATGGGTGCCGGGTCGCCCTATCTGCAGACCCTCGACCTCGGCCGGTACGGCTTGACGTGGAAGTGGCCGGAGATCGACTGCGCCCACCCCCTCGACTCCGGTGAGGCGGGGTTGCTGCACCGGTCGATCGCAGCCACCGCCGCCGGACTCGGCGAGGACGGCGGCCGCTGGCAGCGCATGTTCGGCGGACTCGCCGACGGCTTCGACGACCTGGCCGCCGACCTCATGCGTCCGATCGCGAACGTGCCCCGGCATCCGCTGCGGCTCGCCGGCTTCGGGCCCCGAGCCCTGCTCCCGGCCGCGGTGACGGCCCACTGGTGGCGCACCGACAAGGCCCGCGCACTGTTCGGCGGCGCCGCCGCGCACGCCTACTACCGTCTCGACCGGCCCGCGACGTCCGCGGTCGGGATGATGATCGTCGCCGCAGGCCACCGCTACGGGTGGCCGGTCGCCGAGGGCGGATCGCAGTCGATCACCGGCGCACTCGCCGCCCTGCTGACCGACCGGGGCGGCAAGATCACCACCGGTGTCCACGTCCGCGATTGGACCGAACTTCCGCCCGCCGACGTCGTCCTGCTGGACGTCGCGCCGTCCGCCGCGCTCGGCATCCTGGGCGCTCGCCTGCCCGACCGGGTGGCCCGCGCATACCGCCGGTTCAAGCACGCGCCCGCCGCGTTCAAGGTCGACTTCGCCATCCAGGGCGGGGTGCCGTGGGCGGACCCTGAATGTGGACGCGCCGGAACCGTCCACCTGGGTGGGAGCTTCGCCGAGATCGCGGCCGCCGAGCGCGACGTCGTGGCGGGCCGGATGCCGGAGCGGCCGTTCGTGCTCCTCGGTCAGCAATACCTCGCCGATCCCGGTCGTTCGAACGGCGATCTGCATCCGCTGTACGCGTACGCCCATGTTCCGCACGGCTACACGGGCGACGCGACCGAGGCGATCACCGCACAGATCGAACGGTTCGCCCCCGGTTTCCGGGACCGCATCGTCGCCACGGTGAGTAGCGGACCGGCGCGTCTGGCCGCGTCGAATCCCAATTACGTCGGTGGCGACATCATCGGCGGGGCGAACACCGAAACCCAGGTCGTGCTGCGTCCGCGCATCGCCCTCGACCCGTACAGCACCGGGGTCCCCGGCACCTACCTGTGTTCGGCCTCCACACCGCCCGGCGCCGGGGCACACGGGATGTGCGGATACAACGCGGCGCAATCGGCCCTGCGCTATCTGCGCAAGGGCGGAGGGGACGTGCTGTGAGCAGTCCCGCCCCCGGCGACCGCGGCGCCGGTGCCAGGCGCCGCATGGCGCGGGTGCCCGCGATGGCGGAGGCCGAGGTCCTCGACATCGTCGCCGGCATCGCCCGGAAACTCGATGCGCGGCAGGCGGAGATCACCCGCACGATGAGCGCGCTGCTCGCGCACGAGATCGACCAACTCGACGAAGACCCGCAACTCGTCGAACTGCTCGAGGCGAGCGTGAACGGCAACGTCTCGACGATCGTGCACGTCCTCGCCAACGACATTCCCGTCGATCATCTGCAGCCCACCACCGCCGCCGTGGAGTACGCGCTGCGACTGGCGCAACGCGACGTGTCGTCGAACTCGCTCGTCCGCGCGTACCACATGGGTCAGGACGACCTCATCAAGATCTGCTACGACGAGGTCAGCAACCTCCAACTGTCCGGACCGCTGACACTCGCTGTGCTCAAACATATTTCGGAGGTCGTGTACAGCTACATCGACTGGATCACCCTCTACGTGTTCGACGCCTACGAGCAGGAACGCCGGCGATGGCTGGGTGCCCGCGGCAACGTCCACTCGTCGACCATCCACACCCTCCTCACCGGAACCGGCAACGACGGGTCCGCGTTCGAGGCCGAGACCCACTACCGGCTCGAGCAGACGCACGTCGCGATGATCCTGTGGTCCACCGGTCCCGACACCGAGGCGAGCCTCAACACCCTCGACCACTACGTGCGGGATCTCGCCCGCCACCTCGCCACCGACTCCGCACCCATCGTCACCGCCATCGACCGCCGAACACTTTGGGCCTGGCTGCCTTTCGGCCGCCGGAAACCCGTCCTCGACACCACCGAACTCGCCGCGGCCCTGCCCGCGAACCCGGGCATCCGGACCGCGATCGGACTGCCCGCGTCCGGGGTCGCGGGATTCCGGCGGTCACACGAACAGGCGCGTGCCGCCTACTCCGTCGCCACCGTGCCCAACACCCCGGCCCGGCCGATCGTCGGCTTCGGCGACCGCGGCGTCGCCGTCGTCTCCCTCCTCGCCGAGAACCTCGACTCCACCCGGGCCTGGGTGTGGGAGGTCCTCGGCCCGCTCGCGGAGAACACCGACCAGGCCGCGACACTGCGGTCCACGCTCAGCACCTACTTCGCGACCGGCGAAAGCCACCTCCACACCGCCCAGCAGATGAACCTCCACCGCAACACCGTCAAATACCGCATCACCAAAGCCCTCGGTGAGCCCGCCACCGGCACCCACAGCAAGCTGGATCTCGCTCTCGCCCTGCAGGTGTGCGAGTTCTTGGGGCCGACGGTGCTGAAGTAGGCCCTCCGGGCTTGTGCGCCTTTCTGGTTGTTCCAGCTACCAAAAAGGCGCACGGGCGGCGGAGCCGCCTACGCCCGACTGAGGATGGACCCGAGATCGGCGGAGGGGGAGAGGGTGCCGTACTCGTGCGTGCGGTCGGGGCCGAGGCGGGCGTCGACGAATGCATCGGCGACGGCGGCAGGCGAGAACCGGGTCAGCAGCGACGCCTGGAGTGCGAGGGCCATCGATTCGACGACGGTGCGGGCGCGCAACTGGGCGCGGGCAGGGTCCTCAGTGGCGAGTTCGCCGAGCTGGCGACGGACCCGGTCGAGGTGCTCGTCGAGCACCGCGTTGCTGCCGCTGGCCAGGTTCACCTCGGCGTCGAATGCGGCGACGCTGTCGGGTTCGCGGGTCATCGCGCGCAGGACGTCGAGGGCAATGACGTTGCCCGACCCCTCCCACACGGCCATGACGGGCTGCTCCCGGTAGCGGCGGGCGAGCGGGAAGTCCTCGGTGTACCCGTTGCCGCCCAGGCATTCCAGCGCCTCGTAGGCGTGGTGCGGGCCGCGCTTGCAGACCCAGTACTTCGCGACCGCGGTCGCGAGCCGGCGGAAGCTGCGTTCCTGTTCGCTCGCGTCCTCGTCGTGTGCCCGGGCGAGGCGCAGCGCGGTGACGGTGGCCGCCTCCGACTCCAGTGCAAGGTCGGCCAGCACCGATGTCATCGCGGGCTGATCGGCCAGGACCTTCCCGAACGCGGAACGGTGACGGGCGTGCCACACCGCCTCGGCGACGGACTGCCGCATTCCGGCGGTGCTGCCGAGCACGCAGTCGAGGCGGGTGCGCGCGACCATCTCGATGATGGTGCGGACGCCACGCCCCGGTTCGCCGACCATGACGCCGACTGTGCCGTCGAGTTCGATCTCGGATGACGCGTTGGACTTGTTGCCCAGCTTGTTCTTCAGCCGCTGGATGCGGAAGACGTTGCGGGTGCCGTCCGGGAGGATGCGGGGCAGCAGGAAGCACGAGAGACCGTCGCCGCCCGCCCCTTCCGCTTGCGCGAGGACGAGGAACGCGTCGGACATCGGCGCGGAGCAGAACCACTTGTGCCCGGTCAGCAGGTAGTCGGCGCCGGGACCGCCGCGTCCGGCGGGTGACGCGACGGTGGTGTTGGCCCGGACGTCGGAGCCGCCCTGCTTCTCCGTCATGGACATGCCGAAGATCGCGGACGCCTTGCCGGGTGCGTCGAGCGCAGGGGTGTAGCTGCGGGACAGCGCGCGCGGTTTCCAGATCGTGGCGACGTCGGGTTGCAGGTCGAGGGAGGGGATGACGGCGTTGGTCATCGAGATCGGGCAGGAGTGTCCGGGTTCGATCTGCGCGAACATCATGAATGCCGCTGCGCGAGCGACGTTCGCGCCGGGCTTCGGGTCGGCCCACGCCGACGTGTGCGCCCCGTGCGCGACGGCCGCGGAGATGATCCGGTGGTACGCGGGGTGGTATTCGACCTCGTCGATCCGATTGCCCCAGCGGTCGAACGTCTTCAGTTCGGGGATGATCGTGTTGGCGAGTTCGGCGTCGTGCTGGAACGTGGCGCTGCCGACGAGTGCACCGATGTCGGTGAGTTCGCCGGTGGCCCAGTCGGCGTCGTGGCGGCGCACGCCCTCGGCCAGCACCGTGTCGAGGGTGAACTCGTTGACGTCGGCGCGGGGCACCGACTGGTTGAGCACGGTGTGCGTCCGGTGGGGTGCGGGATGGGTGACGTTCGTGTCGGAAAATATAGTCATGGCAGTGTCTTTCGTGAGTCAGCTCGCGGAGCGGATCAGGTGCTTCTGGATCTTGCCGGTGGGGGTGCGGGGCAGCACGGTGGCGAAGACGTAGTCGCGCGGAATCTTGTAGCGCGCCAGCTTGTCCGACAGGTAGTCGCGGATGTCGTCGGCACCCACGACGTCCGGTTCACGCCACACGACGTGCGCGACGACGGTCTCACCCCACTCGGAGTGCGGCCGCCCCACCACCGCGACGTCCACGACGTCGGGATGGCCGGAGATGGCGTCCTCGACTTCCTTGGAATAGACGTTCTCGCCGCCGGTGATGATCATGTCTTTCGCCCGGTCGACGATGAAGAGGTAGCCGTCGTCGTCCTTGCGTGCGAGATCGCCTGTGCGGTACCAGCCGCCGTCGGCGAACACGGCGGCGGTGGCGCCGGGGTCGTCGAGGTACCCCTGCATCACGGTCTCGGTGCGCAGCCAGATCTCCCCGATCTCCCCGGCGGGCACGTCGACGCCGTCGGGGCCGGCCAGGCGCATATCGACGCCGGCGAGCGCCGCCCGGCCGATCGAGCCGGCCTTCGCGAGCTGTTCCTCCGGGTAGAGGACGGCCCCCACGGGACCGGTCTCCGTCATCCCGTACACCTGGTAGAAGCGGGTGGTCCGGTACGACTCGACGAGTCGGCGCGCCACGTCGGCGCCGATCGGTCCGCCGCCGTAGAGCCAGGCCCGGACGCTGGACAGGTCGTAGTCGGCGAAGTCCGGTACCGCATTCATCGCGTTGGTGTAGATGACCGGCGGACCGAAGCACAGCGTAATGCGTTGCTGCTGTATCGCTTCCAGGAAGTGGACGGGGTGGTACTCGCGGACGAGCACGACGGTGCCGCCCATGTACAGCGTCGCCATCAGCCAGTTGTTGAGCGGCGACGCGTGCCAGATCGGGACGGCCATCAGCAGTCGCTCGTCACGGGTGATCGACAGACCGAGGGCCGCCGTGGTCGCCACGAGCACGACGTTGCGGTGGCTGTGCACGCAGCCCTTGGGCGCGCCGGTGGTGCCGGACGTGTAGAGGATTTCGGCGGGGTCGTTCTCGTCCGGCTCGATGCCGTCGATGCCGTCCAGGTCCGCGATTGCGTCGTCGAAGAAGGCGTGGCCCGCCACGGTGGTGTCGGTGGACAGCAGCTGCACCGGCGTCTCGAGTCGCTCGATGACGGGTGCGAGTGCGCCGTCGAAGACGCATACCTTCACCTGCGCGTGCCGCAGGATGTAGTCCACCTCGGGTGCCTGCATCTTGTGGTTGACCGGCACCACCACCGCGCCGATGCGCCAGGCGCCGAGCATCGCGTAGACGAATCCGGGGGTGTTGAAACACATCAGAGCGACGCGGTCGCCGTGCTCGACCCCCAGTGTCCGCAGCAGGGCGGCGGCCCGGCGGCTGCCGTCCTGCACGGAACCATACGTATGGTCGCGACCCTGGAAATGGAGAAACGCCTCGTCGGGCGCCTTCCGGGCGTTGCTGTCGAATACGCGAACGATGTTCATCGCGCTCCTTGGAGGAGAGAAGGTCAGTCGATGGAGGTGTTGCGGACGGTCTCGGGGATCTGCAGGTTCGCGAAGATGACGGCGACGGCCTCCTCGAGCGAGTAGCCGAAGCTCTCACCGGTGGCGGTCTTCTGGATCACCAGTCCGAAGATCGCCGACCAGAACGCCTTCGATTCGACGTCGATGCCGGCGCGCAGTTGCCAGCCGGTGCGCATCAGGGTGCGGATCAGCGCGTCCTCGCCCGACGAGTGCAGGGTCCGGAGGGTGTCGGTGATGAGGTCGCGCAGTTCACTGCGGCGTCCCGTCATCAGCATCGCCGACGTGAAGAGTTCGACGCTGGGTGCGCCGGGCCCGAGCAGGGAGCCGACGAGTTTCTCCGTGTAGTCGCCGACGGTCTCCGCGGTCGCCGCGTCGTCCTCGGCCCGCTTGCCGGCGCGCAGCACGGCAGCACACGCGACCTCGACGAAGAGCCGTTCCTTGGAACCGTAGTAGTAAGTGACCTGGTTGGGGTGGGCCCCCGCGGCGGCGCAGATCTGCGTGATCGGGACACCCTCGCCGTGCTCGAGAAACAGTTCGGTGGCGGCGGTGAACAGGGCGTCGCGGGTCTGGCGACCGGACTCCCGGGTGGCTCGCGCTGCTCGGCCCGTCTGCGGCACCATGACTGCCTCCTACTTGTTTGTCATACAAACAATAACTCGACTTTGTTTGTATGACAAACAAGGAGAGTGACGGCCGTCGCCCCCGACGTCCTCCGACCCCGGAAATACCGACCGCCAGGGTTACGCTGCTCACCATGTTTTCTTCCGTCGGAGCGAAGATCCGTGTGGTGGTGGCGCTACTGCTCACCGCCCTGCTGGCGCTGACCCTGTCGTCGTGTTCGAGTGACGGGGAGACGTCCGGGGCGGCACCGCAGGATCTGTGTTCGCCACCCGGCGTGGGCGCGGCCACCGCCGCCCCGACCAACCTCGCCGCCTCCGGCGCCGCGGCCGAGGACCGCTACACGACGCCGTCGACCACTCCGATCGACCAGATCGACGCGTCGAAGCTGAACCTCATCACCCCCGGTGTGCTCACCGTCGGCACGCTGTCCGACGCACCGCCGAGCATCTGCGTGAACTCGGAGAACCAGTTCACCGGCTACGACAACGAACTGCTGAAGGCCGTCGCCGACAAGCTCGGCCTGCGCGTCGACTTCGTTGGCACCGAGTTCGCCGGACTGCTCGCCCAGGTGGCCGGGCGCCGCTTCGACGTCGGATCCTCCTCCATCACGACGACGGACGAGCGCCGCAACACCGTCGGCTTCACCAACGGCTACGACTTCGGCTACTTCTCCCTCGTCGTTCCCAACGGCGGCCCGATCCAGGGCTTCGACGACCTGAACGCGACCACTCGGATCGGTGTCGTCCAGGGCACCGTCCAGGACGACTACGTCGTGAACACGCTGAAGCTGAACCCGGTGAAGTTCCCCGACTACGCCACCGCCTACGCAAACCTGAAGTCCGGGCAGATCGACGCCTGGGTGGCGCCGTCCCAGCAGGCCGAGGGCGCCATCGCGCCGGGCGATCCCACGTCGATCGTCGAGAACACCTTCAGCGTCAACAACTTCGTGGGCTGGGCCGTCAACAAGGAGAACCAGCCGCTCATCGACGCCCTCAACTCCGGGCTCGACGCCGTCATCGCCGACGGCACCTGGGCGCAGCTGTACTCCGACTGGGTGCCCCGCGAACTGCCCGAGGGCTGGAAGCCCGGCAGCAAGGCGGCGCCGGTGCCCGACCTGCCCGACTTCGCCGCGCTCGCCGCCCAGAACTCGCAGAACACGACCGAAACCCCGGTCGCGGAGCCCAAGTCGACACTCCAGCAGCTGAAGGACACGTTCTTCAACTGGGACCTCTACACGCGGGCGTTCCCCGATCTGCTCAAGACCGGTCTGCCGAACACGTTGATCCTCGCGCTGGCGTCGGGCATCGTCGGCACCGTCCTCGGCATGCTGCTCGCGATGGCAGGCATCTCCCGCACCCGCTGGCTCCGCTGGCCCGCCCGCATCTACACGGACGTGTTCCGCGGGCTGCCCGCCGTCGTCATCATCCTCATCGTCGGACTCGGCGCCGGACCCATCGTCAAGGGACTCACCGGCAACAACCCCTACTGGCTCGGTGCCGCCGCGCTGTCACTGCTCGCGTCCGCCTACATCGGTGAGATCTTCCGGTCCGGCATCCAGAGCGTCGAACCCGGACAGCTCGAGGCGTCCCGGGCGCTCGGCTTCAGCTACCGGAAGTCGATGACGCTCGTCGTCGTCCCGCAGGGTGTGCGACGGGTGCTGCCCGCGCTGATGAACCAGTTCATCTCCCTCATCAAGGACTCGTCGCTGATCTACTTCCTCGGCCTGCTCGTCAGCCAGCGGGAACTGTTCGCCGTCGGCCGCGACCTCAACGCGCAGACCGGCAACCTGTCGCCGCTCGTCGCCGCCGGCCTGTTCTACCTGGCGATGACGATTCCGCTGACCCACCTCGTCAACTACATCGACAACCGTCTGCGCACCGGCCGCGCCGACACGTCCGGCACGCTCGACCCGGTGGAACAGTCCATCGTCGTGGAAAGGGGATAAGGCGATGGCCGTCTCTCTCACTGGCACCGACCTGCATCTCGCATTCGGCACCAACAAGGTGCTCCGCGGCGTCGACCTCCACGTCGACGCCGGCGACACCGTCACCGTGATCGGACCGTCCGGCTCCGGAAAGTCCACCCTGCTGCGGGTCCTCAACCGACTCCACGAACCCGACCAGGGCGACGTCCTGCTCGACGGCAAGTCGGTGCTGAAGGACAACCCGGACAAGCTGCGGCAGCGCATCGGCATGGTGTTCCAGCACTTCAACCTGTTCCCGCACAAGACCGTCGTCGACAACATCGCCCTCGGGCCCCGCAAGCTCAAGGGGATGTCCAAGGACGAGGCGCGGTCGCTGGCGCTCGAGCAGCTCGAACTCGTCGGGCTCGCCAACAAGGCCGACTCCCGGCCCGGCAACCTGTCGGGCGGACAGCAGCAGCGCGTCGCGATCGCCCGCGCCCTCGCGATGAAGCCCGAAGTCATGTTCTTCGACGAGGCCACCTCGGCACTCGACCCCGAACTGGTGAAGGGCGTCCTCGCGCTGATGGCCGACCTCGCCAAGGGCGGCATGACGATGGTCGTCGTCACCCACGAGATGGGCTTCGCCCGCGAGGTGTCCGACACCGTGCTGTTCATGGACCACGGCGCCGTCGTCGAGACCGGGAAGCCGGACCAGCTGTTCGACAAGCCCGAAACCGAACGGCTGCAGCAGTTCCTGTCCCAGGTGCTGTAGGCCGCTCCGCGGCCTGTGCGCCTTTTTGGTAGCTGGAACAACCAGAAAGGCGCACGGGCGCGAAGCGCCTACCGCGTCATCGCCCGGATCCGCCTGGCCGCGACGGAGATCAGCGCCAGCGTGGGTTCGGTGGCGACCTCCGACTCGATCTCCGTCAGCAGCGCACGCGCGCGGGAGAGCCGGGCGGCGTTGTGCTGTTCCCACTGGTCGACCTTGTCGGCCGCGTCCTCGCCGGGTTCGCTCACGGACAGCGCGTCGAGTGTGATGGCGCGCAGTGAGCTGTAGAGGTCGTCGCGCAGGGCCAGGCGGGCGAGGGCGTGCCACCGGTCCAGCCGGGGGAGAGCCGTGACTGCGGTCAGTGCGGTGTTGATGTGCAGGTGCGCCGACAGCGCGAAGTACAGTTCGGCGACGTCCTCGGGGCGGTGCTGCGAGATCTCCGCGATGTCCACGATGTCGAGGAGGCAGTACGTGTGCAGGAGGTCCGCCACGTCCGCGGCCAGCCCGGTCTCCGCCCCACGCGATGTGAGGGCCTCGGTGCGCCGCTCCACCGCGCTGATCTCGTCGCCCCGCAACCATTCCCGCACGCGCGGCCCGAGGTCGCGGACGACCGGCCGGTAGCGGGCGATGGTGGCCTCGAGCGGCAACGGCTGCGGCCGGTGCGTAGTCAGCCACCGCGACGCGCGGTCGATCAGTCGCTGGGTCTGCACCGTCAACGCGTTCGTCCCGGCCGTCGGAGTGGTGTCGGCCGTTGCCCTGATCCGCTCGAAAGTCGCTCCGAGGTCGAAGATCTCGGCGACCGCGGTGAAGGCGTTCACCGCCTCCGCGGAGTCGGCGCCCGTCTCCTCCCGCAGCCGGAAGGCGTACGTCATCCCCGCCCGGTCGACCATGTCGTTGACGACCGACGTCGTGACGATCTCCCGGCGCAGCGGATGCGCGGCGACCGTGTGCGCGAACTCCCGGCCGAGGCGCGGCGGGAAGTAGTTGTGAAGCCGGCCGGCGTAGACCCCGTTGTCGGGGAGGGTCGTGCCCGACACCTCGCTCTTGATGAATCGCTTGACCTGCGCGGTGAGCTGCGCCAGCTCCGGGCTCGTCAACCCCTTCTGCTCACGTTCGAGCGCGCCGAACTGCGCGGACGTCGGGAGCACGTCGATCGCGCGGTCCACGTGTCCGCGCCGTTCCAGGTCGTCGACCATGCGGGAGTGGAAGCTGACGAGGGTGCCGGCCTGCGCCCGGTTCAGGCTCATCATCTCGTTCTGGCTGCGATTGTCGGCGAGGACGAGCCTGCTGACGTCGTCGGTCATGTCGGACAGCAGCGTTCGCCGGTCCTGCGCGGTGAGGGTGTTGTCGGCGGTCGCGCCCGCCAGGGCGATCTTGATGTTGACCTCGTGGTCCGAGCAGTCGACGCCGGCGGAGTTGTCGAGCGCGTCGGTGTTGACGCGACCGCCGTTGCGCGCGTACTCGATCCGCCCGAGCTGGGTCAGCCCGAGGTTGCCGCCTTCGCCGACCACCCGGACCCGCAGTTCGGGCGCGTCGAGCCGGACCGCGTCGTTCGACTTGTCGCCGACGTCCGCGTGGCTCTCCGTCGTCGCCTTGACGTACGTGCCGACGCCGCCGTTCCACAGCAGGTCGGCGGGCGCACCGAGGACGGCACGCACGAGTTCGACGGTGGTGAGGGCCCGATCGTCGTCGATTCCGAGAACGCGCCGGGCCTGCGGTGTCAGCCGAACCGACTTCGCCGACCGTTCGACGATCATCGCGCCGTCACTGAGGACCGCCTTGTCGTAGTCCTTCCAACTCGACCTGCCGAGCCCGAAGAGCCGTGCCCGCTCGTCCCACGACCGCTGCGGGTCGGGATCGGGGTCGATGAAGACGTGCCGATGGTCGAATGCCGCGAGCAGGCGGATGTGGGGGCTGAGCAGCATCCCGTTTCCGAAGACGTCGCCGCTCATGTCGCCGACGCCGACGACGGTGAAGTCGTCGGTGCGGGTGTCGACGCCCATCTCGCGGAAGTGCTGCATGACGCTTTCCCACGCGCCGCGGGCCGTGATGCCCATCGCCTTGTGGTCGTAGCCGACGGATCCGCCGGACGCGAATCCGTCGCCGAGCCAGTACCCGCGCTCGAGTGCGATCGCGTTGGCGACATCCGAGAATGCCGCTGTCCCTTTGTCTGCGGCGACCACGAGGTACGTGTCGTCGCCGTCGCGGCGGACGATGCCCTCCGGCGCGATCACCTTCCGGGTCGTGATGTCGAGGTTGTCCGTCATGTCGAGGAGGCTCGAGATGAACTCGCGGTAGCAGGAGATGCCCGCCGACGCCGTCGCCTCCCGGTCGGCGGCGGCGTCACCGGTCGGCACGGGCGGGTTCTTGACGACGAAGCCGCCCTTTGCTCCCGCGGGGACGATGACGGCGTTCTTGACCGCCTGCGCCTTGACGAGTCCGAGGATCTCGGTGCGGAAGTCGTCGCGGCGATCCGACCACCGGATGCCGCCGCGGGCGACGTCGTCGAATCGCAGGTGCACGCCCTCCACCCGGGGCGAATACACGTAGGCCTCGTATTTCGGCCGGGGCAGCGGCAATTCGTCGATCGACGAGGAATCGAATTTGAACGCGAGAGCGCGCGCTGGCCGACGGTCACCGGCGTAGTAGGTGGTCCGGGTGGTGGCGCGGACCAGGGACAGCAGTGCCCGCAGGATCCGGTCGGCGTCGATTCCGGCGACGGCGTCGATCGCGTCGACGATGCGGCCCTCGAGCGCGTCTTCCGCTGCGGCGTCGCGTTCGATCCCCGGGTCGAGGCGGAGCGCGTGGAACTCCACGAGGAGTTGCGTGATTGCACTGTTGCTCAGCAGGACTCGTTCGACGTTGCTGCGGCTGTACGGAAGCCCGGCCTGACGCAGGTAGGCGGCGTACGCGCGGAGGACGGTCACCTGACGCCAGCCCAGCCCGGCGTGCAGGACGAGCGCGTTGAACCCGTCGACCTCGGTCTCACCCGTCCACGCCGCCCGGAACGCGTCGGCGATCCGGCTGTCCCGGGTCACCCCGTGACCGTCCGTCACCGCGACCAGATCGACGGTGAGGTCGTAGATCCAGGCCCGATGCCCGTCCGGGCGGGTCAGCGCGGCCGGCCGTTCGTCGAGCGCGTTGACACCGAGGCTGGACAAGATCGGCAGAACCTCGTTGAGCGGCGCGGGTTTCCCGACCGCGTAGATCTTGAGGTTCTCGTACGGCGCGGACGCCTCGGTGGTGGTGAACGTCAGCGCCACACTGTCGACGTCGAGGCGCTCCACCTCGGCGACGTCGCGGACCGCCTGTGCCGGATCGGTTTCGGTGGCGTAGCTGATCGGCAGCGCGGACGCGTAGTGGCGCGCGACGCCGGTGTCGAGACGATGCGGTTCCGTGAGCAGCGTGCTGCGCCACAGCTCGTGGGACCAGGGGGTGTCGAGTTCCGTGCCGATGCTGTTCATGACGATGGGGTGATCTCCTGTAGTGGGATCGGAGCGAAGCCGATCACGCAGTGGTGAAGCGAATCAGTTGACCGGGTCGAGCCTGGGCGATCCGGTCGATGTCCTCGTCCGCGACGACGCCGATGACGGGATAACCGCCCGAGATGGGATGGTCCGCGAGGAAGACGACGGGCTGCCCGCTCGGCGGAACCTGGATGGAGCCGAGCGCGACACCTTCGGTCGGGAGTTCGGCCTCGGACGTCCGCACCAGTGCAGGCGCGTCGCCGTGCCGGTTCAGGCGCGCCCCGATGCGGTCGGTGTCCGGGGAGACGGCCCACACCCCCGTGGTCAACGCTTCGGGGTTGGTGAACCAGTCGTCGCGGGGGCCGCCGACGACCCGCACCGACAGCGTTCCCGCCTCCATCGGGGGGACGGGCGCGACCTCGACGTTCGGGAAACTCGTCGCCGCGGTGCCGACGAGCAGAACGTCGTTGGGTTTCAACGCTTCCGGGCCGATTCCGGAGAGGGTGTCGGTGCTGCGGGAGCCGAGCACGTCCGGCACCGCGACGCCGCCTCGGACGCCGACGTAGCTGCGCAGGCCGACCTGCGCGTACTGCAGGCGCAGCGTCTGTCCCGGCTGCATCACGATGACGCTCGCGTGCCCCATCGGGATTCCGTCGAGCAGCGCCGTAGCGGGTGCCCCGGTGACGGCGACGATGGTCACCTGCGGCGCGCGGAGGGCGAGGCCGCCCATCAACACCTCGATGCACGCGCTGTTCTCGTCGTTCCCGACCAGCCGATTGGCCAGCTTCGCGGATCCGCGGTCGGCGGCGCCGGACACACCCACACCTGAACTCAGGTAGCCGGGGCGGCCGAGGTCCTGGATCAGGCTGAGCGGACCCGTTTCGAGTACTTCGAGTTCACTCACAGTGTTTCCTCGTCGACGAATCGGACGCGACGCCCCGGCTGCAGCAGCGCCGGAGGGTTCGCGTCGAGGTTCCACATCGGGGAGTCCGTGGTTCCGATGATCTGCCATCCACCGGGTGAGGACCGGGGATACACCGCGCCGTAGCCACCGGCGAGGGCCACGGACCCGGCGGGCACCACGGTCCGGGACTGGGCCCGCCGTGGCACGGTGAGCCGGTCGTCGCCGCAACTCAGGTAGGCGAAACCCGGTGCGAATCCGATGAATACACAACGCCAGGTGGCCGCCGTGTGCGCCGCGATCACGTCCTCGCGACTCATCCGCAGATGGTCGGCGACGTCGGCGAGATCGGCGCCGTCGTAGCGGACCGGGATGGTGACCGGCTCGGATTCGGTTGCGCGGCTGTCCTCGTGCACCTCGAGGTCGACGGTCATCGTCCGCAGCGCGCGGCGCACCTCGTCGAGGTCGGTGCGCGGAGTCGTGGTCACGAGCACCGTCCGCGCCGCAGGAAGCACGTCCTCCACCCCCGGGACCGGGGTGCGGCGGAGGCGTTCGGTCAGCGACACCACGAAGGGTTCCGACTCCAGTTCGACGAGGAGGCCCCGGTTGCCCGCCGGAAGGATTCGGGTGCCGGCGCTCGGGGTGGTCATGCGAAGGATCCGAGCGTGACGTCGGCACTCTCCAGGGCGTGCCGGACCTGGCGGGCCGTGCGCACGGACCCCGGCGAATCGCCGTGGACGCAGATGCTGTGCACCGACACCGCGACGTCGGCGCCGTCGATCGACTCCACCGTTCCGCTCGACACCATGCGCACGGCCTGGGCGGCGGCGACGTCGGGATCGTCGATGACGGCGCCGGTCACCGAGCGCGGGGTCAACGTGCCCGCGGCGGTGTAGCGGCGATCGGCGAAACCCTCGGCGACGAATTCGATGCCATGGGTTTGCGCCGCACGCTGCAACTGCGAGCCGGGTGGACCCATCAGCGCGAGCGGTTCGGTGAACCGACCGATGGCCGACGCGATCGCCTCGGCCCGCTCGTGGTCGAGCGCGGCGGAATTGTAGAGCGCACCGTGCGGTTTGACGTACGACACGCGGGACCCGGCGGCGCGCGCGAACCCGGCGAGCGCGCCGATCTGGTACAGCGTCTCGTCGCGCAGATCCGCCGGCGACACCGCGAGTTCACGACGGCCGAATCCGGCCAGATCCCGGAAACCCACGTGCGCACCGATCGCGACGTTGCGCTCGGCCGCACCCTCGCAGGCCCGGCGGATGATCATCGGATCCCCCGCGTGAAACCCGCACGCGATGTTCGCGCTGGTGACGATGCCGAGGAGGGCCTCGTCGTCCGCCAGGGTCCACTGCCCGAAGCCCTCACCGAGGTCGCAGTTCAGATCAACGCGCATCGGGAACCTCCAGCACGTACTCGCTGTCCGGGGTGTCGGTGATCAGCATGTACCCGGGCGCGTGGGTGATCGCGAACGGCAACCGGGACGCCATCACCGCCGCCTGCGGGGTGACCCCGCAGGCCCAGAACATCGGCACGTCGCCGGGCTCGAAGTTCACCGGATCACCGAAGTCGGGGGCCGCGACATCGGCGATGCCGAGTTCCGCGGGATCGCCGATGTGCACGGGCCCACCGTGGACGGCAGGCATCCGCGCCGAGATCGCCGCGGCGAGGGCCACCTGATGTTCGGGAACGGGTCGCATCGACACCACCATCGGTCCGCTCATCCGGCCCGCGGGCCGGCATTCACGGTTGGTCACGAACATCGGGACGTTGCTGCCCTGCTCGACGTGCCGCAGCGGGACCCCGGCGGCGGCCACCGGGTGCTCGAACGTGAAGCTGCACCCGATGTGGAACGCCACGAGGTCGTCCCGCCACAGCCCCGACACGTCCGCGGTCTCGTCGGCCAGTTCGCCGTCCTTCCACACGCGGTACAGCGGCAGGTCCGTGGTGATGTCGGCGCCCGGGGCGAGCATCGTCGTGCGGGAGCCGACGTCGCCGACGTCGAGGACGGGGCACGGCTTGGGGTTCCGCTGCGTGAACAGCAGGACGTCGTAGGCCCAGTCCTCCGGTACGGCGATGAGATTCGTCTGGGCGAATCCGGGCGCCAGACCGGCGGTCGGGGTGACACGTCCCGAACGGAACGCGGAGCGGAGGTCGGCCGGTGAGTCAGTCAAGTTGGATCCCGCGGGTCTCGGGGAGGAAGAACAGGGCGAAGACGGCGATGGCGTATCCGAGCGCACCGAAGATCATCGCGCCGCCGATACCCAGCTGGGTGGCCGCCAGGAAACCGACGACCGCCGGGAACACGGCGCCGACCGCGCGGCCGAAGTTGTACGTGAAGCCCTGGCCCGTGCCGCGGGACTGCGTCGGGTACAGCTCGGACAGGAACGATCCGAATCCACTGAAGATCGCCGACGTGCAGAAGCCGAGGGGGAAGCCCAGGATGAGGATCAACATGTTCGCGCCCTCGGGCACCTGGGTGTAGCCCACCATGAAGACGGCCGACAGTGCCGCGAACAGCTGCATGGTCCGCTTGCGTCCCAGCTTGTCGGTGAGGATGCCGCCGCTGACGTAGCCGAGGAACGCACCCGAGATCAGGATGGCGAGGTAGCCGCCGGTGCCGACGACGTCGAGTCCGCGCGAGGTCTTCAGGAATGTGGGCAGCCAGGACGCCAGCGTGTAGTAGCCGCCCTGCACGCCGGTGGCGAGCAGCGACGCGAGCACGGTGGTCTTGAGCAGTCCGCCGCGGAAGATCGCGGCGAACGAGCCGGTCTCCTTGCCCGCGGACTCACGACGTTTCGTGACGACCTCGGGATCCTTCAGATTCCGGCGAACCCAGATGATGAGGAACGCGGGCAGGACACCGGTGAAGAACAGCACTCGCCACGCGACGTCGGGATCGAACAGCTGGAAGACGACCGTGTAGACGATCACTGCCAGCGCCCAGCCCACTGCCCACGCGCTCTGGACGAACGCCACGGCCCGGCCCCGGTACTCGGCCCGGGCGTATTCGGCCACGAGAATCGCACCCGCCGCCCACTCGCCGCCGAAGCCGAGGCCCTGGAAGGCGCGGAAGACGAGCAGCGTCTCGAAGTTCTGCGCGAAGCCGCACAGCACCGTGAAGATCGTGTACGTCGCGACCGTGACCTGCAGGGTGCGGACCCGGCCGATCTTGTCGACGAGGATGCCGGCGAGGGCACCGCCGAGCGCGGACACGACCAGCGTCACCGTCGTCAGCAGACCAGCCTGTCCGGTGGTGAGGCCGAAGTAGGCGGCGATGGCCGCGAGGCCGAGCGGGAGGACCTGGAAGTCGTAGGAGTCGAGTCCGTACCCGCCGAACGCGCCGATGAAGGCTCTCTTTCCCTTCGGCCCGAGGGTGCGGAACCAGTCGAAGGGGCGCGCCTGCGCGACCTCGGTCTGTGTATCTGTGGTCATGGCACCTCGCCTGAAGAAGGGATGTAACTGCCGGAAGAAACGGTGTAACTCCCATCACGGTACAAATCGTTCAACGATCCTGCAATACCCTGAGAGGATCGTTTAACATGGAATTCATCGCGGAACCGAGCTCACAACTATGATTGCGGTCGAGATCGAAACCTGAGGAGTGGACTTGACCAGCTCGAATGCCCTTCGCGGCGATGCGCATTCCCGCCTGGCCGCTCACCGCGGCCTGCTCGAACGCACCAGCAGGACCACCCGGGTGGCTGGCATTCTGCGGGATGCGATCATCGACGGAACGTTCCGACCAGGGGCGCGTCTCTCCGAACCCGACATCTGCGCCGCCCTCGACGTCTCCCGCAACACGGTGCGCGAGGCCTTCCAGATCCTGATCGAAGACCGACTGGTCGCGCACGAACTCAACCGCGGAGTCTTCGTCCGCGTGCCCACGGCCGAGGACATCACCGAGCTGTACATCTGCCGGCGCGTCGTCGAATGTGCGGGCGTCAACGGATTCGACCCCGCCACCGGCGACCTGTCGCGCGTGGCCGAGGCCCTGGACCTGGCCGACGAGCGGTACGCCGTCGAGGACTGGACCGGAGTCGGCACCGCCGACATCCACTTCCACAGCGCCCTCGCGAGCCTCAACAACAGCAATCGCATCGACGAACTCATGCGCAGCGTGTGGAACGAGGCGCGGCTCGTCTTCCACGTCATGGACGACGCCCACCGATTCCACGGCCCGTACCTCACCCGCAATCACGAGATCTACGACGCACTGGTCGCGGGCAACACCGAAGCCGCAGGTCAGCTACTCAAGACCTACCTCGAAGACGCCGAGGCGCAGATCCTCGAGGCGTACTGAGGCGGTTCGCGCTCGCTCACCGGTCGACCATCACACCGAGAGCTGCGGTGCGGCTGCGAGGACACGCTTGACCAACGATGCTGCCGCGGTCACCTGTGCCTGATCGACGCCGGTTTCCACATCATGACGGTGAAAATGCGCGACCAGCTCCTCGGTCGCGAGGTTGCCGTGTGCGCCCGGTGCGAAGGGGCACCCGCCGTATCCGCCGACCGCGCTGTCGAAGTGTGCGATCCCCAGATGGCGTGCTGCTTGCAGGGCGGTGGTGAGTGCTTGGCCGTCGGCGTTGTGCAGGTGCAGTCCGATGGTGAGGTCGGGCAGTGCTTCGCGCACGGCGCCCACCGCGGTGAGCACGTGCTCGGTGGTGGCGGTGCCCAGGGTGTCGGCCAGCCCCAGGGCGCGTATCCCCATGGCTGCGAACTGTTCGGCGACCTCTACCAGACGTGTGGGTGAGACGGTTCCCTCGAACGGGCAGACGAATGCGGTGGATATCCCGCCGAGGAACCGCTGCTCCGGGTAGCCGGCCACCGCCTGGGACAGGTCCTCGAGGGCCTGTGCAGCGGACTTGCCGGCGTTCGCTCGGCTGTGCGCCGAACTGGCCGACGCCGCGATGTGCACGACGTCGACTCCGGCGGCCACTGCACGGTGGACCCCGGTGGCGTTCAGCGCCAACGCGCTGACCTGCGTGGTGGCGCGGTAGGGCTGCAACCGGGCGATGAGCGCGTCGGCGTCGGCCATCTGAGGAACGCGGGTGGGCGAGACGAAGGACACGGCTTCGATCTGCCGGACTCCGGCTGCCACCAGCGCGTCGGCGATGGTGAGTTTGTCGTCGGTGGCGACGAGGACGTTCTCGTCCTGTAGACCGTCGCGCAGGACGACGTCGGTGATGGTGACGGGCATGCGAGAACCTTCTTGGGGTGGCCGGGGATCAGAGCGAGGTGGGAACGACGATCAGGGCCCAGGCCACCAGCGGGGCGAGGAGCACGACCAGGCCGCAGTAGGCCAGGACGCTGCGCTGGAACCGTTGACGGTCTTCGACGTCGGCCTCGGCCACCACGATGGATCCGTTCGTGGCGAAGGGGCTGACGTCGACGACGGTGGAGGCGAAGGCCAGCGCGATGATGAAACCCAGCGCGCCGAGTTCCCCGGCGGCGAGCATGGGTGCGGCCAGCGGCAGCGCGATGCCCAGGGTGCCGATCGAGGACCCGACCGCGGAGATGATCGCGGCGGCGTACAGCAGGATCAGCGCGGCGGCGAGAGGGGAGCCGAGGTGGGTGGCGGCGTCGCCGAGGAAGTCGAGGGTGCCGTTTTGTTTGAGCACCGTCATGTAGGTGAGCATGCCGCACACCAGCACGACCGCCGGCCACGCCACCTTGTCTTCGATCCGGGGCATCTTCTTCGGGGCCATCAGCAGCAGAACCGTGCTGATGCAGATCGAGCTGACTCCGACGTCGACGTTGAAGGCCACCGAACCTACTGCCAGGAGCAGGATTCCGATGAGCGTCGCGACCCGTTCCCGGTTGAACGGGGTGCGGCCGATGACATCGACGTCAGGCAGGACGGCGGTCGCGGAGGCGGTGCCAGATCCCGGGCTGGGATGGGGGCGGGTCGATACGCCTGCGCTGGCGCCGGCGCCGGTGATCTCGTCACGGTCTTCGGGCAGCTCGTGGAGCAGGTCGCGGCCGTAGATGGCGAACAGTACGGCGAGGAACAGGGTGTTCAGTGCGAAGGGAACGATGAACAGCAGCAGCGGGTTCGCCTCGTACCCGGCGGATTTGATCAATCCGTTGACGAAGGCACCGTAGATGGTGATGGGCGAGAACGCGCAGCCCAGAGCACCGTGGTTGATGGCCATGCCCATCAGCAGGGGGTTGATCTTCTTTTTCCCGGCCAGCCGCATCGCGATGGGGGCGAGCATGCCTGCCGCCATCGGTGATCCCAGGGCCATCAGCGCGCCGGAGAGCAGGAACATCATCCACACCAGCGCCCAGCGCCGTCCGTGGACCAGGCGTAGGGCCGATTCGACGATGATGTTGATGGTGCCGTTGGCCTTGGCGATGGCGAACAGCAAGGTGATCCCGGCGACGATCAGGAAGATGTCACCGGGAAATGCGTCGACGATGTCGTCGATCGGGATCCCCGACACCCATCCGCCGACTAGGAAGGCGCCGGCGAAGGCGAGGATGCCCATGTTGATCGGCACCTTGGTGGCGATGGTGAAGATCAGTACGAGGGCGAGGATGGAGATGGCGTAGACCATGGGACCGTGTTCTTTCCGTGCGGGGCAAACGGGAAGGGTGCGGCTGCACCAGGGAGCAGAGGGGCGGCGGATGCCCGCGGGTCAGATGATGCCTGCTGTGCGCAGTGCGTTCAGGCGGTCGGGTGTCAGGCCCAGCATCCGGCCCAGTACGGGCTCGGTGTCGGCACCGAGATCAGGCCCCAACCACCCGACTTTCGTTGCCTGGCCATCGAACTGAGGTACCACGCCGGGGAAGCGCACCTCCTCGGGTGAGCCGTCTTCGACGTCGACCTTGAACGGCTGGATCATCCCGCGGGCCAGATAGTGCTCGTCGGAGACGATGCGGGCGGCGTCGTAGACGTCGCTGGCCGGGACACCGGCGTCGGACAGTTCGGTGACGACGTCTCTCGTGGATCGGGTCGTCGTCCATGCCACGATCGCCTCGTCGAGATCGTCTTCCCGCAGATATCGTTTGGTGCCGTCGACCAGGTCGGGATCACTCGCCAGGTCCGGGCGGCCGACGGCGTTCATCAGCCTTGCGAAGACCCCGCTGGCGTTCCCGGCGATCAGAACCGAGCCGTCGGCACACGGGTAGGAGCCGCTGGGCACCACACCGGGAAGATTGCCGGCGGTGCGCTCGCGCACCATGGCATAGGCGTCGTAGTCAGCGGTCAGCGACTCCATCGCCATGAAGACCGATTCGTACAGTGCGACATCGGCGACCTGGGGCCTCGGGTGGTCGCCGCCGCGGGCTTTGGCCAGAAGCATCATCAACGCGCTGACCGCGCCGTAGAGACCGGCGAGGGTGTCGCCCAGCGGTGCTGCCGGACGCACCGGCTCACGGTCGGGATAGCCGGTCACATAACGCAATCCGCCGAACGCCTCGGCGACCCCACCGAAGCCGGCGCGCTGCGCATAGGGGCCGTTCTGGCCGTAACCGGAGATCCGGACCAGGACGATGTCCGGGTTCGCTGCCTGTAACTGTTCGGGCCCGATGTTCCAGCGTTCGAGCGTGCCAGGGCGAAAGTTCTCGATCACGACATCGACCTGGGCGGCCAGGTCCAGCACCAGCTGCTGCCCCTCGGCGCTCTTCAAATCGAGCGTCACCGATCGTTTGTTTCGGGCGATGGTGCGATACATCATCGAGGTGGTGCCCCTGCTGCGACGCCAACCGCGCAGCTCGTCACCACCGTCGGGACGTTCGATCTTGATGACCTCGGCGCCGAAATCAGCCAGCAGCCGAGTCGCGAAGGGCGCTGCGATGAAGTTGCCCAGTTCCAGGACAGTGATGCCGTCGAGCGGACCTGTGGTGGCGTTGTTCATGACGCTCCGATTCCTGTCGGCGATGCGATCAATCCTTATGGTGGCCCATTATTTGGGTCATTATGGCCCGAATAATGGGGCAACCATAGTGCTCCGCATCACAGAGCGCAACGAGGCATGGCGGCCGGCCCACGTCGAGATGACACGAAAAGACGCACCCGCCGGGGTCAGGAGTCGAGAAGTGACTTTTCGATGCGATGAGCGGCGTCGATGGCCGAGGGACCGAGACGGGGTCCGGGATCGTCACCGAGCCGGTGCAACGGGCCCGACACGCACACCGACGCGACGATCTCGCCGTGTACTCGTACCGGTGCACTGACCGAGCCGAGGCCGGGAACCCGCTCGGAGAGCGTCTGCCACCAGCCGCGGCGTCGCGCGACGGGGTCGTTGTCGAAATCGCCGGCCAGCACGTGACCGCTCGACCCTTCCGCCAGCGGAAATGTGGTGCCGACGGGCATGGTGGCCCGCAGTTCGTTCGACGATTCGACACTGGCGGCGCACAAGCGCAGGTCACCGCGCCGGACCCACAACTGCGAGGACTCACCGGTGCCCTCGCTCAGCTCCCGAAGCACCGGCATGGCGATATCGGTCATCCCCGCTGCAGTGAAGCGATACCCGAGCCAGTATCGACCCTCGGCATCTCGACGCAGGTAGCCATAGTGGGCGAGCTCGGCCACGAGACGTTGGGTGGTCGACTTCGACAAGCCGACAGTGCGCGCAAGCTCGCTCGTGATCATCGGTCGTAACTCGACGGCGTCGATGATGGCGAACGCGCGCGACAAGACACCGACCGTCTTGCGCTGCTCGTCCGCCATGGCCCGATTCTCCCCACGAAACCACGCCCGCGAACTGCATGGTGTTGCCGCCTGTGTCACACGATCCTAGCTTCGAGCACCAGCGACACGACGGATCACCGGTCTGGTCACCTCTCCCACTCGGCGGCGGTGCCGATGCTGTACTCGCCCGATCACCGCCCGCCTCTACACGTCACCCACGCACGGGCGCGAAGCGTCCGTAGAAGCCCTCGATGTGCTCCCGCACCAGGCCGGCGGCCTCGGCGCCGTGTCCGCCGCGGAGGGCGGCGACGATGCCGCGATGCTCGCAGCGGAGGTGGGTCGCGACCGCAGGCCAGTCGTCGAGGAGCGGAACGGCCTGTATGACGTAGCCGTGAATGGAGTCGCGGAGCGAGACCATCATCGCCTCGACGAGGACGTTGCCCGCGAGTCCGGCCATCGCGACGTGCAGGTCGGCGTCGAGCCGGTGGAACGCCTCGGGTGAGAGGTCCTCGTCGTCCATCGCGTCGAGCAGTGTGTCGATGGTCGAGAAGTCGAGGTCGGGGGCCTGTCCGGCGGCTTCCTGCACCGCCCACGACTCGAGCAGTGTGCGCGTCTGGACGACGTCGTGGATGGGCAGCGTGCGCGTCGCCATGTGCAGTCGGATGGCCGCGCCGATGGACGCGGCCGGGTCGGCGGCCACGATCGCGCCTGCGTCCGGTCCGGACCCGACGGCCGTGCGGACGATGCCCATGGCCTCGAGCACGCGTATGGCCTCGCGGACGGACGAGCGTCCGACCCCCAGTTCCTCCGCGAGTGCGCGCTCGGCGGGCAGACGACCGCCGACGGTGAGTTTGCCTGCCGCCAGATCCTGCTCGATGCGATGCAGGACGACCTCGTGTGTGCGCACGACGAAAGTTTACCTGGTGTGGTCTGACCACAGTGCGCTACTGTGGTCAGACCACAGCCCAGCCCGGTTGGAGTACCCGATGAGAATCGCCCTGTTCGCCACGTGCCTGGCGGATGCCCTGTTCCCCGAATCCGCCACCTCGACGGTCCGCCTGCTCGAGCGGCTCGGCCACGAGGTCGTGTTCCCACCGAAGCAGACGTGCTGCGGGCAGATGCACGTCAACACCGGCTACCAGGCCGAAGCGCTGCCTCTCGTCCGTCACCACGTGGAGGCGTTCGAGAGCGGACCGTCCTGGGACGTCGCGGTGGCGCCGTCCGGTTCCTGCGTCGGATCCGTCCGGCACCAGCACGCGATGGTCGCCCGCCGGTACGGCGACGAATCGCTCGCGACGCGCGCCGAGGAGGTCGCGTCCCGGACGTACGAACTGTCGGAACTTCTCGTCGACGTCCTCGGCGTCACCGACGTCGGCGCCTACTACCCCCACCGGGTGACGTACCACCCGCCATGCCACTCGCTGCGGATGCTGCGCGTCGCCGACAAACCGCTGCAACTGCTTCGCGCGGTGCGGGGGATGACGCTGATCGAACTCCCCGCGGCCGAATCCTGTTGCGGTTTCGGCGGAACGTTCGCGCTGAAGAACTCCGAGACGTCGACCGCGATGCTCGCCGACAAGATGGGCAACGTCCTGAGCACGGGCGCCGAGGTGTGCAGCGCCGGCGACTCGTCCTGCCTGATGCACATCGGCGGCGGACTGTCCCGGCTGCGCAGCGGGGTCCGCACCGTCCATCTCGCCGAGATCCTGGCGAGCACCGAGAAGATCGGGAGCAACGCATGACCACTTTCCTCGGCTCGCCCACCTTCCATGCGGGCACCGGAAATATCCGGGGCACAGAATCTTTCCCCGACGCGGCGCGGAAATCGCTCGCCGACACCCAGCTGCGCGCCAACCTCGGCGCGGCCACCACCACCATCCGCAACAAGCGCATCGCCGCGGTCGCCGAGGTCGACGACTGGGAGGAACTGCGCCGGGCGGGCAGCGCCCTGAAGGCGGACGTGATGGCGCGGCTCCCCGAACTGCTCGTGCAGTTCGAGGAGAACGTCACCGCCCGCGGCGGCACCGTCCACTGGGCGCGCGATTCGGAGGAGGCGAACCGGATCATCACCGACCTCGTGCGGGCCACCGGCTCCGACGAGGTCGTGAAGGTCAAGTCGATGGCCACCCAGGAGACGGGCCTCAACGAGCATCTCGAAGAGAACGGGATCGCGGCGATCGAAACCGACCTCGCCGAACTCATCGTCCAACTCGGCGAGGACAAGCCGAGCCACATCCTCGTTCCCGCCATCCACCGCAACCGCGCCGAGATCCGCGAGATCTTCCTGAAATCGATGCCGGGCATCGACAAGGACATCACCGACGATCCACGGGCACTCGCGATGGCCGCGCGGGCACACCTTAGGCGGAAGTTCCTCTCCGCGAAGGTGGCGATCAGCGGCGCGAACTTCGGGGTCGCGGAAACCGGGACCCTTGCGGTGGTGGAGTCGGAGGGCAACGGGCGGATGTGCCTCACCCTCCCCGACACCCTCATCACCCTCATGGGCATCGAGAAACTGGTCCCGACGTTCACCGACCTGGAGGTGTTCATGCAACTGCTGCCGCGGTCGTCCACCGCCGAGCGGATGAACCCGTACACCTCCATGTGGACCGGGGTGCATCCCGGCGACGGCCCGCAGAACTTCCACGTCGTCCTCCTCGACAACGGTCGCACCAACGTCCTCGCGGACGAGGTCGGGCGGTCGGCGCTCCACTGCATCCGCTGCAGCGCCTGCCTGAACGTGTGTCCCGTCTACGAGCGGGCGGGCGGTCACGCGTACGGGTCGGTGTATCCGGGCCCGATCGGCGCGATCCTCAGCCCGCAACTCACCGGGACCACCGGTCACGACGACCCGAACGCCTCGCTGCCGTTCGCCTCGACGCTGTGCGGTGCCTGCTTCGACGCCTGCCCGGTGCGCATCGACATCCCCAGCATCCTTGTGCACCTGCGCGCGGAGCAGGTCGACTCCGAGCGGCACGGGCTTCCCGGCGGCCAGGACCTCGCGATGAAGGCCGCCGGCTTTGTGATGGGGTCGGAGAAGCGGTTCGCCGCCGCCGAGACGGCGTCCAAGATCGGCCGGGTGCTGGGCGGAAAGAAGGGACGCATCACGTCGCTGCCGTACCCGGGGTCGAAGTGGACCGCGAGCCGCGACCTCCCCTCCCCGCCGAAGGAGACCTTCCGACAATGGTGGGCCCGCACTCACGAGGACACGACACGATGACCGCACGCGAAGAGATCCTGACCCGGATCCGGTCGGCGCTCGCCGAAGCGCCCGCCCCCGAACCCGTTCCCCGCGACTACCACCGGCAGCCCGCGTCGGGCCCCGGGGACGTCGAGTTCTTCGCCCACACCGTCGACGACTACCGCGCGCAGGTCCACCGCGCCGAGGAGGGCACGGTCGCCGAGGTCGTCACCGGGCTGATCGCGGAGGGGGCGCGCGCCGTCGTCCCACCGGACCTGCCGCTGTCGTGGCGGCCGCGACGTGACGTCGTCGTCGACGGGGCACCGGCCGAACTGTCGACGCTCGAACTCGACGCGCTCGACGTCGTCGTCACCGGCTGCACCCTCGGGATCGCCGCCACCGGGACGATCGTGCTCGACGGCGGCGCCGGCCAGGGGCGGCGGGCACTGACCCTGGTCCCGGATCACCACATCTGCATCGTGCGCACCGATCAGATCGTCGACACCGTGCCGCAGGCCTTCCAGACCCTCGACGCGACCAAACCGCTGACGTTCATCAGCGGTCCCAGCGCCACCAGCGACATCGAACTCAACCGCGTCGAGGGCGTCCACGGTCCGCGGACGCTGGACGTCGTCATAGTGCGCTGACGCGCCCGTGCGCCCTTTTGGTAGTCCCGGGTACCAAAAAGGCTCACGGGGCGCGGAGCGCCCTCGCGGCCAGATCGGCGGTGGCGCGGACGATCTCCGCGCCACCGAACATCACGTCGTCGTTGTGCCCGGCCCCGGGCAGCACGACGGTTTCCACCGGGCCGAGCGCCGCATCGGCCACGCGAGCGCTCTGCTCCGGCGGGACGACGATGTCGGCGGTGCCGTAGACGACGGTGGTGGGCACAGCGATGCGTGCGACGTACTCCGCGACGGGGAATCGGTCGCGCAGCAACAGCTTGACCGGCAGGAACGGGTAGTGCGCTGCGCCGACGGCGGCGAGGTCGACGAACGGCGACCGGAGCAGCAGGCCCGCAGACGGATACTCGGTGGCGAGTTCGGTGACGACGCCGGTGCCGAGGCTTTCCCCGAAGTAGAGCAGCCGCTCCGGCGGCACGCGACGTTCGTCGACGAGGTGTCGGCGGGCCGCCCGGACGTCGAGTGCCAGCCCGTCCTCGCCGGGGTGGCCGGGGTTGCCGCCGTACCCGCGGTAGTCGAAGAGCAGTGTGGCGAAACCGGCGGCGGCGAGGTCGGACGCCAGCAGCGCCCGGTCGGCCCTGTTGCCGGCGTTCCCGGCGGCCACGAGGACGGTCATGCGCGGGTCCCCGCTCGCGGGTGGGACGTACCAGGCACCGAGTTCGAGGCCGTCCGAGGTGGTCAGCGTGACGTCCTCGGCCCCGGCGATCAGCCGGTCGGCAGGCGGCACCGGGGAGTTGTCGGGGTAGTAGATCAGTCGTCGCTGCAATACCCACACGGCGGCGACCAGCAGAGCCACGACGACGAGCGCGACGATGCCGACGCGGATCATTGCCGGATCGGTGTTCCGGCCCACTCCAGCAACTCGGCGACGGGCAGGGTGTTGATCACGTCCGACGGCTCGACTCCGCGTTCGGCGGCGCGCTCGCAGGCGTACCCCTGCCAGGCGAGCTGACCAGTGGTGTGCGCGTCGGTGTCGATGGAGAACTTGCACCCGCTGTTCAGTGCGAGGTCGATCAGGCGTCCCGGCGGGTCTCGGCGCTCGGGGCGGGAGTTGATCTCGACCGCGGTGCCGTACTCGCGGCACGCCTCGAACACCCGTTCCGCGTCGAATTTCGATTCGGGCCGCGGACCCCGCGCACCCTCGACGAGCCGGCCGGTGCAGTGCCCGAGGACGTCGACGTGCGGGGACTTCACGGCCTGCAGCATCCGCTTGGTCGTCGTCGCCCGGTCGGTGTCCAGGTGCGAGTGCACGCTGGCCACCACGATGTCCAGGTCGGCGAGCAGGTCGTCGTCCTGGTCGAGGGAGCCGTCGACGAGGATGTCGACCTCGATGCCGGTCAGCACGCGGAACGGCGCGAGTTCCGCGTTCAGTTCGGCGACGACGCTCAGCTGGGAGAGCAGTTGCTCCGACGACATTCCGTTCGCGACCGTCAGCCGCGGCGAGTGATCGGTGATCGCGCAGTACTCGTGGCCCAGGGCGGCGGCGCGGCGCATCATCTCCCGGATCGGGCACCGGCCGTCCGACCAGTCGGAATGGGTGTGCAGGTCGCCGCGGAGCGCGTCGAGCAGTTCGGTCCCGCCGAGTCCGATCGGTTCGGCCGCATTGCGCAGGTACGTCAGGTACAGCGGCACCGACGCGGCACACTCACGGATGATCGCGGCAGCCTCGGACCCGATGTCGGGTGGCGACACCCAGCCGCGCTCCTCCAGGTCGGCCAGCGCGTCCTCGTCCGCGTACGTCAGCACGTCGGCCGCCCGCCGGAATGCGGCGATCCTCGGTGCCTCGTCACGCGAGCGCTCGAGCCAGAACGCAATTTCCCGCAGCGCTTCGACGGGGTCCATCTTTCAATGGTGCACGGCTGCCGGGCTGCTGGCTAGGAGCAATTTCTGCCAGAACTTAGGCTCCCCTCGTTGTCCGCACGTTCATACAAATGTTCCCTTCGTCTCGCTTACGACTTCTACGGTGCCGGAGTTGTCCACATTCGAATCGGGAGCCACGGTGAGCTTGAAACCCCTCGCACTGTTCGTCAATCACGACGGAGTGTCCTCGCGCGCGTCCGTCACTTGTCAGTACAAGTGCGGAAACGCGTGCTCCCACGACGTGCCCAACACCTCGCACGGCGAGTATTTCCGTGACATCGCCCGCACCGCCCTGTCGCGGCGCGGGATGCTGCGCGGCACGGGGATGGCCGTCCTCGCCGTCGGCGCGGGCAGCGCGCTGGTGGCCTGCTCGGACGACTCCGGCAGCGGAAGCGTCTCCGGCACGGGCGGTTCGGACGGTTCCGCGCCCACCGGAACGAACTTCGACGCCGTCGCCCCCAACACCGAGGACGCCCTCGTCGTCCCCGCCGGGTACGAGCAGGCCGTGGTGATCCGCTGGGGCGACCCGGTGCTGCCCGGGGCTCCCGCGTTCGACTTCGACAACCAGACCGCCCAGGCGCAGGCGCAGCAGTTCGGGTTCAACAACGACTTCGCCGGACTCCTGCCGGTCGAGGGTCAGCCGAACACCTTCCTGCTGGTGGTCAACCACGAGTACACCACCGAGCCGTTCATGTTCACGGGCTACGACGCCGAAAACCCGTCACCGGAGCAGTTCCAGACCGCGCTCGCCGCCCACGGGCTGTCCGTGGTGCAGGTGAAGGGCGAATCCGCCTCCGGCGCGCTCACTCCCGAGTTCGGACCGTACAACCGGCGCATCACGGCGACGACGGAATTCGTCGTCACCGGTCCCGCCGCGGGCAGCGACTTCCTGAAGACGTCCGCGGACCCGACGGGCACGAAGGTGCTCGGCACGCTGAACAACTGTTCGGGTGGCGTGACACCGTGGGGCACGGTGCTGTCGGGGGAGGAGAACTTCAACCAGTACTTCGCGAACGCCGAACTGGTCACCGACCCCGCCGTCGCCGCACGGCTGAAGCGGTACGGCGTGGAAGGTGCTGCCTCCGAGCGTAAGTGGGAACGGTTCGACAAGCGTTTCGACCTCATCCAGGAGCCGAACGAGGTCAACCGCTTCGGCTACGTCGTCGAGGTCGACCCGTGGGACGCGACGTCCGCACCCGTCAAGCACACGGCACTGGGCCGGTTCAAGCACGAGGCCGCCACCATCCACGTCACCGACGACGGCACCGTCGTGGCGTACAGCGGCGACGACGAGCGCTTCGACTACATGTACAAGTTCGTCTCCAGCCGCAAGGTGATGGAGGGCAGGAGTCAGGCCGCGTTGCGCCACAACATGACGCTGCTCGACGCGGGCACCCTGTACGTCGCGAAGTTCAGCGGCAACTCGGCGGACGAGATCGACGGGTCGGGCACGCTGCCGGCGAGCGGCACGTTCGACGGCACCGGGGAGTGGATCCCGCTGCTGCGCACCGGCGAGGACGGCCGGGGTGAGTCGCTCGTCGACGGCATGAGCGCCGAAGAGGTGGCGGTGTTCACCCGTCAGGCCGGCGACAAGGTCGGTGCCACCAAGATGGACCGTCCCGAGGATTTCGAACCCAGCCCGACGACCGGCAAGGTGTACGTGGCGCTGACCAACAACACCAAGCGCGGCGTCGACGGCGGCGCGGCGGCCGACGAGGCCAACCCGCGGAACAACAACAAGAACGGCCAGGTCCTCGAACTCACCGACGACCACGCCGGCACCGCGTTCACGTGGAACCTGCTGCTCGTCTGCGGCGACCCGACGGAGGCCGACACGTACTTCGGCGGCTTCGACAAGGAGAGCGTCAGCCCGATCTCCTGCCCCGACAACCTGGCGTTCGATCCGCACGGCAACCTGTGGATCTCCACCGACGGCAACGCGCTGAAGTCCAACGACGGCCTGTTCAGCGTCGTCCTCGAGGGCCCGAACCGCGGGGAGACCAAGCAGTTCCTCACCGTGCCCAAGGGCGCCGAGACCTGCGGTCCGATCGTCGGCGACGAGCGGGTCACGGTGTGCGTGCAGCACCCGGGTGAACTGGACGACGCGAGCGCCGACAACCCGGCGTCGCACTGGCCCGACGGCGGCGACGCGCAGCCGCGTCCCGCCGTCGTGGCGGTGTGGAAGTCGGGCGGCCGGATCGGCGTCTGACCCCATGTGAGTGGCAAAGTGTGCCCCAGCACGCTTTGCCACTCACCTGGCGGGGGTGGGCGGGCGCCCGAGCAGCGACTCGAACAGCGCGCCGCCCGCGAGGAACCCGTACCGGTCGTAGAACTCGAACATCGCGGACAACCGGGCGCGACCGTCGTCCGTCAGGTTCCGCCCGTGCCGCGACATCCACTCGTCGACGGACACCTGCTTCACCGACACCGGGCCACCCGCCCGGTCGCACAGGTCCCGCACGCTGAGGGCTTCCGGGCCGCCGAGTTCGTAGGTGGCGCCGTGGTGGATGTCCGGGCCCTCGGCGAGGACGCGCGCCGCGACCTCGGCGACGTCCGCGAGTGCGACGAACGAGAACGCCGCGTCGGGACTGTAGGGCAGTTCGACGGTCGTCGCCGTGCCCGCCAGCACAGCCCCGAAATTCTCGGCGTAGGCGCACGGCTGCAGGACGGTCCACCGGAGCCCGCCGAACGTCCGGAGCGCGTCCTCGCACCGCGCCTTGTCGACGTGGTGGGGCATGAGCGGGGTGTACGGCCAGGCCACGGAGTGGTAGACGAGATGCTCGACGCCCACCGACGCTGCGGCGCGCATCGCGTTCCGCAGCAGCGCCGGCTCGTCGGGGTGCACGTTGGGGGCGATGAAGTACACGCCCCGGCAACCCGACAGCGCCTCTTCGAGTCCTGCACCCGTTTCGAGGTCGACGGCGAAGTCGCCGGGACGCCGGGCGGTGTGCACCACCCGGCGTACGTCGGCGAGTCCCTCGAGCGCCGCCACGACGGCGGCTCCGGTCTTCCCCGCGGCGCCGATGACGGCGATCTCGGCGCCGCGGGAGAGTGACTCGGTCATCGGATCACCGATCGATGAAGTCGAACTCGGCGAACTTCGCACCGCCGGACAGGCGTTCGTAGCCGGGACCGCGGTCGAAGAAGGGCTCGTCGAGGCCGCGGTCCGCGCGCATCTGCTCGCGCAGCGCGTCCGTGGCGTCGACGTCCGCGACCGGTTCCCCGGTCGACGAGGCCAGCACGACACCGTAGTCGACGCGTGCACCCTGCGCGGACACCTTGCCCCACAGCACGTCCCGGACGACCTCCTCGATCGGACGGTCGACCGGGTCGCCCCAGCCGCCGCCACCGGTGGTGCGGATGCGCACCACTTCGCCGGCCTTGATCGGTTCGGCGTCGGTCAGCGCGTCGAACTCGCGCTCGTTCGGGCCGCCCGGGTCGAGGACCACCGAGAACGGTCGTCCGGCCTTGCCGCCCTTGACTCCCCAGCAGGAGAGGATCGACCGGTCGGCGATGGACATGAAGTTCGCGTCCTTGAGCATCCGGATGTGCTTCTCGTAGCCGAGGCCGCCGCGGTAGCGTCCGGCGCCGCCGGAGTCCTTCGCCAGACCGAGCTTCTCGACGATGAACGGGAACCGGCTCTCGGTGAATTCGGTCGGCAGGTTCCGCGAGTCGGGGACGACGTGGATGGTGTCCTCCCCGTCCGCGTAGTGCCTGCCGCCGGACCCGCCGCCGAGCACCTCCCGCATCAGGTACGAGTGCCCGTCGAAGTCCTCGCCGTACACCCCCGTGTAGCGGATGGTCTCCTGGTCGGCGGGCATGTTCCCGTCGACGGCCTTCGCGACGACGCCGGCGAGCACGCCGAGCAGCCGCAGGATCACGAACGTCCGGGCGTTGGTGGGCGCCGGGAAGATCGGGGTGATCAGCGTGCCCTTCTCCGGGAACTTCATCTCGATCAACGGCACGACACCCTCGTTGACGTCGAGTTCCGCCATCCGCTCGGGACTGTCGGCGAGGTTGCGCAGGATCGGCGCGAGCCACTTGATGAGGAAGTTGCCGTCGGCGTAGTCACCGCAGTGGTTGATGGGACCCTTGGCCTGCGGGCCGGTGCCGTTGAAGTCGAGGATGAGGCGTTCGCCGCCCTCGTCCTCGGGGCCGGTCTTGGTGAGCGTGATCCGCTGCCGGTGCAGCATGGGCTCGTCGACGCCGTCGTGTTCGGCGTAGTCCTCCCACGTGTATTCGCCCTTGGGAATCTTGCTGAGGATTTCCCGCCGGTACGTCTCGGTGGTCGCGTCCATCATCGCGTCGAAGCAGGCCTCGACGGTGTCGCAGCCGTACCGCTCGAACAGCTCGGTGAGGCGACGGGCGCCCATGAGGCAGGCGGAGCACTCGGCGTCGAGGTCGGCGGCCAGCGCGTCGGGCATCCGCGAGTTGCGGGTCATGATGCGCAGTGCGGCCTCGTTGGGCACCCCCTGATCCCACAGCTTGATCGGCGGGACCATCAGGCCCTCCTCGTACACCGTGGTCGCGCCGGACGGCATCGATCCCGGGCAGCAGCCGCCGATGTCGTCGTGGTGACCGAACGCCTGCACGAACGCGACGACGGACGGTTCCTCCTCGCCCGGTCGGGTGGCGAACACCGGGACGGTGACGCAGAGGTCGGGGAGGTGGCCGATGCCGCCTTCGGACAGGTAGACGTCGTTGTGGAAGTAGACGTCGCCGGGCTTCATCGTGTCGAGCGGGAAGTCCCGCGCCACCGGATGCACCAGCGCCGAATACGAACGGCCCGTGAGCTTCCGGAGGTTGCGGTCGTGGATGCCGGCCCGGAAGTCGTGCGCGTCGCGGATCATCGGGGAGCGGGAGGTCCGCGAGATCGACGTCTCGACCTCCATCTCGACGCTGGCGAGGTAGCCGGCGACGATCTCCACCAGCACCGGGTCGGGCGTCGTGCCGTCGACCGGGGTCAGCCGGTAGGGCTTGACCGCTTGCACTGCAACGGGTTCGGTGGTGACGGTCATCGGTTCGCTCCGTTCGAGTCGGCGATCTTGGTGATGCGGATGTTTCCGAAGGTGTCGATCCTTGCCCGGAAACCGGGGTGCACGGGGATGGTCGAGCTGAATTCCTCGATCACCGCCGGACCCTCGAGGACGTCGCCGGCGCCGAGCCGGGCCCGGTCGTAGACCTGGGTGGTGACCCACTCGTCGAAGTACGCCGGACGGGTGCCGGTCACGGCGGATTCGGCTCCGGTCCCCGCCGCGATCTCGTTGAGCGTCGGGCGCTTGATCGGGCCGATGCCGCTGACGCGCAGGTTCACCCACTCGACGTGCTGGTGGGGGTCGCCGCGGAAGTCGTAGCCGTACAGCTCCTGGTGCGCCTGGTGGAACCTGTCCGCGGCGTCGTCCATCAACTCCTGCGTGACGGGACCTTCACCGACGGGCACCCGCACCTCGAACGCCTGGCCGAGGTAGCGCAGGTCGGCCGAGCGCGCGTACTTGCGCTCCGCCTCGCCGAAGCCCTCGTCGGCGAGTGCACGTTCCGCCTCGGCGGCGAGCGCGTCCAGCCCCGACTGCAGTTCCTCGATCTTCAGGCGGTCGTGCCTGCAGACGTGGGTCTGCACGTAGTCGTTGCGGACGTCGACCGTGAGCAGCCCGAATGCGGACACGTTGCCCGGGTTCAGCGGGACGAGGACGTCCTTGAGACCGAGGATGTCGACCAGCCGGCAGGCGAGCAGCGAACCGGATCCGCCGAACGTGACCAGGGTGAAGTCGCGGACGTCGAGGCCGCGCTTGACCGTGATCTGCCGCAGCGCGTTGGCCTGGTTCCACGCCGACACCTCGAGGATGCCGGTGGCGCACGCCTCGAAGTCGAGCTTCAGCTGGTGGGCGAGCTGCTCGACGCCCTTGCGGGCCAGTTCGGTGTCGAGGGGGATCTCGCCGCCGAGCAGGTGGGGTGGGATGCGGCCGAGCAGCACGTGGGCGTCGGTGATCGTCGGCTCGCTGCCGCCCTTGCCGTAGCAGAGCGGGCCGGGGTCGGCGCCCGCCGACTGCGGTCCGACGCGGAGCGTGCCCTCGGGGGTCTGCCAGGCGATGGAGCCGCCGCCGGCGCCGACGGTGACGACGTCGATCATCGGGATCTTCGACGGGTACGCCCCCACCCGCCCCTCGGTGGTGAGCGCGGGCTCACCGCGGACCACGACGGTGACGTCGGTCGACGTTCCGCCGCCGTCGCACGTGAGGACCTGCTCCACACCCGCGACACTCGCGATGAGCGCCGCGCCGAGTGCGCCGGCCGCCGGGCCGGACAGCACCGTCGTGATCGGCTGGTGCACGACCTCCTTGGCGGAGAGCACGCCGCCGTTCGACTTCATCACGTAGAACGGGATGTCGCGGGCCTCGCCCTCGTCGGAGGAGAACTCGCGCAGCCGGTTCGCGATGTTGTTCACGTAGTTGCGGATGTTCGGCTTCACGGCCGCGTCGACCAGCGTGGTGATGGACCGCTCGTATTCGCGGTACTCGCGCAGCACCTGGCTGGAGATGCTCACCGTGGCCTCGGGGTATTCCTCGAGCAGAAGATCCCGGACGCGGTTCTCGTGGCTCGGGTCGGCGTAGGAGTGCATGAGGCACACGCCGATGGTGCGGATGCCGCGCTCGGCGAAGAAGCAGGCGGCCTCGCGGACGTCGTCCTCGACGAGGGGACGGATCTCGCTGCCGTCGAACGCGAGCCGGCCGCCGATGGTGCGGACGCGGTCGGCGGGGACGATGCGGTCGGGCTTGACCCAGAAGTAGGAGTTGCCGTAGCCGTCGGGGACGGACTGGCGGGCGATCTCGAGGACGTGCTCGTAACCCTCGGTGGTGATGAACCCGAGGTTCTCGACCTTGCCTTCGAGGAGCTTGTTGGTGGCGACGGTGGTGCCGTGGCTGACGGCGCCGATCGCGTCGCCGGTCTCGCCGAGCTTGGCGAGCACCTTCTCGATTCCGGTGAGGAATCCCTGCGCCGGGTCGGCAGGCGTCGAGGGTGTCTTGGTGGTGACGACGGCTCCGGACTCCTCGTCCACAGCCACGACGTCGGTGAATGTTCCGCCGGTGTCGATACCGACCCGAATCTTTCTGGATTCCACGATTCCTCCTGGGCTCGTCTCTGTAAGGCAATTGCACCGCTTCCGCCGCCCGGTTTCTTTGTCACATATCGCCGAACTCACCGGTCCTCGTTCGGCGCTGCCCGTGCCCGGATGGCCCGGACAGACGACAGCACCCCGAACCGGACGGTTCGGGGTGCTGTGTGACGAGGTGTTCGCGGCGCTACTTCGCGCAGGTGCCCCGCACGAGGATGCCACCGGCGAGAACACCGGCGAGGGCGATGCCGGCGCCGAGCGCGGCCGACGCGAGAACGGTTGCCGTGGAGGTGCCCTCGGGCACCCGCACCCGCGCGGCGGCTGCCGCGGGAACCGGGGCCACCCCCGCGACACCGGGGACCGCCGGAACCTCGCCCGGCGCCGCGGCCACCTCGGCCGCCGGAATGCCGTTGGCGATCACGCCGTCGATGCCCTTGAAGAACACCCCGGCCATCTTCTTCGCGACGCCGGTGATCATCCGCTGCCCGACGCCGCCGACCATGCCGCCGACGACGGCGTCCGCGTCGTAGCTGAGCAGGGTGCCGCCGTCGCGTTCCTCGAGCCGCACCGTCACGTCGGCCTTGACGGTGCCGGGGGCGCCCGCACCCGATGCCGTCATCACGAACGACTCGGGCCGATTCTGCTGCGACAGAATCACTTCGCCGTCATAGGTACCCTTGATGGACGCGACACCCGCCGTGATGGACAACTTGTAATGGTTGTCGCTGAGCTGCTCGAGGGACTGCACCCCGGGGATGGTCGCCGCGAGGACCCGTCCGTCCTGCAGGTTGTCGTACACGGCCTCCGGTGGGGCCGTCAGTAGGGCGGTGCCGGCGATTCTCATTCGTTCTCCTTGCTCTGTGACGACGCGTGTGCGAGGCGAAGCTCGAACAACTCTGAAGGGGATATCGGCATGGAGGTGATCGGGATGCCTTCCGCGTCCTCGATCGCAGCCGCGATGACGGCGGACGTCGGGATCACGCCCGCCTCGCCTGCGCCCTTCATCCCGAGGGGATTGAGACCGGACGGGGTGACGGTGTGGTCCATCTCGAGCGAGTCGGGCATCTCGGTGACGAACGGCATCAGGAAATCCATGTACGACGCGTTGAGCATCTGGCCGTGCTCGTCGTAGACGATCTTCTCGTACAGCGCGCCGCCGACACCCTGCGCGACAGCGCCCATGACCTGGCCCTCGACGATCCGCGGGTTGATGACGTTGCCGCAGTCGTGGATCACGGCGTACCGCCGCACGTGGATCTCCGCCGTCACCGGATCGGTTTCGACGATCGCCGCGTGCACACCGGACGCGAACGTCGACGTCGGGGGCGAGTAGTAGCCGGTGGCCTCGAGCCCGGGTTGCTCGCCCTCCCGGACCGGCGGAATCGTCATGTCGGTGTCGGCTTTCGCGAATCCGGTGGCCTGCCTCGACGCGTCGTCGAACGCGTAGCGCAGCGGATTCGACAGCACCGCGACCACACCCAGCGAGATGGACGTGCCCTCGGCGCCGGGCAGCGTGCCGATCTTGCACACGTGCCCACCGCGAAGTTCCAGTTCGGCGGGATCGAGGTTCAGCGCCTCACCGGCGATCGTGCGGGCCTTCTCGGCCACCATCTGCGCCGCCACGTGGAACGCCGATCCGGACATCACGGCGCCGCGGGACGCGAACGTGCCGACGGCGTAGCCGAATCGACGGGTGTCGCCGGTGACGATCTCCACGTCGGTGACCGGCACGCCGAGGTCGTCCGCGACGATCTGCGCGAACGCCGTCTGGTGGCCCTGCCCCTGGGTGGTCAGACCCGTTGCGGCCTTGACCTTCCCGGACGTCTCGACGAGGACGTGGGCGCCCTCGTACGGGCCGGGCCCGGTGCCTTCCACGTAGGCGCCGATCCCGATGCCCACTGCCCGGCCTTCGGCTTTCGCCTGCTTCTTGTAGTCGGCGAACCCGTCCCAGTCGATGAGTGTCTTGAGCTTGTCGATCCCGGCCTGGTAGTCGCCGGTGTCGTAGATCAGCGGGCGGCCGTCCTGGAACGTGAGGTGGAAGTCGTACGGCATTTCCTCGGGACGGATGAAGTTGTGCTCGCGGACCTCGATGACGTCCTTGCCGAGATACTTCGCGATCGCGTCCATCGCCCGTTCCATCGCGAACACGGCCTGCGGTCGGCCGGCGCCGCGGTAGGGCGTGACGATGACCGTGTTCGTGTACAGCGAGTACGCGTCCACCCGGAAAGATTTCGGCTTGTACGGCCCGAGCACCTGCGTCGACGTGTTCAGCATGACGATGATGCCGTACGGCAGGTAGGCGCCGTTGTCGTGCCAGAACGTGAAATCGAACGCGAGGAGGGTGCCGTCGTCGTCGAATCCGACCGTCACCTCCTGGATCTGGCCGCGCTCGTGCGCGCTCGACACGAAGTGCTCGCGCCGGTCCTCGACCCATTTGACCTCGCTCGAGATGCCCGCCGTCCCGAGCCGCCGCGCGGCCCAGGTGACCATGACCTCCTCCGGCCACGGGTGGACGATCTTGACGCCGAAACCACCGCCGACGTCGGGTGCGATGCAGTGGACCTTGTTGTGCGCCATCTTCAGTCGTGCCGCGATCGCCGCGCGGGCCGACGTGGACGTCTGCGTGGACGTCCAGAACGTGAGCGCCTGCTCGTCGGTGTCCCAGCGCGCGTAGACGCCCTTGCCCTCCATCGGCATCGACGCCGACCGCTCGATCTCGAGGTTCAGGGTCAGCCGGTGCGGTGCGTTCGCCAGTTCCGCGTCCACGTCGCCGAATCCGTGCTGCAGGTGCGCCGCGACGTTGTCGGGGACGTCCGCGTGCACCGCGTTGTCCGCCTGCCGCGCCACGTCGATGCCCACGACCGGTGGGAGCATCTCGTACGTGACGTCGATCTTGGCGCACGCGTCCTCGGCGATGTACCGGTTGTCGGCGACGACCATCGCGATCGCCTCGCCGACGTGGTTGACCTCGTCCTTGGCGAGCGGATACCCGTTGCGCGGGGCGGTGATCGCCGGATGCGGGATCAGGAGGGGGAGGTTCTCCGCCATCTCCGGGGAGTCGTCCACGAGGTCGTCGTACGTGTAGATCGCGTGCACACCAGGCAGATCGAGTGCGGCATCGATGTCGATCCCCGTGATGCGGGCATGCGCGTGCGGTGACCGGACGAACGCGGCGATGAGCGCGTTGTGCCCCAGATCGTCGAGGTAGCGGCCGTTGCCGGACAGGAGCCGGGCATCCTCCGTGCGGGGAATCGGCTTGCCGAACAACTTCTCCGACGCGGCGGGCGCGTCGGCGTCCGTGGTGGGCGCGGGCTCGGTGCGGGGTTTTGTGACGCTCATGCTCGCCCTGCCCTTCCAGCGACCGGGTTGGTCGTGCCGCGGACCTTCGGATCGAGTGAGGCCCGCGACGACTCGTCGTCCTCGCCGAGCGGGAACTCGCCCGAACGCTCGCGCTTGATCTCCGCGGCACGCAGCACGGCCGCCCTGATGTTCTGGTATCCGGTGCACCGGCAGAGGTTGCCCGCGATCGCGTCGGTGGCCTCCTCGCGGGTGGGTGAATCGTTCTCCTCGAGGAACGCGGCGATGGTGGTCACGAAGCCGGGAGTGCAGAATCCGCACTGCAGACCGTGGCAGTCGATGAACGCCTGCTGCACCGGATGCAGGGTGCCGTCGGGTTCGACGAGACCCTCGACGGTGGTGACCTCCCGGCCCTCGAGGCTCGCCGCAAGCACCAGGCACGACCGCACGGGCTTGCCGTCGAGCAGCACGGTGCATGCGCCGCAGACCCCGTGCTCGCAGCCGACGTGTGTCCCAGTCTGGCGTAGATGGTGCCGGATCGCGTCGGACGCGAGCGTGCGCGACGGCAGCACCACCGTCTGCGTCACCGCGTTGAGCGTGAACGTCACCGCGACGTGCTGTTCGCCCGTCTCCTCCTGCAGTTCGGCGAGTTGCTCGTCGATGCTGCGCTGACGCGGGCGGCCTTCGCCGCCACGATGCATTGCCTTTGCCATGGTCACCTTCCTCCCGCCGACGCGTGCACGGCGGCACCGTCGAGTACTGCATCCTGCGCGGCCGCGAACCCGACCCGGGCGGTCAGCGCCGCCACCAACTGCGACCGGTACCGCGCCGTGGCGTGGATGTCGGGCTCGGTGTCGATCCGCTCCCGCGCGAACTCGGACAGATTCCGCCACAACGGGTCCCGGTCGTCCGTCGCGGACGCACCCCGCAGCACGTCCGTGTAGTCGACGACCTCACCGAGTTCGCCGGCCGACACGTACGTCATCCGGGCCTCCGAAACCGCACCGCGTTCGACCCGCACCTGCGCCGCGACCCCGACGAGTGCGTAGTCGCCGTGCCTGCGGGCGATCTCGTCGATCGCCGTCCCGACACCGGGTTCGGCGGCCGGGACGGTGACGCTCGTGGCGATCTCGTCCGCCTCGAGCGTCGTTTCGAGCGGCCCGGCGAACAGGTCGGTCGAGCGGATCTCCCGGACCCCTCGCACCGAACGCACGGTGACCGAGCCGCCGAGCAGCGCCAGCACGGCCGGCATCTCGGCGGACGGGTCGGCGTGGACGATCGAGCCGACCGTCGTGCCGCGGTTGCGGATGGTCGGGTGTGCGACGAGACGCAGTCCGCGGCCGATCAGCGGTTGCACCTGGGCGGCGCCGCGGTCGGCTTCGAGCACCGAGTGGGTGGTCAGTGCGTCGAACGTGACACCGAGCTCGCGTGACGACGACACCGCGTCCAGCCGGGGGATCGATCCGATGTCGACGAGGTGCGCCGGCGCGGCCAGCCGCATGGAGAGCAACGGGATCAGCGACTGCCCGCCCGCGAGCACTTTTCCCTCGTGAGCCACGTCCGCGAGGATCTGACAGGCCTCGTCGATCGACCGAGGTCGGTGATAAGTCAGTGGCGACGGTTTCATTCCTCAGATCCTGCCCGTATCGTGCGCTCGACGTTTCGTGAACTAGTGACAAAACTCACGTCCCACCGATGGCAGATCACGTGAGCTGACCGACCCGATCCGGGGCCGTTCCGTCGTCCGCGGTGGGCTTCGGGGTGTGACCGCCTGCCCCCGCGTCGTCGGCGTCCTTCGGGGCGATGACGCGGCACAGGTGGTACATCCCGATCACCACGATCGTGCCGAGTGCGATGCCGCTCAGGGAGAAGCTGTCCGTGAACGTCAGCTCCGTGTCACCGATCGCGATGATGAGGCCGGCGGCGATGGGCATCAGGTTGAGCGGGTTGCCGAAGTCGACGCCGTTCTCCTTCCAGATCTTCGCGCCGAGCAGGCCGATGATCCCGTAGAGCACCACCGTGATTCCGCCGAGCACACCGCCGGGGGTCGCGGAGATGACGGCACCGAACTTGGGGGAGAAACCCAGCAGCATCGCGATGACGCCTGCCGCGGCGTACGCGGCCGTCGAATACACCTTCGTCGCGGCCATGACGCCGATGTTCTCGGCGTACGTCGTCGTGGGGGATCCGCCGACGCTGGTCGCGATGGTGGTGGCCAGGCCGTCGCCGATCAGGGCGCGTCCCATCATCGGGTCGAGGTCGGTCTTGGTGATCTCGGCGACGGCCTTGACGTGTCCGGCGTTCTCCGCGATCAGGGCGATCACACCGGGCAGCACGAGGACGATGAACGTGAGACTGAACGACGGCGCGTGGATGCCGACGATGCCGTTCGCCTCGTCCGAGAACGGCGGGAGCCCGATCCACGACGCCGAGGAGACGCCGTCCCAGTTGACACGGAAGTGCTCGGTGACTCCGCCGGCCACCGGGTCGTACGACGTGATCATGCCGGTCGTCAGGTCCAGCACCCACGACAGCACGTATCCGAAAAGCAGCGTCAGGAAGATCGCGACCCGCCCGAGGAATCCGCGGAGCGCGACGCTCGCCACCACCAGCACGACCATCACCGTCAACGCGACCCACTGGTCCTGCGGCCAGTACGTTCCGGCGACGACCGGGGCCAGGTTGAACCCGATCAGCATGACGACGGCACCGGTGACCACGGGCGGCAGGATCTTGAACACCACCCCGCCGCCGAGGAAGTGGATCAGCACGCCGATCCCGGCGAGCACGAGACCCGACACCAGGATCGCCCCGGTCACCTGCGCCGAGGTGCCGCCCTGGGCGCGGATGGCGGCGATGCCGCCGACGAACGCGGCCGACGTCCCCAGGTAACTGGGAATCCGGCCCTTGACGACCAGCAGGAAGAAGAGGGTGCAGAATCCCGACAACATCACGGCCAGTTGAGGATTGAGACCCATGATGATCGGGAAGACGAACGTGGCCCCGAACATCGAGACCACGTGCTGCCCGCCGAGCCCGATCGTGCGACCCCAGCTGAGCCGTTCGCTCGGGGCGACGACCTCCCCGGGCGCGATGGTCTTGCCATCTCCGTGCAGTGTCCAGATAGGCATAGGGGGACCTTTCAGACAGGTGACGGTGCAGGGGTGCCGACGGCCAGCTTCGATGATGTGCCGCATGTCACATTTGCACCTCGATAGGAGGGCAACGTTATTACAGCGTCAGCCACCCGGCGTGAGAAGAATCTGCCAGTGCGTGCCCGGCGAAATTGGCAACTTTAGGAATTGATGCCGCGCATCGCCATGATCTTGAGGGCGAGCGACAGGTCGAGGCGCAATTCGGGGTGATCGGTGAACGACCCGAGCATCTTCTCCAGCTTCACCACCCGGTACCGCAGGGTGTTGTAGTGAAAGTGCAGTTGACGTGCGGTTTCGGCGATGTTGATGTTGGTGGCGAGCAGCACCTCGAGGGTGCGCCGCATGTCCTGCGCCTCGGGTGTGTCCGCCGTCAGCTCACGCAGGGTCTCCTGCGCGAACGACTCGAGTTCGCGGTCGTCCTCGACGAGGCTCAGCAGCCGGTAGACACCGAGGTCGTCGAAATGCGTCACGGCCCAGGCGCCGGTGATCTGCCGTCCCACCTTCAGCGCGGTCCGGGCCTGGCCGTAGAGGGCCGGGATGCCGTCGACCGAGTCCGTCGGCCGGGACACTCCCACCCCGAAGGGTCTGCGCCCACCGCCGCCGTCGCCGCGCACGTACGCGACGAGTTCGTGGACGAGGTTCATCGTGTCGGTGCCGACCCCCATCAGGATCACCGTCTCCGTCGCCAGCGCGGTGACCGCGGCACCCGTGTCACGGCCCGCGACGGCACTCGTGAATGCCCGCGCCTGTCGCTCGACGAGCGGCATCCGGGTGGGCATCGACGGCTCGTCCTCACCGACCGGATCGGGTTCGATCACCACGACGACCACGGGACGGTCCAGGTCCCAGCCGAACGTCTTGGCGTGCGCGACGACGTGCTCGTGTTCGCCGCCGCGGCCGAGCAGCAGGTCCCGCACGAAGTTCGCGCGGTGCTTCTCCTCCACCGAGGACACGACCAGTTCGCGGGCGACCACCAGGGCGCACACCGCCGCCGCCTGCTCGACGAGATACAGGTCTTCGCTGCGCAGCGGGTGTCCGGTGCTGAAGTGCACCAGCCGCCCGTGATCGATGCCGTTGGCCGAAATCGCTGAGACGGCGATGAACTCGTCGCCCAGCCGGTGCAGGCCCAGCCCGCCCTCCGTCGAATCGGTGCGGACCCGCCCGGTGGAGTCGAGCGCCGCACTCGACGCCAGCCGGTTCAGCTCGGACTCGTCCCCGGCCCGGCACAACTGACGTCCGTCGGGTGTCGTGATCAGCACGGCCCCGCCCAGTTCACCGTGGACGGCGTCGGCGAGTTCGGCGAACCCTCCGCCGGCCATCACGACGTCGACGAGCACTCTCCGCAGCCGGTCCGCCTCGAACACGGCGTCGACCTGCCGGGCCGACAACTCCGCGAGCGCAGCCGCCAGCGGGTGTGTCTGCGAGTACAGGTCCGCGACCACGACGAGAGGAAGCCCGAGTTCGTCGGCCGCATCGGACATCTCGGCCGGCAACGTCGCGGTGGGGTCGTCGAGCCGGACGGCGAGCCCGGAGACGCCCCGCCTGTCGAGTCGGGCGAGAAACGCGTCGATCGGCTCGACCAGCCGGCCGAGAACCGCGGACGTGGTGAGCAGCAACTGCCCGGTGCGGAGCCACGGTCCGATGTCCGGCACCGCCATCACGGCGACGTTCGACACCTCACGCGAGGTGCCGGTCTCGCCGGCGACGAGGGTCGGGGAGACGAGGAGATCGGACACCAGCACGTCGGCGAACGGTTGCGGCGCAACGTCCCGAGCAGGCCCGTCGCCGGTGTCGGCGGCTGCACGGAACCCGGGAGCGGAACTACCGACATCCCTCGCCGTCACTGCAACACCCTGCTCACCTGATCCGATACTCGCCCCGAATGGCGCGAAAGTGTGACCTTAAGTCGAAACCGAATAACCGTCAAACGACGGTCACGCGGCGCACTCGGATGCGTACGAAACCTATGTACACGAAGGGCAACTCGTGGATCGGCATCTGGCATGCGCCTACCGCACAGCCGGGCAGGTCGCGTGCTTTCAACCCGGACCGGATCACAACCATCGTCGCACCGACCAGGGCAGACGTCGCGGTGAGCGGCCGGAGCCTGCGAGTAGGCTGGCGCGGTCGAGAAGGAGAGATCTTGTGCCCATGAGTGAGCCGTATGCAGTCGTCGGAGCAACGGGTGGTCAAGGAGGCGCCGTCGTCGACGCGCTCCTCGAACGAGGACGTGAGGTACGAGCACTGGTCCGTCGAAGCTCTTCGCGCTCAGACGCGTTGCGCCTGCGAGGCGTCGACATTGCCGTGGCTGATATCACCGATCGGGCGGCGATCGCGTCAGCCGTCGAGGGGTGCGCGGGCGTGTTCGCCATGACAACGCCTTTCGAGGACGGCCCGGAGGCGGAAATCGCTCAGGGTGCCGCGCTTGTCGGCGCGTTCAGTGATTCCGGTGTTCCCCACGTGGTGTTTTCTTCGGTGGCCGACGCGGACAAGAGCACCGGGGTCCCACATTTCGACACGAAGGCTGCTACCGAGTCGTTGCTGCGAGACTCCTCGGTCTCGTACACGATCGTCGGGCCGACCTACTTCTATGACAACCTGCTCGGTGGCCTCGACAGCATCCGCCGAGGCCGGCTCGATCTGCCTCTGCCGGTCGACACCCCGCTGCAGCAGTTGTCGCGCCGGGACCTCGGTCGGTTCGTCGCCCTCGTGTTCGACGACCCGGACCGCTTTGCCCGGACACGAATCGACCTGGCGTCGGACGATCCGACGCCACGTCGGATGGCCGAAGTGCTCGGCGAGGTACTGGGCACGCCGGTTCATTCCCATGCGTCCGACGCGGACGCCATCGCATCGCCGGACATGCGCGCGATGTTCCGCTTCCTTACCGACACCGGATACGACGCGAACATCGGCGAACTGCGCCGGCTCTACCCCGAGGTGGGGTGGCAGAGCTTCGCCGATTGGGCAGCCGAGTTGGCGTGACCGCGTGATCTCCGCAGATTAGTGGCGTTTGCCGGTCGGGGTTGTCCGGGTGCCCGGTGGTGGGGTGTCGGCCCGGGCGAGTTCGGCCACGCGGTCGGCCAGCTCACCGGTCAGTGTCGTGTCGGGTTCGGTGCTCGCGGCGTCCGCAAGCCGGGTTATGACGGTTGTGGTCGCCGGGTCGGCGGGGTCGGCTACGTCGTCGAGGTTCTCGGCAAGCGAATCGGTGTCGAGTTGATGGGCCGCCTTCTCGTTCAGCTCGGCGTTCCCTACGGCCGCGGACCGAGAGGCGGTCTCTACCTCGGCGGCAGCGATATCCGAGGCGCCGGGATCGTCATCGGTGTCGGGGGCGGTGCCGGCGACCAGGGTGATGCGGGGTGGGGCGTCGGCGCCACGATGGGCACGGTCCTGGTGACCCAGAACGCTACCGACGGCGCAATCGAGCAGGCCGAGGCCGCCCCGGTACAGCCGTCGGGCCGGTGCTGCGGGTGCCAGGTGTGCGATGACCTGTTCGTCGATCAGGTGAAGGGGGTAGCGCACGATCGTGTACTGCGCGCGCAGTACGGCCAGGGGAAGTGCGGTGATGATGTTCATGAGGCCTCTATATCGGGTGAAAGGAAGGACTGGGTGCCGCCGCAGGGGTTCCATACCGGCGCGGGAGACGCCCCTTCCACCGCCTTGACATCCCGCGTCGTCGCTCCACGTCCGGTTACCCGAAACTGCGTCCGATTACCCACGCCGTGATGCGACTGGTGGCCCGCCGGCTACGCACTCCTGGACTTCGACATCACGGTGAATCGAACCGCTCAGCTGCTGGAGCTCGAGCCCGGTGGTGCCCCGGGTCGTCTTCATCATCTCGGCGAGGATCGACACCGCGGTCTCCTCGGGAGTACGCGCGCCCAGGTCGAGGCCGATCGGGGAGTGCAGCCGTGCCAGCTCCGCCGCGGTCGTCCCCTGTTCCCGCAGCAGCGCGACCCGGCGCTCGTGCGTGGCCCGGCTGCCCATCGCGCCGATGTACGCGGCGTCCGATCGCAGGGCCAGGCCCAGCAGTGGGATGTCGAATTTCTCGTCGTGGGTGAGCACCGCGAGGACCGTTCGGTGGTCGACCGGCGCGGTCTCGAGGAAGCGGTGCGGCCACATCACGACGACGTCGTCGGCGTCCGGGAACCGGGCGCGCGTCGCGAACACGGCGCGGGCGTCGATCACCGTGACGTGGTAGCCGGCGAACGCGCCCAGCGTGCACATGGCCGCCGCGAAATCGATGGCCCCGAAGATGTACATCCGCGGCGGGGGCGCGAAGATCTCGACCATGCACACCGTCTCGGACCGCAGCTGATACACCCGCGACTCACCGGCGTCGAGACGACCGCGGACATTATCGACATCGGTCTCGGGCAGGTCGAGGTCGCCCGCGGCCCCGTCCCCGGTGATCACGCAGCGCCGGGTCCGTGCTCCGTCGCCGGTCTCCGTCACGACGGCGATCGGCTCACCCCCGCGGATCCTGCGCGCCACGTCCGCGAAGTCCGGGAAGTCGTTGTGCCCGATACGCTGAACGAACACCTCGATGGTGCCGCCGCACGTCAGACCGACACCGATCGCGTCGTCGTCCGCCACACAGAACACCTCGGTCCGGCTGCGCCCGTCGGCCAGCACGTCCCGCGCCGTCTCGTACAGCGCGCTCTCGACACACCCACCGGACACACTTCCGAGCACCTCACCGGATTCCGACACGGCCATCGCCGCGCCCGGTGCCCGCGGAGACGACTTCCAGGTTCGCACCACCGTGGCGAGGACGAAGTTCTCGCCGCGATCGAACCACGCTTGCAGGCCCGTCAGGATGTCGCGCATCGCCTCGTACTCCTCGGGTGCTTCGTCGGGACCCTCACGCTAACCGGCGGCGACCGGCCGTCGCGGCACACAATGCGCCGAAATCCCCAGCGGCCGCTTGTGCATTCTCGCCATCGCTATCGATCGGCGGGTCCGCAATTCTCGGACGGTCCCCCTTCCTTCACAGAGAACCGAGGATCCACCATGAACCAGTTGCTCAGCGGGATCCGGGTCCTCGACCTCACGCGGGCCCTCGCCGGTCCGCTGTGCACGGCACTGCTGTCGGATTTCGGCGCCGACATCATCAAGGTCGAGACCCGTTCCGGTGGCGACAGTTCCCGGCAGTGGCCGCCGTTCGACGGCAGCGACAGCCTGTACTTCGCCTCCGTCAACCGCGGCAAACGGTCCGTCGCGCTCGACATGCGCAGCGAGCAGGGTCGGAAACTGCTGCGCCGCATGGCCGTCGACGTGGACGTCATCGTCGAGAACTTCCGACCCGGCGTCCTCGCGGACATGGGACTCGATCAGGAGTCGCTCGCCGAGGACAATCCCGGAGTGATCGTCATGAGTGTCAGTGGTTTCGGCCCGACCGGACCCGAGCAGTTCTCGCCGGGACTCGATCAGGTGGCGCAGGGCATGTCGGGTCTGATGTCGGTGACCGGCGCGGGCGACCACACGCCGATGCGCGTCGGCATCCCGATCATCGATACGGTGTCCGGTATCTATGCGGCGCTGGGCATCACGGCGGCACTCGTGTCGCGGGGCCGTGACGGCGCCGGCCATCACGTGCAGACGTCGCTGCTCGAATCGGCCCTGTCGATCATGTCGTTCCAGGCGCAGAACTATCTGAGCACCGGACGCGTCGCGGAACCGAACGGCAACACGCACCCGACGATCACGCCATACGGCACGTTCGACACGGCCGATTTCCCCATCATCATCGCGACCGGCTCGGATCGGCACTGGGAGTCGCTGTGCCAGGTTCTCGGGGATCCCGAACTCGCCGACCGGCCCGAATACCGCACCGGCCAGTCACGACTCGCGCACCGCGATCGGCTCACCAAGGAACTCCTCGAACTGCTGTCCGTGCGGCCGGCCGCCGAATGGGTGACGGCGATTCGCGCGGCGGGCATCCCGTGCGGTCCCGTCCACACGATCGATCAGGCCTTCGCCGACCCGCAGGTGCAGGCGCTGAAGATGGTGCAGCCGGTGGCCACACCGAACGGCGGTGAAGTGCCGCTGGTCCGTGGTCCGTTCTGGGTGGACGACGAGACCCTGCCCATCCGGAATGCGCCGCCGATGGTGCTGGGACAGGACACGGCCGAGGTGCTCGGTGAATTCGGGCTGAGCGACGAAGACATCGAGGGCCTGCGGCGAGACCGGGTGATCTGACACCCGCGTCGGCCGTGGTCGCCTCACAACCGGGCGGCCACGGCCAACGCCACGTGCTCGCACCATGGGCGCGCGACGACCTGCACGCCGATCGGCAACCCGGACCGGGTGCTTCCCACCGGAACGACGACGGACGGCAGACCCGTCACACTGATCGCGCGGCAACTCGCCAGGGCCTGAGCCCACGTGAGCGACTGCCCACCGACGTCGAACAGTTCCTCGCCGAGCGGTGGCGCCGGGATCGAGGCGACGGGAAGGACGAGCACGTCGCCCATCTCGCCGAGCAATCGGTGGACGAGTTCCGCTCGCTGCGCCCACAGTCGCTCGACCAGGCACCGGTCCACGTCCCGCGCGTCGGCGAGCATCGTGGCGATGTTCGTTCCGAAGTCGGTGCCGAGTTCTTCTATGTCGGTGTGGGTTTCGACCGAACGCAAAGTACCGAACAGCTCGTTCCCCTCCGACAGCGCCGCCCCTCGGTACGGTCGGGCATCGAGCCTGCCGGCGGCGCCGGCGACGGCCGCGGCGATCTCCTCGCCGACGGGCACGGTTCCGTCACCGGGCGCCCACGTGATGTCGAGACGCGGAAGGTCCACCGAAGCCGGGTCCGTCCAGCGGTACTGCCGGGACGAGAGCACCCGCAGCACGAGCGCCGCGTCGTCCAGTGTCCGCGCCATCGGGCCGATCGTCTGCAGCGTGCCGTGCATGGTCGCCAGATTGGTCAGCAGGTGATCACCCGACGGGACGCCGGGATACTGTCCGTCGGGGTCCACCCGGCCGATCGTCGGGCGCACCGACCGCAGACCCGTGCAGTGGGCGGGCCAGCGGACCGAGCCGCCGAAGTCGGTGCCGAGACCGACAACACTCATCCCGGACGCGATCGCCGCCGCCTCGCCGCCGCTCGAACCGCCGGGGGAGCGGGAGACACCGCCGGGCCGCAGCGGGTTCACGGTGTACCCGAACAAGTCGTTGTGCGTCAGACCGCTGGCCCCGAACTCCGGGGTGTTCGTCTTCCCGACGAGAATCGCGCCGGCCGCCCTCATCGCGGCCACCGCGGGCGCGTCGACAGAAGGCACGTTGTGCTCGAGCGCGCGCGATCCCGCCGTCGTCCGAACACCCGCGGTGGCGATCAGGTCCTTCACGGTGAACGGGACCCCGGCCAGCGGACCGACGTCTTCCCCTCGGCCGATCCGGATGTCGAGGTCGTCGGCGGCCCGGATCGCCTGATCCTCCGCGACGGTGACGACGGCGTTCAGCTCCGGGTTCCGGGCCTTGATGTGCGCCAGGTGGTCGTCGAGCACCTGGCTCGCGGACACCTCCCGGTTCGTCACCGCGCGGGCGATCGTCTGCGCGTCCGAGCCGACCCAACTGCCGTCGTTACCCCACACATGTCCTCCTCGGCTCGTGCTCAGGGGTCGACGCTAGACATCGCCGGACCCGCCGCACACGGCCAGTGTGCACAGGAAACCGTGGCCCGAGCTGTGAAGAGTTGATACTTCGCCGCGCTACGGGCTCTGGGAGGATCAGGTGATGCTTCCGCCCTGGGTCCGCCTCGCCGCCGCGCTGTTCGCGGTCAGCTGGGGTGCCAACCAGTTCGCCCCGATGCAGCTCGTCTACCGCGAACATCTCGGTCTCGGCAACGGCTCGTTCACCGCGATGCTCGCGTCGTACGTCGTCGGGCTGGTGCCCGCTCTGCTGTACTTCGGGCGCGTGTCCGACCGGTTCGGGCGGCGCGCGGTGATCCGCCCGATGATCCCCGTCGGCATCGTCTCCTCCCTCGTCCTCATCGCGGGCGCCGCCGTCCCCGACCTGCTCTACCTGGGCCGGGTGCTGGCCGGACTCGCGTCCGGCATGGCGTTCGGCGCCGGCACCGCCTGGATGAAGGAACTCAGCTCCACCGCCCCGGCCGGGGCGGGTGCACGCCGCGCCGCCGTGTCGTTGTCCGCGGGATTCGGCTGCGGAGCCCTGTTCGCCGGCGTGATCGCGCAGTGGCTCCCCGCCCCCGAACTGCTCCCGTACCTGGTGCACATCGCGCTGATGCTCGGAGCCCTGGCGCTGGTGTGGGCGGTGCCCGACGTTCGGGTCCGGGCGACAGACCTCACCGCCACACCCCTGTCGGCGCTGGCGACACCCCAGTTCCGATGGGGCATCGCACCCTGGGCACCGTGGGTGTTCGGTGTGGCGACCGTGTCGTTCGCGACCCTTCCGCCGCTCGTCTCCGAGTCGCTGCGGTCCACGTCGGTGGCCTTCACCGGGCTCGTCGCGGCGCTGACCCTGATCACCGGTGCGGTGATCCAGCCGTGGGCCAAACGGTGGTCGCAGCAGGACGACGCCGCCGCCGGAATCCGGGTCGGCATCACCCTCGGGGTGCTGGGCTTCGGCGCCGCGACCGTGGTCGCGTACACGGACGGGGCGCCGGCCGTCGCCGCGATCGTCGTCGCGGCCTTCCTCCTCGGAGCCTGCTACGGCATACTGCTCGGTTCCGGTCTCGCGTCCGTCGAAAGACTGGCACCGGCAGACGAACTCGCGCAGACCGTGGCGGTGTTCTACTGCCTGATCTACGTCGGCTTCGCCGTCCCGTTCGTCATCTCACTCCTCGCCCCGCACGTCGGTTACGCCACCTGCTTCGTGGGGGCGGCACTGCTGATGCTGCTGTCCATGGCAGTGGGCCGGAAGGTGAAGGACCGGCACCTCACCCACACGTGAGTGGCGAAGCGGGCCCCGGGCCCCGTCGCCACACACCAGGGGGGGGTGCAAGCCGGCGGTCGCGCCCCACACGCCGCACGCGGGCACCAGCGCCTCACTGCGCGGCTGCGGCGTACCGGCCCGCGACCGCACCGGGAGCAGCGGCGGCCACGGCCAGTGCTGGCCGAGTCGGCCCCGCGCGCGCAGGAAGCCGAGACCGAGCACGAGCCCGAAGATCAGGTGCCCGATCAGCGACAACGTGATCGTCGTCGGCGTGAGCGGGAACATGTCGTGCTGTCCGTGCGGCGACAGGGCGACCGTTCCGATGAGCCCGGCCCACACCGGGAACACCGCGAAGGTGACGAACGCGAGGAGGACGACGCGGCGTGACCGATGTTGGAGGCCGAGCGCGAGGGCGATGAGGAAGAAGGCGATTCCGATGCCGCCGCCGTCGCCGAGGTACCGCCACAGGTAGCCGACGATCGCGCCGGTCCGGGTGTCGGTTCCCGAGTGCAGCCACGTACCCATTTTCGGAATGAAGTCGCCCCACAACCCGAGCAGATACACGGTGTCGAGGCGGAAGACGTCGTAGGCCAGACACGCGAACATCCCCCAGCCGAGGCCGTGGCCGACGATGCGGTCGATCGGGTGCGGAGCGAACACGCACAACACGGCGAGGGTGGCGGCGAGCGGAATGATCACCAGCGCACCGGTGGCATTCATCGGCACGACACCGAACACCTGCGCCGAGATCGCGAGCAGTGGTAGGGAGGCGAGCAGCAGATACAGGCCCATCCGGGCGAAGGCCCAGTGGTGACGGGCTTCTTTTTGGACGGATTCGGCCGCGGGCAGGGCGGCGCCCGGCGGATCGTGTTCGTGGACGTCAGGGACGGTGGCACCGAGGATGCGGGGCATGGGGGGTTCCTTTCGGTCGTGGGGTTTCTCTCCGAGTAGTCGGTTTTCGAGATCCCCAGCGTCCGTCGAGTGCCCGGCCTTCGAATAGTCCCCCGAGGGGTGGTGATAGCCACCCCTGTACGTACGCCCCGTCAGTACGCTCGCCCGAAGATCACCCGCTTGCCATACGCCGACGCCGCGCCACATCGCACGCACCCACCTGCCTCCGGTTCGCCGCCGAGCGGAACACATCGCGGGGTGGCAGCAGTGAGGGACTTGATCTCCTCCTCGCACGCGGCAATCCCGCAGTGCAGGGCCAGTGCCCACCCGGTCGACACCGCGTCCGCGAAATCCTCCCAGATGTCGACGGTTCGGGTGTGGTCGTCGCGGAACGCGGTGGCCCGAGCGAGCAGGAAGGCCTGAAAGTCGTCCAGGACCCCCGGCATGGTCTCGGGCAGGGAGCCGATCGGCACGGCCTGCTTGCCGTCGTCGCCGAGCCGTTTCACCATCATCACGGTGCGGGCCTCCAGATCTCGCGGACCGAGCTCGAGCCGGACCGGGACGCCGCGCATCTCCCACTCGTTGTACTTGAAACCCGGGGTGAGGTGGGGACGGGCATCGACATGGGTCCGCACCCCTACCGACCGCAGGCGGCGGGCCAGCTCGTCGGCCGCTTCCTCGACCGCGACGTTGCCGCCGCGGGTGATCGGCACGATCACCACCTGGTGGGGCGCCAACCGCGGCGGGAACACCAGGCCCTTGTCGTCGCCGTGCGTCATCACGATGCCGCCGATCATCCGGGTGCTCATTCCCCAGGACGTGGTGTGACACAGCTCCTCTCGGCCCTCCTCGCTGGTAAACCGGATGTCGAACGCCGACGCGAACTTGGTGCCCATGTAATGCGAGGTGCCGGACTGCAGCGCACGGCCGTCACGCATCATGCCCTCGATCGTGTAGGTCGCCACCGCACCGGCGAACCGTTCGCCGGGTGTCTTCTCACCCGGAACGACCGGGATCGCGGCCAGCTCACGCGCCACCTCGTGATAGATGTCCAGGGCCAGCATCGTCTCGCGGCGGGCGGACGCCTCGTCGACGTGCGCGGTGTGACCCTCCTGCCACAGAAACTCTGTCGTGCGCAAGAACATTCGCGGCCGCAGCTCCCACCGCACCACATTCGCCCATTGATTCAACAGCAGCGGCAGGTCGCGGTGCGAGCTGATCCACTTGGCCATCATCTCGCCGATCACCGTCTCCGACGTCGGCCGCACCACCAACGGCTCCTCGAGAACCTTCCCGCCGGCGCGGGTGACCACCGCCAGTTCCGGGGAGAACCCTTCGACGTGTTCGGCCTCCCGGCCCAGGTAGCTTTCCGGAATCAGCAACGGGAAGTATGCATTCTCGTGACCGGTGTCCTTGATACGACGGTCCAGCTCGGACTGCAACAGCTCCCACAGCCGGTACCCGTACGGCCTAATCACCATGGTGCCCTTGGCCGGACCTCGATCCACGAGACCCGCCTTGAACACCACCTCGTTGTACCAGGCAGCGAAGTCCTCACTCTGGGCTGTCACACCACGCTCATCCCGTGCCATGCCCAGACAGACTACTCGGGAGAATCAGCCGTCCGCAGCTGTCGAATGACGAGTTCCGGTGCAGCCTGTCCGAGATCACCCTCGCCGCACCGGCGAGGACAGACAGGGAGGCCAGATGACCGCAGCCCATGCCGTCTCGCCTGGCTGGGAATGGTGCTCGCGATCTCGTTCCTGAGTCCGTCATCCGTTACGCTGCTGCCCAGCCGCATTGTGTGTTCGTTTTTTTCGTTTTATGGTGAGGTATGGGCGCTGGGTCGAACCACACGGTATTGCCGCCGGCCACCGACGATCGGGATCTTCTCGCAGCACTGAAGGCCGTTCTTGCTGGTTCTGACGAGGTGTCGATCTCGTCCCCGGGCGGGTCGGTGCCGTTGCCGGACAGTGTTCGGGGGTTGCTCGTCGACGCGGTTGCTGCTTTGGATCGGGGTCAGGCGGTGACGGTGGAACCTCATCGCACGGTGTTGACGACGCAGGAGGCCGCGGACCTGTTGGGCATTACGCGGCCGACGTTGGTGCGGTTGTTGGAAGCGGGGAAGATCCCCTACACGTCGCCGGGCCGGCATCGCCGGGTGGAGTTGGCGGACGTGCTCGAATTCCAGCAGGGTGAGCGTGCGCGCCGGGGCCAGGTGTTCGAGGAGATGGCGCACGAGGAACCCCCGGACCCGGGCGATGCCGCTGACGGCTTCGTGTCGACTCGTTGATCTGGGCAGGGCGACCTATGACGACCTTGCGGGTGGTTCTCGACACGTGCGTCATGCTTCCCCAGGCCCTGAACAACCTGCTGCTGACGCTGGCCGATGCCGAGTTGTTCCGGCCGGTGTGGACAGCGGATCTGCTAGACGAGGTCGAGCGCAACCTGTCCGGGGAGAGGTTCGGTAAGTCGCCGCAGCAGGCGGCGCGGCGAGTGCAGCAGATGCGCAGAGCATTCCCCCTCGCAGAGGAGGAATCACGCGGATACCGTGAGCTGATCCCCGCGATGACCAACGATCCGAAGGACCGGCACGTCCTGGCTGCGGCGGTGCGGTCCGGTGCGGGTGTGATCGTGACCGCAACCCTGCAGGATTTCCCGCCGGCGGCCCTCGATCCGTTCGACGTCGAGGCGATCCACCCCGACGACTTCCTCTGTGATCTGCTCGATCTGGACCCGGAAGCAGTGCTCGAGACCATGCACCTACTGCTCGACCGGAACATGCTCCCGCCGCGCACGGTGGGGGAACTGCTCGAGTCGCTCGAGCGGCTGACCCCACAGTTCGTCAACGCCGTCCGCGCATTGCTCGTCGCCCGGGGCGAGGCTCCCGACATTGGTGCGGTGCCGGCTGCGTCCTCCTTTCCTGAGTTGACCGACCAACAGGTCAGCGCCTTGCTGCCCGAGATGCGGGAGGCCTACCTCGAGCTTCGTGCGATGGATCCGGCGGAATTATTGCGGTTCCTCGGGCATACGAAGCTGGTGAGTGCGGCGTGGGCGTTCTTGACGTCGGTGTGCGTCGACGGTGATCTGTTATCGGTGTGGCCGAACGTGGATCCCGACTTCCGGTCGGTACTCGCATGGCGGTGGGTGCGGGACAACCATTATCAGATGACTGTCGACGGTTGGGAGGGTGAGGCGGTCGCGGCGGCCCTCGCGGGTCCGGTGCCGGAGCATCCGCTGTGGGTGCATTTCGAGCGTGTGCATGTGCGGTCGTTCCGGGCGATGCTGCCGGACCCGGCGACGTGGGGGATCGGTACCGGAACAAGGATCGTGGGCCCCGGTGTGGAGGTGCTCTATGTGCACGAGATGTCGACGCTCGACAGCGGTGTGTGGGAGCCGAACGTTCCTCGGCCGGTGTTTCCGATCCTGATGCATCTCGTCGACGATCGGTGGCTGGTGCGGAATCTGGGGTCCGAGGAGGACCCTGCCGCCTCGGCCTGATTCCTTCGCACCCGAACCTCGCCCGTACCTCGAGCGCGTTTGATTTCAGCTTCCTCACGCAGAAGTCCATAGCGTCCCGCAGATTCGGCTGATACCGGAATTCGTCCAGATCGATTCATCCGGTCCGCGATACGTTCGATGAAATCTGCCCGACGGCGTGATCCAGCTGACTCATCACTGAGGTAGACGTAATCCGAGTCATTCGAGGATGAGCGGGAGTTTCGTCGCCAGCTCGCCGAGTTCGGCCTTCTCCGTGTCGGTCGGGTCCCGCCGTCCGGTGCCGACCAGCAGTGCGTCCCTGTCGGAGAACGACGCGGGGAATGCGGCCCCGGCGATCTTCTCCAGCAAGTCGCGGGACCGGGCGAGGCCCTCTGCGGGCGGTTCCGCCACGCCTGGGAGGTAAGCGATCAGGTCGAGGTGGTGCAGCGTCGATTCCAGGACATACGCGGAGAGGTAGTCGCCTGCAGTGAGGACCTCGTCGCGGGTGCTGATCCGCAGATTCGGGTCGGCGAGTTCGGCGGCGCGGCCGGCGGCGGAGCCGACGTCGTCGAAGTGGTATTTGAGCAGCCGAGGCTCCTGGTACGCGGCGGCCAGACGGACGATCAGCGCGTCGAGCGGGTCGTCGCCGGTCGGCGGCGTGTCGGCGAGGTCCCAGTAGGTCACGGCGTCGCGAGTCGGTTCCGTGTCGGCGGGGGTGACGAGGGTGATCAGGACGTCCTGCGCGTCGATGATCAGGTGGCACACCAGATCCCGCACGAGCCAGCCGCTACAGCCGGACTGCTGTGCGAAGTCCTCGTCCGGCAGGTCGGCGACCGCCGTGCGTAACGCCGACCACGAGCGTGAGAAAAGATCCACATCGGCACGGTAGTGCGGGCGTACCGTCGATGTCATGACCGAGGACAACCAGGTTGCGCCGTGGGACGACATCTACCGAGGCGACGCGGAGGAATTTACGGGACCGGTGCCGTGGAACATCGGTGAGCCGCAGCCCGAGATCGCCGGGCTGATCGCGGAGGGCAAGTTCCGCAGCGACGTGCTGGACGCGGGCTGCGGACATGCCGAGACGTCCCTTCAGCTGGCGGCGCAGGGCTACACGGTGGTGGGCCTGGACCTGTCGCCGACGGCCATCGCGGTGGCTCAGGCCGCCGCAGCCGATCGTGGACTGACGACGGCGACGTATCAGGTGGCGGACATCAGTTCGTTCACGGGTTTCGACGGCCGGTTCTCCACGATCGTCGACAGCACCCTGTTCCATTCCCTTCCCGTCGACCGGCGACGCGACTACCTGCGCGCGGTCGCTCGGGCGGCCGCACCCGGCGCGTCCTACTACATCCTGGTGTTCGCGAAGGGCGCCTTCCCCGAGGGCGAGGGACCGAACCCGGTGACCGACGACGAGCTGCGCGAGGCCGTCGCCGAGTTCTGGACCATCGACGACATTCGCCCGGCCTTCATCCACGCGCTGCTCGGCCCGGAACAGGCCGCCAGCTGGGAGCACGACGAGAAGGGCCGGTCCAAGCTGCCGGCGTGGCTGCTGTCGGCTCACCTCGACTGAGTCAGGAGTCGGAAACCCTTACCCGGCTGAGCTGTTCGTACCGGACGGGCGCAGGAGGAATTCTCCGGCGAGTTGGATGGCTTCGCGTTTGGTGTACCCGGGGTGGTCTGCGACGATGAAGTGGCGGCCGATCGCAAGTCCGAACATGAGGGTGCTGCGTGCCTCGATTTCGTCGGGGTCGGTGACGAAGGTGCCGAACATCTTTCGCAGGAAGTCCATCCGCTCGTTGTCGATGGCGTGCAGGCGCGCCGCGACGGACCGGTCGTGGTGGGCCCAGGCCCGGATCGCGAGATCGATCCGTTGAAAGTCCTCCGAGTAGGTCAGTTGCCCCACGCGCCGGATTCTGTCGGCGGGGGTGCCGCCTTCGGCATCGGCTTGGGCGATAACGGCTTTGGTGCAGCGGCGTTCCCACTCGTCGAGCATCTCGGTGAGCAACGCGGGACGGCCGTCGAAGTAGCCGTAGAACCCGCCCTTCGTCACGCCGAGTTCGGCGGCGAGAGTCTCGACGCGGACGGCGTCGGGCCCTCCTCGCGCGAGGGCGTCGAGGCCCGCCTCTATCCAGCGGGCTCGTGTCGTGCGGGCGACGGCGGGAATCGGGCCACCTCCATTGATCGCGTTCAATTTGTACGGTACCGTATAGATGAAATATACGGTGCCGTATAGATCGGGGACGACAGTGCCACGAATAGCAGAGGCCACCTACATCGAGCAGCCCTGGCGCATCCACGAATTCACGCGAGACTTCGACGTCGAGGACGTGTGGTCGTTCCGCACTCCCGGAGCCGGGCCCGACGACTTACCGACGATGCTCGCGGCGATGCGAGCCGCAGGCGGACCCGCGAAGCAGCCCTGGCTGGTGAGGTTCCTGTTCGCCGCCCGATGGAAACTCGGGGCACTCTTCGGCTGGGACAATGCCTCAACTGGTGTCGGTGAGCGGGTTGCCTCGCTCCGCGACCGCCTGCCCAGCGATCTCCGGTCCGCTCCGCGCGGCCCGGACGACGAGGGCATGCCCCTCACCGCGGTGTACGAGCTCGACACGGAGTCCGCCCGCGAGCTGGCGAACAAGACCGTGCACACCGTGATGCATCTCGGCTGGGCGAGAGGAGCGAACGGCGATTACGAACTGCAGATGACCGTTCTCGTCAAGCCCAACGGATGGTTCGGGCGGCTCTACATGACCGCCATCGCGCCTTTCCGATACCTCGTCGTGTACCCCGCCCTGACCCGGCAATGGGAGCGAGCGTGGCGCGACCGCCACCAAGCGGCGACGAGGTAGACGGCTTTCGGACTCAGCGGCTCACCGCGGTTTCCCGCTCGACGCGCGACAGCTTCTCCGGGTTGCGCACGATGTAGAGCCCGGTGATCTTGCCGTCGTCCATCCGCACCGCCACGACGTCGTCGATTTCCCCGTCGAGCCGGACGATCAGCGCGGGGGAGCCGTTCATCTGCACCGGCTCGACCGACACCGTGCCGTCGATCCGGGGCAGGCCGGCCGCCAGCAGGCGACCCACCTTGTCGGCCCCCACGATGGGCCGCAGCACGGCCTGCTTGACTCCGCCACCGTCACCCAGGAGGACGACGTCCGGTGCGAGCAGGTCGAGCAGGCTCTGCAGATCGCCCGTTTCGAGCGCCCGTTGGAAGGCCTCGAGTGCGTCTCGGGACTCAGCCGGGGATACGACGCCGCGCGGCCTGCGCGCCGCGACATGCGCCCGCGCCCGGTGCGCGATCTGACGGACGGCGTCCGGGCTCTTGCCGACGGCGTCCGCGATCTCGCCGTACTCCAGAGCGAACACCTCACGCAGCACGAACACGGCCCGCTCGGTCGGCGCGAGCGTCTCCAGCACCAGCAGCATCGCCATCGAGACGCTGTCGGCCAACTCGACGTCCTCGGCCACATCGGGCGCGGTCAGCAGCGGCTCGGGCAACCAGGGGCCGACGTAGGACTCCTTGCGCCTGCTGAGTGTGCGCAGCCGGACGAGCGCCTGGCGGGTGGTGATCCGGACCAGGTACGCACGCTGATTGCGGACCGTGTCGAGATCGACCCCCGCCCACCGCAGCCAGGTCTCCTGGAGGATGTCTTCCGCGTCGGCGGCCGAGCCGAGCATCTCGTAGGCGACGGTGAACAGCAGATTGCGGTGGGCGACGAACGCCTCGGTGGCGGGGTCCGAACGATCGTCCTGGCTCCCGCCGCGATCTGCGGGTGTGGTCTGCGACGTGCCGGCCATGGTGGCTCCTCTTCACTCTCGACTGTGTCACACACCAGACACCGGACCCGGCCGTTTTGTGACACCCAGCCGTGTTGCCCGCTGCCAAATTACGTGACCGCGAGGCAGCGGCGTGAACGATTTATCACAAGGATCGGGTCGCCGGCATCTCATGTTCGTTCCGAGCAGTACACGACACCACGAGTGAGGACGAAGTCATGGACGCCCGATTCAACCTGTTCGACAACGAGATCGCCCTGAAGTTCGGCAAGAGGTTCGCCAACGCGTCCCTGGTGATCGACCAATCGCCACTGCCGAAGGCCACTCAGGAACTGGTCAAGATCCGGGCCAGTCAGATCAACGGCTGCGGCTTCTGCACCGACATGCACACCAAGGACGCCACAGCTGCCGGCGAGACCCCGGTCCGGCTCAACCTCGTCGCGGTGTGGCGCGAGGCCACCGTGTTCACCGAGGCAGAGCGGGCCGCGCTGGCGCTCAGCGAGGAAGGCACCCGGCTCGCCGACGCCCACCACGGCGTGTCCGACGAGACCTGGGCCCAGGTGCGCAAGCACTACGACGACGACCAGATCGCCGCGCTGGTCTCGCTGGTCGCCCTGATCAACGCCGCCAACCGGATCAACGTGATCGTGCGCAATCCGGCGGGTTCGTACGAGCCCGGCATGTTCGCCAGTATGACGAGCTGACCGGCAGACGACAGCCTCCTGACAACGAGCCCTTGACTTTGACACAGTGACAAGGACTCGAATGGTCGGCGAAGGAGGTGGTTGTCGTGAACACAACCAACCACGGTGGGTCGAATGCCCACCTCGTCGACGCACTGTCCGCAGCCGACCCGTCGGGTCGGCTGCGGGCGGCGCTCTCCGCAGGCACACGCCCCGATCCGCATCTCACGGACACTCTCGTCGATCGGTGCGCCGTCGAACCGGACTTCTTCGTCCGGGACATGCTGACCTGGGCATTGTGCCGCTTCCCGACCGAGCTCACGGTGCCGAGACTGGTCCGAGAGCTCGGGTCGGACACCGCGCAGGCCCGCAGTCAGTCGCTGCACACCCTGTCCAAGATCGGGGACCGGCTCGCCTGGCCCGCCGTGTCGGCACTCCTGCACGACGAGCACGACGAGGTCGCGCGCAGCGCGTGGCGGGCCGCCGTGGCACTCGTGCCGCCCGGCGACGAGGCTGCCCTCGCGGCCGATCTGACGACCGAACTCGGACGGGGCGACCAGCACATGCAGCTCAGTCTGAGCCGTGCTCTGGTGGGACTCGGGGACGCTGTCCTCCCGGTCCTCGACGCGGCCGGGACGAATCCCGATCCGCGTATTCGAGCGCATGCGGAGGCGACGAAGCGGCTCTGTCACGACCCCGACAGCGGGTTCACCCTCTCGGTCGAGACGGCGAAACGCGTCGCGGTCACCGGTCCGGACGCGTAGCAGGAGGCGATGGAATGTTGATCGGTGAGGTCTCCCGGCGTTGTGGTGTCAGCACGCGGATGTTGCGCCACTACGACGGGCTGGGACTGGTGAAGCCCACGGGCCGCACGTCCGGCGGCTACCGCGAGTACTCCGCCGACGACATCCGACGCCTCTTCCACGTCGAGAGCCTGAGGACCTTGGGGCTGTCGTTGAACGAGGCCAAGCGGGCACTGGACGAGCCCGATTTCGCACCGGCCGATCTGGTGGGAGACCTCATCCGGCACACGCGCCGGCGGATCGCTGCCGAGCAGGAACTGCTCGGCAAGCTCGAACGCGTCGACGCCGCCTCGCCTGCGGAGTGGGACGACGTCCTGCGCGTCGTCAGTCTGTTGCGTGCGCTCGAATCGGAGTCCGCGGCCCGCCGTCAGCAAGCGATCCTGTCTCAGGACGGGACTGCGTCGCTGCCCGTCGAAGCGCTGGTCGAGGCCATCCTGTCGGAGGACGACACCAATGTGGCCGGAGCGCTGCAGTGGTCGTTGGCGCGGGCCGCCGGCCCGGGACTCGCGGATCTGGCCGACGGTCTCGACGCGGAGGAGGTCGATGTCCGGCGTCGCGTCACTACCGCGATAGCGGCAATCCACACCGCGGAGGCGGCGGTTCATCTGAGACGAGCCCTCGATGATTCGGACGCCACGGTCCGCGGGTACGCGGCCCTCGCTCTCGGCTCCCGCGGAAGCGTCGACTCGATACCCGCCCTGATCGAGATGGTCGTCGAGGGGCGGCGCGATGTGGAGGCCGCCGAAGTGCTGGGCCTGCTGACGACGGTCTCACCCTCGGCCGACGACATCGTCCAGGCCCTGCAGGACACGCTCGGTGGCGCCGAGGACGCGCCCACGCGGTTGCGGATAACGCAGGCCCTTGCCGAGATTCCCGGCACCGCGGCCCGGCGGGCACTCGACGGGCTGACCCACGACGGCGACCGGACGATCGCGGCCACCGCAGCCGCGATCGTGAACATGCAGGACCGCGGACGAATCATCGAACGTTGAGCCTCCGACCCGTCCGGAGTCTGTGCTAGCCGCCGCGTTTGCGTCCGAAGGACCCCCGGCCGTTGCGGCGCAGCAGTGCCACCGTGGTGGCGAGGCGCCCCCGATTCAGGTCGGGTTCGAGACCGGCGCTTATGCGGTGCAGCTGGTCGGTGTGCCAGCCGAGGTCGAGTACCCCGTCGAGTGTTTTCAGGTCGACCACCTTGCCGAAGACGCCTCGCATCCCGGATCGCAGTTGGTGTGTGGTGAGAGTGTCGGTTCGCCCGGTGAGAATCACGTCGGCTGCGTCGGTCGTCGTTGCGGTGGGTCGGCCGATACCGACGACATCGCATTCGCCGGCCCCGATCGCCTGATCCATGGCGGTGCGGGAGCGGAAACCGCCGGTGACCGCCAGCGGGACATTTCCTGCCAGCGCGCGGACCGTGCGCGCGTACTCGAGGAAATACGCCTCGCGGGCGCGTGTACTGGCCGCGGCGGTGCCCATCATGGCGGGGGACTCGTAGCTTCCGCCGCTGACCTCGATCAGGTCGAGGCCTTCCTGCGCCAGTGCCGCGACCACGCCGCGCGACTCGTCCTCGGTGAATCCGCCGCGTTGGAAGTCGGCCGAGTTGAGTTTGATGCCGACCGCGAAGCCGGGCGACACCCTCGCGCGGATGCGGCGCACGACCTCGAGGACGAACCGCATCCGCCGCTCCGGGTCACCGCCCCAGTCGTCGTCGCGCCGGTTCGCCAGCGGTGAGAGGAACTGGGCGACGAGGTAGCCGTGTGCACCGTGAATTTGCACGCCGTCGAAACCCGCTGTCTCGCAAACGAGAGCGGCGGCGGCGAAACGTTCGATGATGTCCTCGATCTCGCCGGGAGTCAGCTCACGCGGGGTTACCGCGCCGGGAATATCGAGCGGGACCGCGCTGGGGGCGACGGGAGTGTGCCCGAGCGCCAGCGGGTTCGACTGGCGTCCCGGATGGTTGAGTTGCACCCAGATCGGTACGCCGGCGTCTTTGGTCGTCTTGGCCCAGCTTGTCAGTGCGTCGAGGTCGCGTTCGTCCTCGATGACGATATTGCCCGGCTCACCGAGCTGGGTGCGGTCGATCATGACGTTGCCGGTGACGAGTAGACCGTACCCGCCTCGACTCCAGGTGGTGTAGAGCCGCTCGAGGCGGCCGTCGGGAGCGTTCCGCGCGTCGCCGAGCGCTTCGCTCAACGCGGCCTTCATGATGCGGTTCGGGAGCACCTGGCCGCAAGGCAGTGGCAATGGGTCGTGGAGGGACGACATAGAGGTTTCCTTTCAGACGGATTCGTTGGTCACGACGTTGCAGAGAGCGCTGTGTGGGCGGCCCGCAGTGCAACCTTGTCGATCTTGCCGACCGCGTTCTTGGCGATGGTGTCCACCACGACGAGCGCGGTGGGGCGCTTGTAGCGGCTGAGTTTGCGCGCGCAGAGCGCTTGCAACGCAGCGGGATCGACGGTCGAATCGGGTGTCGGCTGGACATAGGCGACGACGACCTCACCCCAGATGGTGTCGGGAACGCCGATCACGGCGGCCTCGAGCACGGACGGGTCGCCGGCGAGGACGTCCTCGATTTCCCTGGGATAGATGTTCTCCCCGCCGCGGATGATCATGTCTTTCGAGCGCCCCACCAGGGTCAGGTAGCCCTCCGGATCGAGGTGGCCGACATCGCCCGTGTGCAGCCATCCGTCGATGACGGTCTGTGCGGTGTCCTCCGGACGGCCGAGGTAGCCGCGCATCACATTGGGGCCGCGCACGACGACCTCGCCGTCCACCCCGGGGCCCAGTTCGACGCCGTTCTCGTCGACGATGCGCATCTCCTGACCCGGGAAAGCGATCCCCACCGTTCCGGCGCGCCGAGGTCCCGAGACCGGGTTGAGAGTGGAGGCGCACGTTCCTTCGGACAGCCCGTAGCCCTCGAGGAGGGGAAACCCGTACCGGTCCTCGAACCGGGTCAGCAACTCCGCTGAGGCAGGTGCGGCGCCACAGATGCCGAACCGCAGTGAGGACGTGTCGGGCCGAACATCGGCCGGAAGCGCCGCCAGGATGCTGTAGATCGTCGGCACCGCGCTGAAGTAGGTGGGGCGTTCGGATTCGACGAGGTCGAAGAAGGTTCGGGGATCGAATCGGCCGGCGATGACGACGCTCGCGCCGGCGAGTAGCGGGGTGAGGACGCTGACGACGATGCCGTTGACGTGGAAAAGCGGCAGGATCAGCAGGCATCGGTCTGCCGGACCCAACTGCAGCGCCTGCACACCCATCTCGGCCATGGCGTCGATGTTGGTGTGGTCGAGCATCACGCCCTTCGGCACCCCGGTCGTGCCGCTGGTGTAAATCAGCAGGGCGAGTGCGGACGAGTCCGCAGGTGGTGTGTGATCGGACTCGGTCGCCTCCTGGAACAGCTCGTCGACGGCGAGAGTGGCAACGCCACCCAATAGGGTCGTGCCGTCCTCGACGACGAGCAGCCGTGCGGCGGAGTCGGCGAGCTGCCGAGCGACCTCGACGTCGGTCAGGGTCGGGTTGACCGGGGTGATGGTGGCGCCGAGTCGCCAGGTCGCGAACAGCAGCACCACGAACTCGGTGCGGTTGGTCAGCTTCAGGGCCACGACGTCTCCGGGCCCGATTCCCCGGTCGTGGAGGTGGCGGGTGGCCGCGCGAACTCGGTCGAGGAACTGAGCGTTGGTGAGCGATCCGGTGGCGTCGGAGACCGCGTGTGCGTGCGGGTCGAGATCGGCGCGGCGGTCGGGCAGCGATGCGAAGTTCATCGTGGTCGTGTTCACCTTCGGTGTGGTGCGGCCCGGCCCGGTGACGGTGTGACCGGTGCCGAGTCGAGTTGGCGGGTGAGGAAGTCGATCTGGTCACGGACCAAGGCCTCGAAGGGTTCGCCGAGGTAGAAGTCGAAGTGGCCGGCGTCGTAGGTCTTGATCTCGCCTCGTGGTGCTGTCCGCGCGTATCGGAGGGTCTGGGCGGGTGGGGTGACGGTGTCGGTGTTACTGATGCAGAACAGGATCGGAAAGGCGATCTTCTTCGCTGCCCGCCCGGGCCGGTAGGTGACGAGACTGGGAATCACCCGTGCCGCAACCTCGTTCCGGAACGTCGTCCCTGCCGGCACGATCGCCTGGTAGCCGGGCAGTGCGTCCGGGGCGTTCATCAGTGCCAGTGAACCGGGGGGCCCGGCGAGCGGAATCATGACCGGCGCGCGCCGACCAACCTTGGCCATCAGATCCCGGGCGACCACGGGGGAGGCCTTCACTGAGGCGGCCGGGCCGAGCGCGAGCGCGGAGGCCAACCCGTCGGTGAACGGGCACTGCGCGACCGCCGCCCGCAGTTCGGGGTGCCGTGACGCGACGGTGATGGCGTGGCCACCGCCGAAGGAGCTACCCCAGACCGCGATGCGTGTGCTGTCGAGACCGCCACGAGCCTTCACCCAGGAGATGGCGGCATCCCAGTCGGCGAGCTGCTTTTTGATCGACAGCAGCTGGCGCGGCCTACCGCCGCTGTCACCGAAGTGCCGATAGGTGAACGCGAAGGCGGCGATGCCGGCCTTGGCGAAACGTTCGGCGAAGGCGTCCAGGCGCATGTCGCGGGTGGCGCCGAGGCCGTGTCCGAGGATGACGACGGGCGGTGAGGTGACGCCGGTGGGCAGATACAGCCACGCGGCGCAGGAGCTGTCACCGGAGGAGAAGAGGACGTCGTGGCGGGTGAAAGGCTTCTTGGTGGCCATGGCTGGTCTCATCGTCCGTTCGTCGAGCGAAGCCCGGGCACGCGCCCCGATTCGAGGGCCTGCTTGTAGATGTCCGGGTTGTAGAGGGGCAGCTCACCGGTGGCGTCGGTGGTCGCAAGGTAGTCGAGCATCAGCTGCTGGCCGTCCTCGGATTGGTCGGTGCCGAGGAATTCGGTGCGCTCGACGTGCAAACCCTCCGTCAGCGACATCGATCCGCCGAAATACACGGATCTTTTGACCGCCGCGACCGCCTCCCTCGGCCGTGAGCCGAAGTACTCGGCGAGTTCGGTCGCCCGCGTGATCACGTCGCCCGTAGCCACGACCTCGTCGACGGCTCCGTTGGCGAGGGCCTGCGCGGGAGTGAACGGCCTGCCTTCGAGGATGGCGACCAGGGAGCGGTGGGTGCCGATCAGTCGGGTCAGGCGCTGGGTACCGCCACCACCCGGATTGATTCCCAGCAGTACCTCGGGCTGGCCGATGAAGAAGTCACCGTCGGCCATGACCCGCAGGTCGCACGCCCAGGCGAACTCCGCGCCGAGGCCGAGGGCTGAACCATTCAGGGCGGCAACGAAAATGACGCCACTGGCGTTCATCTTCAGAAACGTCGCGTGCAGCCGGTCGAGCTGGACCGCTCCCCACAGCGGGGTCCTGCGCACCACGGGCTCGAGGGCGCGGGCGCGATCAGCGCCTCTGGCCACCCGCGCGATCGCGGAGGCACCGCGACGGCCCAGCGGCGGGACCGCTGCACCCTCTTCCTGCAGCCACCGCACATCCGCATGGCTGACGAACCGGCCGGGGCGTGTCCCGGTGAACACGACCGCACGGACGTGCGCGTCGCGGTCGACGCGGTCCACCAACTCCTCGAGCTGGTTGGCTATGTCGAGGCCGAACAGGCTGTGCGGGCCGCCGTCGACGCGGACGATCAGCACGTCCCCGCGGTCCTCGACCTCGAGATGGCCTTTGTCTTCGTGTGTCATGAGATTTCACATCCGTAAATGGGAGGAAGGGGAAGGACGTGCGGCGAGCACCCGTGGGAGCGGCCATCAAACCTGTAACTTCGTTATGACGTACTATAACCATGTTATGCGGTGGTGGCAAGGGTCACTCGGTACTTCGGTGCCCACCAGGCGGAAAATGCGAAGTCAGGTGGAGATATGGGAGAGACGTCGCCGACCACACCCGAGGGTGTGCCGGAGCGGCTGATTCGAGCCACGGTCGGCCTGCTGGCCGAACAGGGCCCGTCCGCGATCAAGGCGCGGACGGTGGCGTCCGCGGCCGGACTGTCGACGATGGTCGTCTACCACCACTTCGGCGGCATCCCCGAGCTCGTCCGCGCGGTCGCAGACCATGGATTCACCGAACTCGGCACGGCCTTTTCCCAGGTCCCTGTGACGGAGGATCCGGTCGTGGATCTGTTCGTGCTGGCATTGACGTGCCGGCGCCAGGCGCGCGAGAACCCCCACCTCTACGACCTGATGTTCGGACTCTCCACTCGTGCCACCTACCGACCGTTGGAGTCGGACGTGCGGTTGAGTGGACATTCTCCGGCCTTCCGTGATGCCTACACACACGTCACCGACGCGTGTGCGCGCTTGGTGAACTCCGGCAGGGTCGAGCCCCACGCCCCGGAGGTGGTCGCGGCGCAGTTGTGGAGTTACGTGCACGGCTACATCACTCTCGAGCTGGGCGAGCACTTCGCCGAGTTCGACGACGCGGTGGGACAGGTGCTGCTGCCGATGGGCGTGAACTTTGCCGTCGGCCTCGGCGACACGCGCGAACGTGCCGAGGTCTCACACGAGAGGGCCGTGCGCATGTACGACTCGGTCCGGCCCGCTTTGGACAGCTCGGCGGGCGCCTGAGCCGAGACCGCGGGGCCCCGGCGCGAAGTCGTTGCTGGGGCTCGGATTCATCCCGACTGGAGGTTGATGGAGCAGCGGCATTGCCTTCGTCATATAACGAAGTTACAGTTGCCGCATGAAACGTGATCTCGTGGGCCGCAAAGTAATCGTCACCGGAGCCGCGCGCGGCATCGGCGAGCAGGTAGCACGCCTTGCCGCGGCGCAGGGTGCTCGGCTCGCCCTGATCGGTCTCGAACCCGACAGACTGCGCGCCCTTTCCGAGGAACTCGGCCCGTCGGCGCACTGGTGTGAGGCGGACGTGCGCGACAGCGCGGGATTGCGGTCCGCGATCGACGAGTGCGCCGATGTCATGAACGGCGTGGACATGGTCGTCGCCAACGCCGGAGTGGCCGCCTACGGAACGGTGCGACACGCGGACGAGGCGTCCTTCGAGCGAGTCGTGGACTGAACGGCGTATTCCGCACCCTCAAGCATGCGACACCTCATCTGCAACGCAGCCGGGGCCACGTCCTGATCGTGGCATCCGCACTGTCCTTCACCTCGATTGGCGGTCTGGCCTCTTACGGCGCGAGTAAGGCCGGGGTCGAGTCGCTCGCACTTGCCTATCGCGCGGAAGTGGCCCACCTCGGGATCACCGTCGGTCTTGTCCATCCGTCCTGGATCGACACCGACCTCGTGCGGGGCGCCGAGGTCGACATTCCTTCTTTTCAGCAGATGCGCCGGCGCCTGCCGTATCCGGGGAACGTCACGACCAGTGTCGACCGAGCGGCCTCCGCCATCGTCGACGGGCTCGCATACCGGCGCAGTCGCGTCTACGTTCCCCGGGCGGTCGCCGTCGCCAACTGGGCCAAGGCGCTGCTGAATTCTCCGGTCGTGTGGCCGTGGACCAGGCGGTTCTCCGCCGCGACAGTTCCCGACCTCGAAACCGAAGTTGCCGCCTTGGGCAGGAACGACCAACTCGTTCCAGAGTTGCCGCACCTCAGTGAAAACGATCAGCGCAGCCCGGCGCGCATCTAGCGAAACCGGCTGTGGTCCGCACGAACACAAGAGATAGGAAATCACGATGAAGGCTGTCGTTCTCGATCGATACGGGAACATTGACGGTGTGCGGGCGGGTGAGGTACCCGACCCGGAGTTGCGAGATGATGACGTCCTGGTTCAAATCCACGCCGCGAGTGTGAACCCCTTGGATCTGAAGATCCTGAAGGGAAAGCTCAAAGCTATTCTGCCGTACCGTCTACCGATCGTCCTGGGCAACGACCTGGCCGGTGTCGTCGTTCGAGTCGGCGCCGCGGTGCGCCGATTCAAGCCCGGCGACGAGGTATACGCGCGGCCCCGGCAAGATCGGATCGGCACGTTCGCGAAATTCATTTCCGTGAACGAGGAGGACGTGGCGATCAAGCCACGAGAACTCACCATGGAAGAGGCGGCGTCGATCCCTCTGGTCGGTTTGACCGCGTGGCAAGCGCTGATCGAGAGGGCAAACCTGGAAGCGGGACAGAAGGTTCTGGTCCATGCCGGCTCAGGCGGTGTCGGCACGTTCGCGATTCAACTGGCCAAGCATCTCGGCGCGACCGTGGCCACGACGACGAGCACCGGGAATGCCGATTGGGTCGAGCGCCTCGGTGCGGATGTCGTCATCGACTACAAAAAGGATGATTTCGCGGAGATCCTGCACGACTACGATCTCGTCCTCGACACCCTCGGCGGTGAGACGCTCAAAAGATCACTCCGCGTTCTCAAACCCGGTGGACAGATCATCTCCATCTCCGGTCCACCCGATCCCAGCTTCGCGAAAGAAGCCGGATTGAACTGGATCGTGCAACAGGTGATGTGCCTGCTGAGCTTTCGAATCAGACGGGCAGCGAAACGACGCGATGTGACCTATTCGTTCCTGTTCATGAAATCGAGTGGAGAACAATTACGCCGTCTTGCGTCCATCATCGATGCCGGCGCCATACATCCGGTCGTCGATCAGGTCTTTCCCTTCGAATCAACCAAAGCAGCACTGGATTACGTCGAGCAGGGACGCGCAAAAGGCAAGGTCGTTGTCAAGGTCGGAGGACAATCCCATAGCGAGGCCACCTTCTGGTGTCGTCGGGATCGGGTACTTCCGTCGACACCAGTCGATGGCGAGTCAGAACTGACGTCCGCGGTCGACAGGCAGTGAGTGAAACGTGAAACCGTGGAACGACGCAGAATAGTCTTGCTGGGCGCGACAGGGTATACCGGGCAACGAGTACTCCTAGAGCTGCTCGCACGCGGTGAGGAGCCGACCCTGGTCGGCCGAAACCATACTAGTGGGGCCATTCATGCAGCTCGGTCTGGCGACGGTGACCGCGGCGGTACAGGCGGGGGCGCACTACTTCGACTCCACCGGGGAGGGAACCTTCGTCCGGCGTGTCTTCGAGTTGGACTCCGTCGCGACAGCCCGCGGAGCGACCGTAGTGCCGGCGTTCGGCTACGACTATGTACCGGGCAACCTCGCCGGCGCGCTCGCGCTGACGAGCGCGGGGGATCGGGCCACCCGGATGGAGATCGGCTACTTCCTCACCCGTGCAGGACATGGTGACGCGCTGCGATACCGAAGCGGCCTGCGTGATGTCTTCAGCCTGACCACGGGGGGCACGCGGAAGACCCTGGTCGGTGCGGCGGCCGATGATGCGTTCGCCTATCGCCACCCGCACGCCGGGGCTCCCGCCCGCCTGGTCGACGAGCGCGTCGGCAAGCGTGTGCGCACCTTCAGCTACGCGGGCGTGAACCGTGCGGCGATGACCGTCGCCGGCTCGGAGCATCTGGGCCTGCCGGAGTCTTCGCCCAGCTGGAGAATATCGACGTGTGCATGGGGTGGTTGGGGCGATGGACGCGTCCGATACGGACGGCCACCGCGCTCCCTGCACCCCTCCTGCGGTCGGCGCCGGCACGGGCCGCACTGACCTGGCTGTCCGAGCGGCTCCCCGGATCGCACCGTGAGCCGGACAGCGACGGCCGTTCGCTGGTCATCGCCGTCGCCCGCGACGACTCCGGTCGGGCATTGGCCACGACGGCCCTTGCCGGACCTGATCCTTATGAGATGACAGCATCGCTCTTGGCCTGGGGTGCCGTCCGCGCGGCAGCGCCGGATGCCGTCCTCGAGCCCGGCGTGCACGGCCCTGTCGCGGCCTTCGGCCTCGACACTCTCCGAATCGGCGCGTCCGAGGTCGGTCTTCACGATGTCGACGAACCGTCAGCCTTGCGTGCGGCACACGATGGCACAGACCCGGTAACTCGAAGTGTGAATCGGACATTCGGGTGACTGTCGACCACGCTCGGCGACCTAGCGGGTCGTCGCGGAGTGCACGGGGTACGCCGAGGAGCGACCGGTCGGGCGGTTTCCACCGTCGGTCACACCCACCGAATTTCCCACCCCATTGCGGCCTTTTGACCGATTGACGGCCATCCGTTGCGGGTAGTCGGGTTCGGGGTTGGTTCGCACCGGACTTACCGATCTGGGGGTACGCCGGGCGGCCGGCTCCGGGCGCTCGGCGTCGACCGATGACGGCCCATGCGGGTGAAGGGAGTCGACGATGATGACCCGATTGCAAATCGCGGCAGCGGTGGTCGTGGGCTATTGGCTGGGCCGAGGGCACCGGAAGAAACTGGGACTGCTGCTCGCGGCGGCGGGTGCCGGCCGCCTCGCCGGCGGACCCCAGGAGATGGTGGACCGGGCCTCGAAACTGCTGCAAACCTCGCCCGAGTTCGCCGAGCTCAGTGAATCGGTGCGTGGCCAACTCCTCGACGCCGTGAAAGTGGCGGCCATGACCGCCGCCACCGCCCGAGTCGACGCACTCAACAATCGGCTGCTCTCCGGCAGCGATGCGGTCCTGGAGACCGCCGAAGACCTGGTCGAGGACACCGCGGACATGGCCGGAGACGTCAGCGACGACACTGTGGACACGGTGGAGGAAGCCGCCGATGACACCGCGGGCAGAATGCACAAGCTCGTCGACGACACCGTGGGTGTGGTGGGCGCGCTGGGACGCAAAAAACGACCGAAGAAGACACCGCCGCCGGACGACGTCGACGACGAGACGGCAGAGGAGGCCGAGGAACGACCGGCGCGGCGACCGCCCCGCAAGCGGAGCACCCCGGCGAAAACCTCCGGTAGTCGAAAGCGAGGAGCACAGCGATGACCACAGCAGGTGGCGGCCCGAGTTCCAGCAGCCTCGCCGATGTCATCGACACCATCTTGGACAAGGGCCTCGTCATCGACGCCTACGTGCGGGTCTCGCTGGTCGGTATCGAACTGCTCACCATCGACGCCCGCGTCGTTGTCGCCAGTGTGGATACCTACCTGCGCTTCGCCGAGGCGGTGAACCGACTGGAGATCGGCAGCGAACCGAAGGGCCTGACCGACCTCGTTTCCGATGTGAAGGGCAGCGGCAGCACGAAGTCCAAGACCAAGGGCGCGCTCGAGGCCGTGGGGGAGACGCTCGGTGACCTGCTCGGCGGATCGGAAGCCGAACGCGAACCCGAGCCGCGCCGGAGGCGAAAGTGATCGGACGCTGACGTGGCCGCGCCGGCGCTCAGGCTGATTACATATTGCTGTTCCCGATAGGAGACGCCCACAGCCGGGTACGTTCGTGGCATGGGTGACGAGGCAATCGACCCCGAAGTGGCTTATGAAGCCCTGTCCGCCGGCGCACGCCTCGCTCTGCTGCGAAACCCCGAAGGCATCATGCCGCCGCAATTCATCGGGCAGGTGATGGCCGTATGCGGGGACGCGTGCGTCGCGGGGATCAGTGGTGGAGTTGATTCGGTACCGCAGATGGCGGTTCTCCAAGGGCCACTCTCCGAATACCTCTCCCAGTGCAGGTATGTGCTGGATGCGTGGTGGAACTCCCTGACGCCGCGACTCCGGGCGGTCATCAGGTGTCGCGAGGCGGTACCCGAATCGCTGACACTGCAATTACCCCAGCACACGCCCTGGACCGCGGTGTCCACGCCGTGTTCTCACCTGTTGGTGCGGGACTATCTCGAATTGCAGGCAACGGGGCTCGAACTGATGTAGGCGGTCACTCGGGGATCTTCTCTCCGGAAGTCTCGCCTGGTTCGTATTCGTCGTGGCGGCGTAGCCAACTCATGAAGGGGTCGTCGCCGCGGCGAGGTTGCGGTTCCCAGTCCTCCTGACGGCCGCGGGCAGTGAGGTCGAGCCAGTGATAGGTGCCGAGGAGGATCTCGGTGGAGCGCGCGTAACCGGAGTAGGTGTGGAAGATGCGCTCACCCTGGCGGAGGAAAACACTGACGCCGTGCTCTTCGCCGCACCAGCCTTTCCACGCGGGGTCCGACTGCACGAGTTCGGCCTCGTCCTTGTAGTTGTATTCGACCGGTGCGACCGACGCGTCGAGGGTGACGTGGAAGTCGTAGTTGAAGTCGCTGCCGTGCGAGGAGTACCAGGGGAAGGTCCAGCCCATGCGCCGGCGGTACTGCTCGAGTTTGTTCAGCGGTGCGCGTGACACGGCCGCGAACGAGGTGTCCCGGGCGTAGAGGTGCCGGAGGTTGCCGACGTTGTCCATCGTGAACGAGCAGGAGGGGCATCCTTCGTCGGCGTCGGGTTCGAACATGAAGTGGTAGATCAGGAGTTGGCCGCGGCCGTCGAACAGGTCTGCAAGTCCGGTCCTGCCGTCGGGGCCGTCGAAAACGTAATCCTTGGTAATTTCGACCATCGGTAGCGCGCGCCGAGCGGCGTTCACCCGATCGCGGTGGCGGGTCAGCTCCTTCTCCTGTGCGAGTAACTCGCGCCGCGCGATGAGCCACTCCTCGCGGGTGGTGACCTGTGGATCGGACGCTGTCATCGTTCGTCTCCTCTCGAAGGGCACCTGCAATCGTCGCAGGCGACTCTCGGCGGTGGCTACCACCGAGACCGGGAACGACTGATTCGCGGTTCGTCTCCTCGTGCAGGATGCGAAGCTGAGTTCGTGAGTAGCGCTCTCCATCCTGCGGTGGAACCGTACGAAGCCGGGTTTCTCGACGTTTCCGACGGCCATTTCCTGTATTGGGAGACCACCGGAAATCCCACGGGGACGCCGGTGCTGTATCTGCACGGAGGGCCGGGATCTGGATGCACTCCCGGCGCACGACGCTTCTTCGACCCGAATGCTTTTCGCGCGGTGCTGTTCGACCAACGCGGATGCGGGCGCAGCCGCCCGCTTGCCGCCGGCCCCGACACCGACCTATCGACCAACACGACAGCACATTTGATGGAGGACATCGAACGCCTGCGTAAGCATCTGGGGATCAGGTGTTGGGTCGTGGCCGGGGTGTCCTGGGGTGTGACCCTGGGTTTGGTCTACGCCCAGCGCCATCCCGAGCGTGTCCTCGCGATGGCGCTCGGAGCGATCACGTCCGGATCCCGAACCGAGATCGACTGGATCACCCGTGACATGGGTCGGATCTTCCCCAGGGAGTGGGAGGAGTTCATCGCTCCCGTGCCGGCCGGCGAACGGGACGGGGATCTGGCGGCCGCTTATGCGTGCCTCCTCGCCGACCCGGACGCGGCGGTGCGCGAGGAGGCGGCGAGGAGGTGGTGTGCGTGGGAGGACACCCACGTGTCGTTGATGCCGGGATGGAGACCGAGCCCCCGATACGAGGACGCAACGTTCCGGATGATTTTCGCCAGGTTGGTGACGCATTACTGGAGTCACGAGTGCTTCCTCGTCCCGAACCAGATACTGGAGGGAATGAGCCGTCTGGTAGGTATCCCGGCAGTGCTGGTCCACGGCCGCTTCGATGTTTCGGGACCGTTGGACACGGCCTGGAAGCTCTCGCGGGCCTGGCCGGAAAGTCGACTCGTCGTGGTTGACGATGCCGGCCACGGTGGAGGCGGATTCAGCTCCGCGCTGGTGGCCGCCTTGGACTCCTTCAGCGGGCCATGATCGCGGCGCTTCGAGAGCTTCGGCCGACGTCAGGTACTCGTGAGGATGACGAGTCGCTGGGTCGCCCGGGTCATGGCGACGTAGCGGTCGACGGCCCCTTCGATCCCCGTGCCGAAGGTGTCCGGGTCGACGAGGACGACCAGGTCGAATTCGAGCCCCTTCGACAGCTCCGGGGTCAGCGAACGGACGCGGGGCGTGGCCCGGAACGTCGAATCGCCGATGACGCAGGCGATCCCGTCGGAGTTTGTTTCGTGCCAGGTGTCGAGGATCGAGCCCAGATCGGAAAAGGATCCGTGTGCGACGGGGATGTCGTTGCTGCGGATGGAGGTCGGCACGTTGGCGTCCGGGAGCACGGCGCGGATGACCGGCTCGGCTTCCGCCATGACCTCTTTCGGTGTCCGGTAATTGACGGTCAGAGAGGCCAGTTCGATCCGGTCGAGCCCGACCCTCTCGAGCCGTTCCTGCCACGACTCCGCGAACCCGTGCCTGGCCTGGGCGCGGTCGCCGACGATGGTGAAGCTCCGGGACGGGCAGCGCAGCAACAACATCTGCCACTCGGCGTCCGTCAGTTCCTGCGCTTCGTCCACGACGACGTGTGCGAACGTGCGGTCGAGCAGGTCGGGGTCGGTGCCGGACAGCGCGGCTTCGTCGACCAGCATCTCCTGCAGGTCCTTCTGCCGCAGTTGTGTCATCAAACTTTCACCGTCGTCGTAGGCATCGGACGCGATCAGGTCGTCGATGACCTTGGACCTCTGCTCGCGTTCGGCGGCGACGGCGGCCTGGTGGCGACGCCGGCGTCGTGATTCCTCCGGGTCGCCGAGCCGCTGCCGTGCTGCGTCGAGGAGCGGCAGGTCGGACACCGTCCAGCGCTGGGCGTCCGGGCGTTGCAGCTTCCGAACGTCGTCGGGGCTGAGCCAGGGCGCGCACTTGTGCAGGTAGGCGGGCACCGACCACAGGTCGGCGACGAGGTCGGCCGCCTCGATCAGGGTCCACGCGTTGTCGAGGGTCGTGCGTAGTTCGTCGTTCTGCTGCAACGACTTCCGAAGCTGGGGGGCCGGAACGTCACCGTCGTACTTGTCGATCAGGATCGTGAGCAGCAGCTCCCAGATCTGCTCGCGCGCCTCGTTGTGCGGAGTACCGGGTTCCGGCGCTTCGAACGCCTCGGCCCAGTCGTCGGCGCTCAGCCAGATGTCGGACCACTCGGTCGCGACCGTCATACCCTCGGTGGGCGGCTCCTCGTAGAACGCGACGGCCGCGTCGATGGCCTTCACCAGATCCGCGGACGACTTCAGGCGGGCCACGTCGGGGTCGGTCTCGACCGTCGCGGTGGCGCCCTCGGCGACGAGGTCCCGCAGGGTGCAGAGCTGCACGCCCTCCTCTCCGAGGCTGGGCAGGACATCGGCGACGTAGGCCAGGTAGGGCTCGTGCGGACCGACGAACAGCACGCCGTGACGGACTCGGGGGTCGGAGTAGAGGAGATACGCGGCGCGGTGCAACGCGACGACGGTCTTGCCCGTACCCGGCCCGCCGTCGACGACGAGGGCGCCACGGGATCCCGCGCGGATGATGGCGTCCTGGTCGGCCTGGATGGTGCCGAGCACGTCCCGCATCCGGGCCGACCGGTTGCTGCCCAGGCTCGCGATGAACGCGGACTGGTCGTCGAGCGCGGCGTTGCCTGCGAACCCGTCCGCGGTGAACACCTCGTCCCAGTAGTCGCTGACCCGGCCGCGGGTCCAGCGGTACCTGCGACGGCGTTCCAGACCCATCGGATTGCCGTGGGTCGCACCGAAGAACGGCTCGGCCACGGGGGAGCGCCAGTCGACGAGCAGCTGATTGCCCGCACGGTCCATGAGGCCGAGTCGTCCCACGTACACGGGCTCGGGGTTGTCTGCACTGACGAAGTGCCCGAGGCACAGGTCCAAACCGTAGCGGCGCAAGGCACGCAGCTCGGCGTTCAGCCGGTGGACCATCATGTCCCGCTCCATCGCCTCCTGGCCCAGCCGGCGGGGTGCCTTGCGCTCGGTGTCGATGCGGTGGTCGAGGTCGGCGATCGACTGCTCGAGGCTTTCCGCGATGGCCGCGAAGTGCAGCTCGTCGTCGGCGATCAGCGCCGGGTCGGCCTTGGGTGCGAGGTGGTCGGGAAGGTCGAACGCGCTGGTAGTCAGATTTTTCATGTCATCAGCTCCGATCTGAGGTGCGGGCGATCGTGTCGAGCAGCAACGTCGCGGCGACCGCCGCACCGTCGGTGCGGATCGTGCCCGCCACGGCGGCCGCGCGTGCTCCGGTCTCGGGGGTCAGGGCCGCCGTGAGCGCGGCCGACAGTGACTCGACGGCCGGAACCGGACCGTCGTGCGCCGCGCCGATGCCCAAGTCGGCCACCCGGCCGGCCCAGTACGGCTGATCCACCGCCTGCGGCACCACCACCTGAGGCGCGCCGGCCCGGGTGGCCGTCGTCGTAGTCCCGGCGCCGCCGTGATGCACGACAGCGGCCACGCGCCGGAACAGTGCCTGCTGGTTGACCTCGCCGACGGCGAAGCAGTCGTCCACGTCGTCGATCAGGGCCAGGTCGGCCCAACCGCGCCCGACGAGTACGCGGCGGCCCTGCGCGCGGACCGCCTCGATGGCCACCTCGGCGGCGTCCGTCGCCGCGTGCAAGGGCATGCTGCCGAAGCCCACGAACACCGGTGGTGTGCCTGCGTCCAGGAACGCCACCAACTCGGCCGGGAGTGGGCGGTCGTCGGGCAGGATCCACGCACCGGTCTGTACGACGTCGAGGTCCGGCGTCTCCTGCCACGGATCCAGGGTCGGGTCCGTCGCCAGCCACGGCCGGTCGCCGATGACGTAGTCGCGAACGTTGCCCACCGGGGGCAGGCCGATCGACGCCCGGTTGGTGTCGAGCGCCTCCCCGAACAGTGCATCGATGCTCTGAGCGTCCAGATCCCACAGCGCCCGGTTGTCCGTCACATCCGGCGGGAACGCCCGGCCCGGATACGCGAGCGGCGGGCGATGCGGCGACGGCAGGGTCAGCTGCTGGAACGTCACGGACACGGAGCGGATGCCCAGCTTCTCGGCCACCGACAGTGCACCGGCAGCGGCCGGCATCACGCCGGTCGCCACCAACGCGTCACATCCCTCGGCCGCCGCGGTGACCGCGTCGAACTGGCCGGCGATCAACTCGGCCGCGCGCCGCGGCAGGTCCGCCGCCGACGGCGCCGCAGTCGTCAGCGCGCGCGCCGACCGGCCGACGGGCACCATCGACACACCGACCCCGGCCAGCCGCTGGGCGAAGTCCTCGTCCGGCGGCGCGCACACCCGCACCTCCGCGCCGAGTGCCTGCAACTGCACCACGAGTCCCACCAACGGTTCGACGTCCCCACGCGACCCATACGTCGACAACAACACACGCACTCGCGACTCCTATTTCTGCAGGTTCTGGCTTCGGCCGGTAATTCTGCGGCACGACCCGGGCCTTGCCGCAAGCCCCGGGGTGCGCTATAAATTGAAAGTGGAAAGGAGTTGGTACTCCTCTCCACTTCCTCGTCCGATTCGGACAATCCTCAGGCCTCGCCGCCGCGTCGTAAATCGAATGCGTTCGCCCACAATCGAGCTCACCGATCACGGTAACGCCGTCCGATCACAGCGGTGGGCGGGATAGACTGCTCGGCACATGCCGCTGGTACGCCCTGGCCTGCCGTCTGCCCTCGCGGGCGCTCTGTGTCAACACTCAGGAGGTCGCACATGACTCCGCACTCGTGCGACGACCTGAACGTCGCCACCCGGCGTGGGGAGCGCCGATGGTGACGGCTCACCCGATCCCGTCACGGGTGATGCCGCACCGGCCTCGACGCCTCCTGCAAGAGGCATAGGCATTGCACCTACCCCTCCCGACCTCCGCCATCCCGAGAGTGGCCGCCGCGGTGGTGGTCGGTGTCGCGGCGGGCTTCATCGGCGGCCTGGTGATCACAGCCGCGTTGGGGGCTCTCGTCGGCATCGCCGCCGCTGCCGCCGTGTTCGTCGTATCCGGTTGGGCGGTGTTGTGGCCGATGGATGCGGCGGCAACTCGCCGCAACGTGGGACATGAGGATTTTCGTCCGATAGTCGACGAATTGGTCGTGGTGACAGCGACTTCGGGAGGTCTCGGAGGAATCGTCGCACTTCAGGTGGCCGGCGGATCCTCGGCGGGAACCGCGCACGCCGCCGTGGCTCTGATCGGGGTATTCCTGGCGTGGGCTTCCCTGCATCTGATGTACGCGGCCCGATACGCCTTTCTGTACTACGAGGGATCTGGTCCCGAAAAGTCAACGGGTGGTATAGATTTCAATTCCACCGCCCCGCCCGCGTTTCGCGACTTCTTCTACTTCAGTTACAACCTCGGGATGACCTACCAGGTATCCGATACCGACGTCTCGAGCCCGGAGATTCGGGCGGTCGCGCTCCGGCACTGCCTGTTGTCCTACGTTTTCGGTGCAGTCATCCTCGCGACGACGATCAACCTGGTCGCCGGGATCCTCACCAGGTGAAGACTGGGGTTCTCGTACTGATTTCGGCGCCTGCGAGAACCGAGCATCTTGCCTGGTCCCCGGTGTTAATGTTGATCTACTCGGCCACACCGAAAGGTGCACCTCGATGAGAAGATTCACTCGAAGAGTCGGTGGAACCATCGTGGCGCTGACGCTTACCGCCGCGGCATTCATCGTGTCACCACCACCGGTGTACGGATTCGCCGAGGATATTTGCTACACCGAGGACGGTGCCCCACCGCACAACTGCGCTCCGCTGCCACCCGAATGTCTACTCGACGATCCCAACTCGCCGATCTGCGGCGCCGAGGCGTTCCTCCGCTACGGCTTCACGTTGCGCCGCCCACTCGGCGGACGGAGTCTCGTGCATTCGGACTCGACGTACATCATCGCCCGCACCGTCGGCTTCTCCGAGCGGGACGCCTACTGGATCGCGGCGTACGACGAAGCGACCGACCTCGGCACGTTCGCCCCACGCGACATCTTCGGCCGGCTCGTCCCGGACGCCGACGCATTGACCACCAAGGACATCAGCGGCCTGGTGCGCACCCACTTCGCCACCGGCGGGTTCCTCTTCCACTTCCTGCCCACGCTGCGCGAACCGGCGGATCCCCTGCCCAACGGCCTGCAACCGGATGTCGACGATCCCCGGCACGAGATCATGCTCACGCACCTGAGAACTTGGGCGCTGGCCGGGCCGGGAAGTGGCGCACCGTTGTGCACGGGAGGTTTCACGAACCCCTCGGAAAACGGCGACTACGCGACCGGCGCAACGTGTTACGGCGATGCCGATCCCGTGCAGATCAACGGCACGTACAGCCTGGAGACGCCCGCCGCCATCCCGTTCACCAACATGACGGGGCAGCAGGTCATCTCCGACACGGTCCTGTCGTCACAATTCGACTCCTGGATCGGCGAGAATTCCTGGAATGCGAGGACCGGCATCTACATTCACGCACTCGGCGATCGCATCTCGCACCATGTCTGCACCGACGCCGGCACGATCACGCCGCCGGGTCCGGCAGGGCTGGACTTCCGGATCGATCTGAACCAGCCCACCTGTGACCAGGGTCCGCACGCCGTCCGCCACGAATACGAGACGGGCGTGGACTTCGCCGGGCTGCACCCGGAAGACCGGACCACCGAGGCGGCCCTGTCGATGGTGTACGACGAACTCGTCAACTTCGCACGGGTGCGCGGAACCCTGGATGAGCGCGCCACGACGCCGGCGACCAAGAATGCACTCCTGACCGACGGCCTCGTGCCGGCGCTCGAGATCCGGGAGCCGGTCGAGCGGCTGAACGCCGTCACCGACGTCGGCTGCCGAGTCGGCGTCCCGGCGTTCCCCGGAAACCCGGCGTGCCGGGATTGATCGCGCCCGTCAGGCGTCAGCTGCCGAATGGGGATGCGCTGTTGGAGTATCGAGCGAAGTCGCCCTGCGCCCCGCTGTAGACGTTGAGGTCGACGTCGCCGTTGACGCCGGCGATGCGACCGGTGCTGGTGTACTGCCAGAACGTCCAGTTGCTCCAGCCGCCGGGGAGGGGGCCGGGCGTGTTCTGACCGTTGTAGTCGGCGATCCACAGCGGGTATCCGGCGAACTCGTTGGTGTTCGCCATCGCCGTCCGCCAGAAGTTCGGGTACGTGTAGATGATCGGCTGACGTCCGGTGAGCGATTGGACCGTGTTGAGGTAGCGGTGCGTCCAGTCGATCAGGGCCGCGGGCGGCAGCCCACCGGAATGCTCGATGTCGAGGACCGGAGGCATGTCACCCGGACCGTTGATGCCCAGCACCACTGTCGAGTAGAACGCAGCCTGCGCTTCCGGCGACTGGGTGGGGTCGGCGTAGTGGTACGCGCCCCGGGAGACGCCGGCCACCCGCATGGCGAGGCAGTCCTGGACGAAGAACGGATTGACGTAATTGAGACTCTCGGTAGCCTTGACCATCGCGAAGTCGTGGCCGGCGTTGCGGACGGCGAACCAGTCGATCGGTGACCCGCCCGGGTGTTGCCACGAGGCCACGTCCGGACCTCTGACAGGTTCGGCGGCAGCGTGCCCCGGCACTGCGGCCGCGAGCGCACCGGCGAGCAGTAGTGGTGCGATCTTGGAGAACCTTCGGACCTTCACCCCGATAGCCATGCGCCCGAGGGTAACGTCTTCCCGCTGCCCGCACGTGGCAACGGACGTCACTTCGTCACGTACGCCGCCTGCCGGAGCGTCTCGCCGCGCGCAGCCCGTCCCGGGGCGGACGACGCGTTGATCGCGAGCACCGACAGCAACTCGTACGCGACGTGCGCTGCCGCGATGCCGGTGATCTCGGCGTGGTCGTATGCGGGCGCGACCTCCACGATGTCGGCGCCGACCACATTCAGGCCGACGAGTCCGCGCAGCGTGTTCAGCAACTCGCGGGACGTCATGCCGCCGGCCTCGGGTGTTCCGGTGCCCGGCGCGTGCGCGGGATCGAGGACGTCGATGTCCACGGACACATAGACCGGTCCGCCGTCGAGCCGTCGACGCATCCGTTCGACGATGCTGGCGACGCCGTCCACCTCGTAGTCGTCGGAGCGGATGACCTGGAATCCGAGGACGGCGTCGTCCTCGAGGTCCTTCTTGCTGTACAGCGGGCCGCGGATGCCGATGTGCTGCGAACGCTCGAGGTCGATGAGCCCCTCTTCGCTGGCCCGCCGGAACGGGGTGCCGTGCGTGTAGGGGGCGCCGAAGTAGGTGTCCCACGTGTCGAGGTGCGCGTCGAAGTGCAGCACGGCGATGGGACCGTGGTCGCGGGCGAGGGAACGCAGGATCGGCAGGGCGATGGTGTGGTCGCCGCCGAGCGTCAGCACGGTCGAGCCGTCCTTGCGCAGGTCGGTGACGGCGCCGTCGACGGTGGCCAGGGCCTCCTGGATGTCGAACGGGTTGACGCCGATGTCGCCGAAGTCGGCGACCTGCTGCGCCGCGAAGGGGTGCACGTCGAGTGCGGGGTTGTACGGACGCAGCAGCTTCGATGCGGCGCGGATGTGGCCGGGACCGAAGCGTGCGCCGGGACGGTAGCTCACGCCGGAGTCGAACGGGACGCCCATCACGGTGACGTCGGCGCGGGACACCTCGTCGAGCCGGGGGAGGCGAGCGAATGTGCTGGGTTCGGCGTAGCGCGGCGTGCGGGTGGCGTCGACGGGGCCTTGGATGCGGGTCGCGTCGATGGGGCCCTGGCTGTCATCTGTACTCATCGGAATCCTTCGGTGTGTGCCGGAGACGTGGCGTCGTCGTATCGTTTCCTTGGAACGCATTCTTGTCAACACCTGTTTCCTATACGAGACACAACGAAGGATCGATGCATGGCGAACGAGCTCGCAACCGAAGGTGCGTCGGGCGTCGACGCGCCCAGGATCGGCCCCCGGCTCAAGGCCGCCCGGCAGGCCCAGCGCCTCACCCTCGACGACCTGGCCGCGAGCTGCGGCATCACCAAGGGCTACCTGTCGAAGATCGAACGGGACCACGCGAGCGCCTCCGTCGCCACGCTGGTGCGGATCTGCGCCGCCCTGAACATTCCCGTCGGGTCGCTGTTCGAGAGCTCCGCCGCAGGTGAGGTGGTACGCGCCGACAACTACCCGCCGATCAGTTTCGGCGGGGAGCGGATGGCCGAGTTCCTGCTGACACCGTTCGGCGAGCGCCGCATCCAGTCGCTCCTGAGCCGGATCGAGCCCGGCGGCGGGAGCGGCTCGGAAACGTACGAACTGCCGGTCGACGTCGCCTTCGTCTACGTCGTCTCCGGCCGGATCTGCATTTCCTTCAACGGTCCGGGGGCCGGGGAGGAGGTGTCGCTCGCGACCGGGGACGCGTTCACCTTCTCGCCCCAGTTGCCACACAGCTTCCGCGCGCTCGGCGACGACACGGCGACCGTCCTGTGGATTCTGGCCCCCGCTCTACCGGACGACGTCCGGCCCACCTCCCGCTAGGAAACCGTCAAGCGGTTTAGGAAACATGTGTTGACAGTCACGGCTCGCCCGTTCATTGTTGTCCACATCACTCCACCGCTCAGGAGCTCAACGTTGGACATCACCAAGATTTCTCCGCGCCCGCCGGGACTGGCCGGCGCACTCCGCGCCCGCAAATCGGTCGACGCGATCGTGGCGCGCAACGACCAGGAACCCGGTCACGGCCTCAAGCGGTCGATGGGCCTGGTGCACCTCACCGCACTGAGCATCGGTGCGTCGCTGGGAACGGGCATCTTCGTCATCCTCGGCGAGGCGACACCCAAGGCCGGCCCCGCCGTCGTCCTCGCCTTCGTGCTCGCGGCGTTCACCGCCCTCTTCTCCGCCCTCTCCTACGCGGAACTCGCAGGCAGCATCCCCGTCTCCGGTAGCTCCTACTCGTACACCTACGCGACGATGGGCGAACTCTTCGCGTGGATCTGCGGCTGGTGCCTGATGCTCGAATACGGCGTCTCGGTCGCGGCCGTCGCCGTCGGCTGGGGCGAGTACATCAACGAACTACTCCACGGCATGTTCGGCATCGCACTACCCGCCGCGATCAGCGAATCACCGGGCGCGGGCGGCATCGTGAACGTGCCCGCCATCGTCATCGTGCTCGTCGCGGTGGCACTGCTGACCCGGGGAGCGTCCGAGAGCGCCCTGGTGAACACGGTCATGGTCGCCCTCAAGATCCTCGTGCTCGTGTTCTTCTGCGCGGTCGCGTTCACCGCGTTCCGCGCCGGAAACTTCGCACCGTTCATCCCCCTCGGCGCGGCCGGCGTGACGGCCGCGGCGTCCCAGGTGTTCTTCGCCTACATCGGCTTCGACGCCGCGTCGACCGCAGGCGACGAGGCGAAGAACGCGAAACGCGACCTTCCCCGCGCGATCATCCTCTCGCTCCTGATCGTCACGATCCTCTACTGCCTGGTCGCGATCGCCGCCGTCGGCGCGATGCCCTGGCAGGACATCGCGGGTGAGGGCGCCGCACTCGCGACCATCCTCAATGCCGCGACCACCAGCACCTGGCCCGCCATCCTCCTGTCCGCGGGCGCGGTGATCGCCATCGCCAGCGTCGTCCTCGCCGTGATGTACGGGCAGACCCGGATCCTGTACGCGATGTCGCTCGACGGTCTCGTTCCGCGGGTCTTCTCCCGCGTCAACCCGCGCACCCGGGTGCCCGTCGTCAACATCGTGGTCGTCGGCGGTGTCGTCTCCGCGCTCGCCGGCTTCGTGCCGCTGGGCGAACTGGCCGACGCGACGAGCATCGGCTCGCTGTTCGCGTTCATGCTCGTCAACATCGCCGTGATCATCCTGCGCCGCCGCCATCCCGACCTGCACCGCAGCTTCCGGACCCCGCTGTTCCCGCTGATGCCGGTCCTCGGCGTCGTGTTCTGCGCGCTGCTGCTGTTCGGCTTGGGAGTCTCGACGTGGGTGGCGTTCGCGCTGTGGATGGCAGTCGGGCTCGCGATCTACTTCGCGTACGGCGTCCGCAAGTCCGAACTCCGCAACAGCCCGGAAGGGGTGACGGCACCATGAGGGCAGCACTGTTCCAGGGTCCCGAACTCTCCTTCGACGTCGCCGCGAACCTCGCCACCATCGCGTCGGCCGCGCAGACGGCGGCGGCGGCTGGGGCGTCCATCCTGGTCTGCCCGGAGATGGCGGCCACCGGCTACAACATCGGATCCCTGATCGCGGAGCGGGCCGAACCCGCCGACGGTCCGATCGCGGCGCGGATCGCGGAGATCGCACGCGAGTCCGGGATCGCCGTCGTCTACGGATACCCCGAGGCCGATGGGGGCGTCGTCTACAACAGCGTGCAGGTGTTCGACCCGTCCGGGACGTCGCTCGCCAACTACCGCAAGACCCACCTGTTCGGTGAGCTCGACCGGTCGCACTTCGCCGCCGGCGACGAACTGGTGGTCCAGTTCGACCACGCCGGAATCCGGTGCGGACTCCTGATCTGCTACGACGTCGAGTTCCCGGAAGCCGTTCGCGCACATGCCGACCGGGGAACCCAGTGGCTCGTCGTCCCCACCGGCCTGATGAGCCCGTACGAATTCATCGCGGAGAGCGTCGTCCCCACCCGGGCCTACGAGAGTCAGCTGTTCGTCACGTACGTCAACCGGTGCGGCACCGAAGCCGACCTCGACTACTGCGGATCCAGTTGTGCGATCGCGCCCGACGGCACCGAACTCGCCCGCGCCGGCCGCCACGAAGAGCTGGCCATCGTCGACCTCGAACTCGACGTCCTCCGCCGATCCCGCCGTGAGAACACCCATCTCGACGATCGACGCGTCGACCTCTACCCCTTCATGCAGGAGAAGACTTCATGACGATCCCCGTCACCCCGGACAGCACCGCCGCGGACACCGATCCCCGGCCGCTCACCATGTTCGGCCCCGACTTCCCGTTCGCCTACGACGACTACGTCACGCACCGCTCGGGTCTCGGCGCGGTGCCCACCGATCGCCACGGCACCGAGGTGGCAGTCATCGGCGGCGGACTGTCGGGGATGGTCACCGCGTACGAGCTGATGAAACTCGGCCTGAAACCGATTGTCTACGAGGCCGATCAGATCGGTGGCCGGATGCGGTCGCATCCGTTCGACGGGCACCCGGACGTGGTGGCCGAGATGGGTGCGATGCGGTTCCCACCATCGTCGACCACCCTGTTCCACTACCTCGACGCCATGGGACTGCGGACCGAAGCGTTCCCGAACCCGCTCGCCGACAGCACCCCCAGCACGGTCATCGACCTCAAGGGCGAAAGCTACTACGCGCAGCACCTCGACGACCTGCCACCCGTGTTCCGGGAGGTCTCGGATGCGTGGCAGCGCACGCTCGAGGACCACGCCGAGCTGATTCCGCTCCAGCAAGCAATCCGCGACCGTGACACCGCCGAACTCAAGCGCATCTGGAACGACCTGGTGGTCCGGCTGGACGATCAGACGTTCTACGGCTTCCTCGCCTCGTCGAAGCACTTCGCGTCGTTCCGGCATCGGGAAGTGTTCGGGCAGGTCGGTTTCGGAACGGGTGGGTGGGACACCGACTTCCCCAACTCGATCCTCGAGATCCTGCGCGTCGTGATCACCGCCGCCGACGACCACCACCGCGGCATCGTCGGCGGGTCGCAGCAACTGCCCCTGCGCCTGTGGACCGACTCCCCGGCGGGGATGGCGCACTGGCCGGACGGCACGTCGGTGCGCGCGCTGAACGGTGGAGCCACCCGTCCCCGCGTCACCGAGGTCCGGAGGACCGCACCGCACCAGGTGACGGTCACCGACTCGTCCGGGGAAATCCGCACGTACCCCGCCGCGGTCTTCACGGCGCAGAGCTGGATGCTGCTCAACAACATTCACTGCGACGACGACCTGTTCCCGATCGACCACTGGACCGCCATCGAACGCACCCACTACATGGGGTCGACGAAGGTGTTCGCCCTCGTGGATCGCCCGTTCTGGAAGGACAAGGATCCGGTCACCGGCCGCGACCTCGTCAGCATGACCCTGACGGACCGGATGAGCCGCGGCACCTACCTCCTCGACCACGGTGACGACAAGCCCGGCCTGATCTGCCTGTCCTACACGTGGTCCGACGATTCGCTCAAGCTGCTTCCGCTCGACGCGACGGAGCGGATGAACCTCATGATCAAGTCGCTCGAGGAGATCTACCCGGGAGTCGACTTCCGCAGTCACATCATCTCGACCCCGGTCACGCTGTCCTGGGAGACCGAACGCGACTTCATGGGTGCGTTCAAGGCGAACCTCCCCGGCCACTACCGGTACCAGGAACGGCTGTTCAGCCATTTCGTCCAGGACGAACTCCACCCGCGACACCGCGGCATCTTCCTTGCCGGCGACGACATCTCGTGGACCGCGGGCTGGGCGGAGGGCGCCGTGCAGACCGCACTCAACGCCGTCTGGGGCGTGATGCACCATCTGGGCGGCGCCGCCCCGGCCGACAACCCCGGCCCCGGCGATCGGTACGCCGAACTCGGCCCGATCCGGCTCTGCGACTAGCACCTGTGAGTACTTATTAACGTCCCGCGGTTAATAAGTACTCACGGGGGCGTCAGCCCAACCAGTCCAGGACCGCGGCGGCCGTCCACGACTGCTGCATGCTGCCGAGGGGCTGACCGGTGAACGGCTCGTAGTATTCGGCGAAGCTTCCGTCGCTCGCCTGCCGCAGCCCCTCGGACCGCAGCAGGTGCGCGCGCTCGGCCCACCCGCGCCGGGCGAACGCCCAGGAGAACAGCCACGTCATCACCGGCCACACCGGACCGCGCCAGTACTCGCGCGGCCGGAAGTCGCCCGACACCGGCGACGTCGACGGCGGCACGGCGTACCGGAGGTCGGGGTGACCGCAGAATTTCGGTCCCTCGAACGTGCGGAGCAGGGCGCGTTCGGCGTCCCGGCTCAGGCCGCCGCACAGCAGGGGCGAGAACATGGCGAGGGTTTCGGTGGAAATCCACCGGCCGCTGCGCAGATCGAAATCGCGTGCCGCCCCGGACCGTTGGTCGGTGGTGGTGAGGACGCCCTGCCGGAACCGGGCCGCCCACCCGTGCAGTTCCCGGACGTCGGAGTTCGGCATCGAGTGTTCCTCGCCGATGGTCGCGAGCACCTCGCACGCCATCGAGAACACGGCGCTGACGAACACGTCCTCCACCGCGAAGCTCATGGCGGTGGCCAGTTCCGCGTCGTCGTAGCGGACGGTCTTCATTTCCTCGAGCAGCCACAGGTAGCGGTCGTACTCGCCGTTGGACGGCCGCTGTCCGGTGTCGGCGACGTGGGACAGATCCTCGCGCAGATACGTGGGCATCACCCCGGCCACGACGTTGGCGTACGAGTGGTCCCAGCGCGGCGAGTTGTCCATGCCGGACTCCCAGCCGTGGTACAGCGCGATCCGGCCGTTGCCGTCGAGGTCGCGGGCGTTGGCCAGCCAGCGGTGCCAGCGCACGAGGTCGGGCCAGCGCCGGTCGAGGAACTCCTCGGCGACGGCGCGGGTGCTGCGACCGTGCCTGCGCGAGTGGTCGAGGATGCGCTGCACCGCGATGGCGTGCACGGGCGGCTGGGTGATCCCCGACGTCTGCGTGCCGCTCGGCGCGTGCGCCGCGAGGGTCCCGCACTCCCACCTCCCGGGGCCGGGGAAGTACCCGTCGACGCCGTTCGCGAAAACGATGTGCGGGATCATCCCGTTCTTCCACTGCGCCGACAGCAGGGTGTCGAGTTCGACGACGGCCCGCTCCACGCTCAGGGGCGCCAAGCCGACCGCGACGAACGCCGCGTCCCAACTCCACATGTGCGGGTACAGGCGCGGCGCGGCACTCGTCATCGTGCCGAGGTCGTTGCCGCGAAGCAGGTACGCGGCACGAGCCGCGAGCTGTGTGGGGGTGAATCCGCGGTCCGCCATTGCACCATTCTGCTGCGGGTCGGCCCACATCGCTCGTCGGACGGGTTCAGCCCGCGAATCCGCACAGGGTCAGCGTCGGACGCGAGTTGCGCAGCGGCCGCAGGTCCGACAGCCTGCGGAGCAGGGTCGACCCCCACAGGCCCCGGCCGAGGGGCAGCGTCACCTCGCGGGTGAACGCGAGGTCCGGCACCTGTCCGGGCAGGTCCGCCGCGTCGCCGGCGGAGAGGTGGAACGGCATCGGAGGGACGGTGTAGTCGCCGTGAATTCGCAGTCCCTTCTGCGTCTTGCGGCTCAACCATTTCGGTATCGAATCGAACATCATCCGGCCGCCGGGGAAACGCCGGGCGCAGTCGCCGATCAGGGACAGCGACTCGTCGGCGGGCAGATACATCAGCAGACCCTCCGCCGAGACGAACACGCCCCGGCCGGTGTCGACGTGGTCCATCCACGAGCGGTCCAGCGCGGACACCGTAAGTGTGGTGACGTTCGGCTCCTCCGGCAGCAGTTTCCTGCGCAGCGCGACCACCTCGGGCAGGTCGATCGATACCCACCGGACGTCCGGGTCGCCGATCCGCCAGTAGCTGGTCTGCAATCCTTCACCGAGGGCGACGACCGTTCCGCCGGGGTGGTCGGCGAGAAGCGCCCGTATCTCGTCGTCGAAGGCCCGAGCGCGCAGGGCGTGGGACTGGCTCGGTTTCCCGAAGTTCTCGTACGGATAGTCGAGGGTCTCGTAGAGCCTCACGGCGAGCGGGTCGACCAACGTGCCGCCCGGACTCGACGCCTCGACGGCACGGTTGCGGAGGGTCCACATCATCGTCGCGGGAACGCCGGTCAGGGCGGTCGCGTCCACCCGTTCCCGGTTTTCGTCAGCCACGCGGCACCGGCTCTGCCTCTTCGAGCTTTGAGTGCTTGCGGGAGTAGAAGAAGTACACGATCAGACCGAGGATCAGCCAGATCCCGAAGCGCAGCCAGGTCTCCCACGGCAGCGAGAGGATGAGCCAGCCGGAGAACACGACGCCGATGATCGGGATGACCGGCATGAACGGAAGCGTGAACGTGCGCGGGACCTCGGGGCGGGTGCGCCGGAGCACCGCGACCGCGATGCAGACGACGATGAACGCCGACAGGATTCCGATGTTGGTGAGTTCCGCGACGGTGTTGATGGGGAAGAACCCGGCCAGCAGAGCCGAACCGATGCCCACGATCCAGGTGACCCGCGTCGGCACCTTGCGGACCGGGTGCGTCTTCGCGAACCATTCCGGGAGCAGGCCGTCCCGGCTCATCGCGTACCAGACGCGGGTCACGCCGAGCATGAAGGTGAGCACGACGGTGATGATGCCGACGATGGCCCCGACCGCGATGATGTTCGCGACCCCGGGCATGCCGACCGAATCGAAGGCGGTGGAGAAGCCGCTCTCGGGGCTGATCTCGGTGTACTTCTGCATTCCGGTCAGCACCAGGGTGACCAGGACGTACAGGGTCATCGCGATGCCGAGGGAGTACAGGATCGCCTTCGGCAGGTGTTTGGTGGCGTCCTTCGATTCCTCGGCGGCCGTGCTCATCGCGTCGTATCCGAACACCGCGAAGAAGACGGTGGCCGCGCCGGTGAACACGGCGGCGGTGCCGAACGGGAAGTAGGGGGTGTAGTTGGCGCTGTCGATGTGGAAGACGCCCAGCACGATGATGAGGACGACCAGCGCCACCTTGATCGCCACCGCGATCGTCTCGAATCGACCGACGCTGCGGATTCCGCGCGAGAGCACCCAGGCGGTGCCCAGGCAGAACAGGGCCGCGAAGACGTCGAACACGTGCCCGTCACCGGTGCCCAGCGCGCCCATCATCCAGTCGGGCAGGCTGATGCCGATCTGTTCGAGGAGAAACCGGAAGTAGCCGGATACGCCGATGGCGACGACGGCCGCCACCGCGATGTATTCGAGCAGCAGGTCCCAGCCGATGAACCAGCCCACGATCTCGCCGAGCGCCACGTAACCGTAGGTGTAGGCCGATCCGGCCTTGGGGATCATTCCGGCGAACTCGGCGTAGCACAGTGCGGCCGCGGCACTGGCGACACCGGCGATCAGGAAGGAGATCAGCACGGCCGGACCGGTGACGGAATGCGCGACCGAGCCGGCGAGTGAGAAGACGCCTGCGCCGATGATGCCGCCGACGCCGATCGCGGTGAGTTGCCACAGGCCGAGCGATTTGGTCAGACGCTCGTCGGGCGGAGTGTCCTCGTCCACCTCGGTGAGGGGTTTGCGGCGCAGCATTTGGGTGCGCAACTTGTCCATCGACATTGCCGGGCTCCGTTTCCCAGTGGGGTGAGATGCGGTATCTCACTCAATCACCTTTCGGGGCCCGCGTGGGCGTGGAACACGGTACTCGGTGGCCGCCGTCACCCTTGCGGTAATACGGTAGGGGGGTATGGTAGTTCTCAGAGACGACATCGACCCCCGAAGAGAGGCAGACCCGTGAGCACCTCGAGCGTCACCGTCACCGGCATGACCTGCAACCACTGCGTGTCCTCGGTCACCGAGGAGATCAGCGCACTCCCCGGCGTCACCAACGTGAACGTCGATCTGACCACCGGCAAGGTCGTCATCGACAGCACCACCGACCTCGATCCGAGCGACGTCGCGGGTGCCGTCGAAGAAGCCGGGTATTCAGTCGCCGGCTGAGCCGGCACCTCCAACGCGGCCGGCTGAGCCGGCACCTCCACCACAGGAGACCCATCATGAACGCAACCGGCAAGTTCGCCGGATTCACCGTCGGCCTCGTCGTGATCTTCGGCGCCGCGCTCGCACTCGGGTCGGTTGCCGGCCCGGACGTGGCCGAGCCCGCCGCGCACACGGCCGAGGACGACGGGCACGGAGCGGGAGGCCACGACGCCGCCGCCGACCCGACCCCGGGCGGACTGACGCCCACTGCGGACGGCTACACCCTCGAACTCGCATCCGACCAGGTCACCGCCGGTGCCGCGGTCCCGGTGCAGTTCCGGATCACGAACCCCTCGGGGGTACCCGTGACGGACTACACCGTCGAGCACGAGAAACTGCTGCACCTGATCGTCGTCCGCCGGGACCTCGCCGGATTCCAGCACGTGCACCCGACGCTCGACGCGGCCGGAACGTGGAGCGTCCCCCTCGACCTCACCCGCGGCGGCGACTACCGCGTGTTCGCGGACTTCACCCCGGCAGGCGGCGAAGGCGTCACCCTGGGCACGGACCTGCGCGTCGCGGGCACGTACGACCCGCAGGAACTGCCGGCTCCCGCAGCGACCGCCACCGTGGACGGGTACACCGTCGCCCTCGGCGGCGCGCTGCGACCGGGAGAGACGTCGAACGTGACCCTCTCGGTGAGCCGCGACGGACAGCCGGTCACCGATCTTCAGCCCTACCTCGGCGCATACGGTCACCTGGTGGCGTTGCGCACCACCGACCTCGGATACCTGCACGTGCACCCGGACGGACATCCCGGCGACGGCGTCACCGCGGCGGGCCCGGGGATCGACTTCGCCGTGACCGCACCCAGCGCGGGCGATTACCGGCTGTTCCTGGACTTCCAGCACGCCGGCGCCGTCCACACCGCGGAGTTCACCGCCACTGCCGGACCGGAGGAGAAGTGATGACCCGCGGGACCGACATTGCGGCACCACCCGATTCCCAGATCGAACTGGCCATCGGCGGGATGACCTGTGCGTCGTGCGCCAACCGCATCGAGCGCAAGCTGAACAAACTCGACGGCGTCACCGCGACCGTCAACTACGCGACGGAGAAGGCCCGCGTCCATTACGACGCCGCGGACGTCTCGCCCGAAGACCTGGTCGCCACGGTCGAGCAGGCCGGGTACACGGCGCGACTGCCCGAGGTGAAGCCCCCGGTCCCGGAGGAAGAGGACCCGGCGGCGGAACTGCGGCAGCGGCTGCTCGTGTCGGCGGTGCTGACGGTCCCCGTCATCGCGATGGCGATGGTCCCGGCGCTGCAGTTCACGAACTGGCAGTGGCTCTCGCTCACCCTCGCGGCCCCGGTCGTGGTCTGGGGTGCGTGGCCGTTCCACAAGGCCGCCTGGACGAACCTGCGGCACGGCACCGCGACCATGGACACCCTGGTGTCGATGGGCACGCTGGCCGCGTTCGGCTGGTCGCTGTACGCACTGTTCTGGGGCACCGCCGGCATGCCGGGGATGACGCACCCGTTCGAGCTCACGATCGCGCGGGTCGACGGCACCGGCAACATCTATCTGGAGGCCGCGGCCGGTGTCACCACGTTCATCCTCGCCGGCCGCTTCTTCGAGGCCCGCGCCAAACGGCGGGCGGGAGCGGCACTGCGGGCGTTGCTCGAACTGGGCGCCAAGGAAGTGTCGGTGCTGCGTGACGGCACCGAACAGCTGATCGGCATCGACCAGCTCGACGTCGGCGACCTCTTCGTGGTCCGTCCCGGTGAGAAGATCGCCACCGACGGCGTCGTCGTCGAAGGTTCGTCGGCGGTGGATGCGTCGATGCTGACCGGTGAATCCGTGCCGGTCGAGGTGTCGCCGGACTCCGAGGTGGCGGGTGCGACGGTCAACGTCGGCGGCCGAATCGTGGTTCGCGCCAGCCGGATCGGAGCCGACACCCAGCTCGCGCAGATGGCGTGGATGGTCGAGGACGCGCAGACCGGCAAGGCCGAGGTGCAACGCCTGGCCGATCGGATCTCCGGCATCTTCGTCCCGATCGTGATCGCGTTGTCGGTCGCGACCCTCGGTTTCTGGATCGGGACCGGCGGTTCGGTCGCCGCCGCGTTCACCGCAGCCGTCGCCGTCCTGATCATCGCGTGCCCGTGTGCGCTCGGACTCGCCACCCCGACCGCTCTCATGGTGGGCACGGGACGCGGGGCCCAGCTGGGCATCCTGATCAAGGGACCCGAAGTTCTGGAATCGACGCGGCGGGTCGACACCGTGGTGGTCGACAAGACCGGAACCGTCACCACCGGCACGATGTCGCTGCACGACGTGGTCGCCGCGGACGGCCAGGACGAGGAGCAGGTTCTCCGGTTCGCCGGCGCGCTCGAGGACGCGTCCGAGCATCCCATCGCGCGGGCGATCACCCGCGGCGCGAAGGAGCGGCTGACGACGCTCCCCGAAGTCGAACAGTTCACCAACATCGCCGGACTCGGCGTCCAGGGCCTGATCGACGGACACGCGGTGGTCATCGGCCGCGCGAAACTGCTCCGCGACTGGTCGCTGCAGCTCACCACGGAACTCCAGCGCGTCGTCGACGCGGCGGAGTCGGAGGGCAAGACCGCCGTCGGGATCGGCTGGGACGGCCAGGCGCGCGGCGTGCTCGTGGTCGCCGACACCGTGAAGCCGACGTCGCGCGAGGCGGTGGCGCAGTTCCGCGAACTGGGCCTCACCCCGATCATGCTCACCGGCGACAACACTTCCGCGGCCCGGGCGATCGCCGCCCAGGTCGGCATCGGCGAAGTCGTCGCGGAGGTACTGCCCCAGGACAAGGTCGACGTGATCAAGCGTCTGCAGGCCGACGGCAAGGTGGTCGCGATGGTCGGCGACGGGGTCAACGACGCCGCCGCCCTCGCGCAGGCCGACCTCGGTCTCGCCATGGGAACCGGCACGGACGTGGCCATCGAGGCCAGCGACCTCACGCTGGTGCGCGGCGACCTCCGGGCCGCAGCCGACGCGATCCGGTTGTCGCGCAGGACGTTGAGCACGATCAAGGGCAACCTGTTCTGGGCCTTCGCCTACAACGTCGCGGCGTTGCCGCTGGCGGCGGCGGGCCTGCTCAACCCCATGCTGGCCGGTGCCGCCATGGCATTCTCATCGGTGTTCGTCGTGAGCAACAGCCTGCGACTGCGCCGCTTCCAGCCCCTGACCACTCCCACCCGAGGGGAACACTCATGACCGAGCAACCGACCACCGACCACGCGGACGACCACACAACCGGCCACGGGTACATCAGCGCCAAGGACGACTACCTCAAGCGCCTGCGCCGCATCGAGGGCCAGGCGCGGGGTCTGCAGCGGATGGTCGAGGACGAGAAGTACTGCATCGACATCCTCACCCAGGTCTCCGCGATGACCAAGGCGTTGCAGGCCGTGGCGCTGGGTCTGCTCGAAGACCACATCAGCCACTGCGTCGTCGACGCCGCCGTCGCGGGCGGCACCGAGGCCGACGCGAAGATCAAGGAAGCCACCGACGCCATCGCACGACTGGTGCGTTCCTGAAACCAGACCACGAGAGCAGCTTCCGAGGGAGCAGGCATGTCTCACGATCATCAGCAGCAGGAAGTGGAACAGGTCCGGGACACCGGGCACGACGCACACAGTGAGCACGCGGATCGGCATGCCGGTCACGGCGCGCACGGTGAGGTGTTCCGGCAGAAATTCTGGATCAGTCTCGCGCTGTCGGTGCCGGTGGTGGTGTTCAGCCACATGTTCGCCGACCTCCTCGGCTACACCGTCCCCGACTTCCCCGGTGCGTCGTGGATTCCGCCGGTGGTCGGCACCGCGATCTACTTCTACGGCGGCGCGCCGTTCCTCACCGGCGCATGGGGTGAGCTGAAGTCGCGGCGGCCCGGAATGATGCTGCTGATCGGCATGGCGATCACGGTCGCGTTCCTCGCGTCGTGGGTGACGACCCTGCAGATCGGCGGGTTCAACCTCGACTTCTGGTGGGAGCTGGCGCTTCTCATCGTCATCATGCTCCTCGGACACTGGCTGGAGATGCGGGCGCTGGGGTCGGCGTCCGGCGCCCTCGACGCCCTCGCCGCGCTGCTGCCGGACACCGCCGACAGGGTCACCGACGACGGCGTCACCGAGGTGTCCGTCTCCGAACTCGCCACCGGCGACCTCGTGCTGGTGCGGGCCGGTGGCCGCATCCCGGCCGACGGCACCGTCGAGGACGGCCGCGCGGAGGTCGACGAATCGATGATCACCGGCGAATCCAATCCCGTCCCACGGTCGGTCGGCGACACCGTGGTCGCCGGCACCGTCGCCACCGACAGCGCGCTGCGGATCCAGGTGGGCGCGGTGGGGGAGGACACCGCCCTCGCCGGAATCCAGCGGCTGGTCGCCGACGCGCAGTCGTCCTCGTCCCGGGCCCAGGCCCTCGCCGACCGCGCCGCGGCGTTCCTGTTCTACTTCGCCTCGATCGCAGGGCTTCTCACGTTCGTGGTGTGGTCGCTGCTCGGCAACGTGGACGAGGCCGTGGTGCGGACCGTCACCGTTCTGGTGATCGCCTGCCCGCACGCGCTCGGCCTGGCGATACCCCTCGTGATCGCCATTTCCACCGAACGCGCCGCGAAGGCCGGTGTCCTGGTGAAGGACCGGTTGGCCCTCGAACGCATGCGCAACGTCGACGTCGTCCTGTTCGACAAGACCGGCACCCTGACCCAGGGCAGGCACGCCGTCACCGGGGTGGTCACCACCGCGGGTGTCACCGAGACCGAACTGCTCGCGATCGCCGGCGCCGTGGAGGCCGACAGCGAGCACCCGGTCGCGCGGGCCATCGTCGCCGAGGCGGCGTCGAACGTGCCCGCGGACGAGCGGCGCACCGCGTCCGACTTCCGGTCACTGCCCGGACGCGGGGTGCGCGCGAACGTCGGAGGCGTGGAAGTGGCCGTCGGCGGACCGGCGATGCTCACCGAACTGAACGTGACGGTCCCCGGTGACGTTGCCGCGCAGACGACACGGTGGGTCGAACGCGGCGCCTCCGTCCTCCACGTGGTCCGCGACGGGCGGGTGCTCGGCGCGGTGGCGCTCGAGGACGCGGTCCGCGAGGAGTCTCGGCAGGCGATCGACGCCCTGCACGCGCGCGGTGTGAAGGTCGCGATGATCACCGGAGACGCCCGTCAGGTGGCCGACGCCGTCGCCGCCGATCTCGGCATCGACGAAGCGTTCGCCGACGTGCTGCCGGAGAACAAGGACGCCGAGGTCGCCGCACTCCAAGCCCGCGGTCACCGGGTGGCGATGGTCGGCGACGGTGTCAACGACGCGCCCGCACTCGCCCGCGCCGACGTGGGCGTCGCGATCGGCGCCGGCACGGACGTCGCCATCGAATCGGCCGGTGTCGTCCTCGCCGCCGACGACCCCCGCGCCGTCCTCTCGATCATCGATCTGTCGCAGGCGAGCTACCGCAAGATGTGGCAGAACCTGGTGTGGGCCACCGGATACAACGTCATCGCCGTCCCCCTGGCCGCCGGGGCCCTCGCGTTCGCCGGGGTCGCGATCTCACCCGCGGCCGCCGCGATCCTGATGTCCGTCTCCACCATCGTCGTCGCCCTCAACGCGCAACTGCTGCGCCGACTCGATCTGGATCCGGAACGGCTGGCACGGAAGTGAGCACGGTGACGAGGGGTTCGGTGATTCGGTGCAGCGCGGACACCAGCCCGTCGACCGTGTCGGTGACCGCCGCGATGTAGGCGTCGGGGCGGATGACCCACACCTCGCCGGGCTTCGCGTCCAAGGCGGCGGTGAGGACGCCGGTTCCGTCGATCTCCGACAGCCGGACGAGGCGGATCGGCGTGTGCACCGCTGCGAGTGCCGCGCTGCGGATCGCGTCGACGTCCACGCCGTCACCCGCGAGAAGCAGGATGCCGTGCCGGGCGATGTCGCGGAGCCGGCTGCCGGCACCGCCGCGCAGCGTCACCGGGGTGTCGGGCACGAGGATTCCCGGCGCGGCGGCCGGGGTGCAGCCACGCTCGGGGCGCCCGGCGAAGGGTCGTTCCGGATCGGTTGTGGTCAAGGGTGATCCGACGTACCAGAACGGCTCGGCGAGACGACCGCTGTCGACGTGTGCCCGCGCCTGCGGGTCGGTGACCGCCGCAGTGAGCACGTCGCACCGGTGCCGGCGCTGGTCCTCGGACTGCGGGACGAGGAAATCCATCGTCGCCGTGGTGACCGCGATGTTTTCGACGGCCGCCGCGTGCCGCTCGGTGTGGTACGTCTCGAGCAGCGACTCGTCGGCCCAGCCCCGCAGGACGAATGCGAGCTTCCACGCCGCGTTCTCGGCGTCGGCGACACCGGAATTCAGGCCGCGCGCCCCGAACGGCGACACGATGTGCGCGGCGTCGCCGGCGAGCAGCACCCGGTCGACGCGCATCCGGTTCGCGACCCGGGAGTGGAAGCGGTACACCGATTTCCACACGATCCGGTAGTCGGTGTCGCCGATGATCTTCCGGATCCGCGCGTCCAGCGCACCCGACTTCTCCTCGGCCTCGAGGTCGTACTCGCCGGGCACCTGCCAGTCGATGCGGAACGTCGAGTCCGGGCACGGGTGGATGAGCACCTGCCTGCCCGGGTTCCACTCCGGGTCGAAGTAGAAGCGGCGCTCGTCGGCCCAGCCCGGAATGTCGGCGGCGATGTCGCAGATCAGGAACTTGTCGTCGAACGAACGACCGTCGAACGTGACACCCAGCTGCCGCCGGATCGCGCTGCCCCGCGACCCTACGGCCACCACCGCATAGTCCGAGGTGACGGTCTCCTCGCCAGAGCCGGTGCGGCAGGTGATGGTCACGCCGGTCTCGTCCTGATCCACGGACGTGGCCTCGTATCCCCACCGAACGTCGATCGACGACGTGGCCGCGATCCGCTCGTCGAGCAGTTCCTCGGTTCGCGCCTGGGAGATGTTGACGAACGGCGGGAACGACGAGATGCCGCGGTCGACGAACGTCTGCGCGAACAGTTCGTGGTCGCGGTGGAAGGTGCGTGCGCACCCCCACGTCACGCCCTCGTCGGCCAGCTGCCTGCCGACGCCGATCGCGTCCCACACCTCGAGGACGTCCCGCTGCTGGCAGATGGCTTTCGATCCGATCGGGTCACGCTCGGCCCGCGCGTCGAGCAAAGTCACCGGTATTCCCCAGCGCGCCAACAGCAACGCCGTCGTCTGCCCCACCGGGCCGTTGCCCACGACGGTGACCGTGCCGCCGCGGGTGTGTCGTCTTCCCATGATCCTCGCCTTGTCAGTGTGAAACGGTGACGGATGTCAGCCCTGTGAAACGGTGACGGACGTCAGCCCTGCAACTGGTCCCAGACCTCGCGGTCACGCTCGGCGGTCCAGATGACGGGCCGTTCGATGCCCGACAGCTCGTCCCACACGCGGGAGACGTCGAAGGGGAGGCAGTGTTCGAAGATCGGCCAGTGCCCGTACTGCTCGTTCAGTGCGGCGTGGGTGGCTTCGAACGCTTCCTTCAGGGTGCCCCCGCGCTGCTGCACCGCCCCGACTTCGGCCAGCATGACCTCGATGAAGTGGCGGGTCTGCTCGATGGCGGCGTCGACGGCGTCCCGCCCGTGGGAGACGGCGCCGCGTCCGCCGATCAGGACCTCCGCGCCGAGCGCCTTGATCGCATCGAGGGTGCCGGTGGACCAGTCGCGGTGGAAGGCGTCGCCGGTGTAGAGCGCGGCTTGCGCCTCCACGAGGTCGCCGGCGAACAGAATCTTCTGTTTCGGCAGCCACGCGGTGATGTCGCCCTCGGTGTGCCCGCGTCCGAAGTGCTGGAGCACGAGGTCGCCGCGTCCGCCGCCGAGGTCGATGGTGAGCTTGTCGGCGAACGTCAGGGTGGGCCACGTCAGTCCGGGCACCGAGTCGGCCGCCTTGGCCAGGCGCGGCATTCGGCCGAATTCGCTTGCCCAGTCTTCCTTTCCACGCTCCTCGATGAGGGCACGGGTGGTCTCATGCGAGACGATGGTCTCGGCGTCGAACGCGGACGCACCGAGCACGCGGACGGCGTGGTAGTGCGAGAGCACCAGGTACCGGACCGGCTTGTCGGTGTGCTCGCGCAACTTGCGCAACCAGTCCTGCGCGGCCACCGGGGTGGCGAGCGCCTCGAAGCAGACGACGAAGTCCTCGCCCTCGATGGCGCCGATGTTCGGATCCCCCTCGGCGGTGAGGGCGTACACGCCGTCGGCGAGGACCTCGAGGGTCTGCTCCTTTTCACCGAGGTCGGCCGACGAAGCGAAGCTTGTGGGGCTCATGCGATCCACCTAACTAATCAAAGGTTTGATTGATGGTGGCCACAGTAACCCGGATCACAAAATAATGAAAGCCTTGATCAAAATTTGGTTCCTGAACGACGGCCCCCGGCGAGCGAACGGGACGCTCGTTCGATCTGACGCAACGAGCGTCCCGTTCGTCGCGACGGGGGCGACGGGGGGAAGTGGGGGCGACGGGGTGGGTAGCGGCATCACCCCGCGAGCAGTACCCCGACCAGGGCGATCGACGCCACCCAGACGGTGGAGATGCCCGCGAGCACGAAGGGTCGTGCGCCGACCTTCTTGATCGTCGCGATCTGGACACCGGCGCCGAGGGCGAACATCGCGGCGGTGAGGAGGGCGGTCTGCACGATCTTGGCCTCTGCGAGCAGGCCCGCGGGCAACAGGCCGGACGACCGCAGGCCGACGCAGGCGAGGAAGGCGAGGACGAAGAGCGGGACGAGCGGCGGCCGCTTCACGTCGGCGTCGGTGCCGGCGAGCTTGCGCTGGCGCACGCTGAGGACGGCCATGACCGGGGCGAGCATGAGGACGCGGGCGAGTTTGACTACCGCGGCCACGCCCAAAGCGGCACCACCGATCGCGCCGCCCGCGGCGACCACCTGGGCGACCTCGTGGATGGAGCCGCCCGCCCACAGGCCGGCGTCGGTGTCGGAGAGTCCCAGCGCCCGCGACAGCAGCGGGATCGCGGGGATCATGAGCGTGCCGAAGATGACGACGAGCGCGACCGCGGTGATCACCTCTTCCTCGTCGGCGTCGACGACACCGTCCACCGCTGCCACCGCGGCCGCGCCGCAGATCGAGAATCCGCAGGCGATGAGCAGTCGCTGGGTCCAGCTGAGGCCGAGCAGCTTGCCCGCGAACATCGTTCCCACGATGCCGAGACAGACGATCGAGACGACCACGACGATGACGCCCCAGCCCAGCCCGAGGATGTCGCTCAGCATCAATTGGAGTCCGAGGAGGGCGATGCCCACCCGCAACAGTTTCTTGGCAGAGAACTGCAGTCCCGGGCGCAGGCGTTCGGGCAGATGCACGACGTTCGACAGAACGGCGCCGAGCACGATGGCGATGAGCAGCGGGCTCACCGTCGGAAGGAACCGGCCGACACCCATGGCGACGGCGGTGGCGACGGCGCACAGCGCCAGACCCGGCAGGAGAGTGGCCGTGGCGGTCTGCAGTCGCGGCAGCGTTGCCGGGCTCTCGACGCGCTGTTCCTCGGACTTCTCGCTCAGTTGACTACTCATGGATCCACGGTCCGTCACGGTGGCCGTCTCCGGTAGCCGTCATCTCGACATGAACACATATCATCGTGATATGTCTTGCGCCGGGGTCATATACTCGATGCATGTCCCGCAGATGGCCCGAGTTCCCCGTTCTCGAGTTGCTCGTGGGCGTCGACGACCACGGAAGCCTCAGCGCTGCCGCCAGAATCGCCGGAATGGCGCAGCCGAATGCGAGTCGCGCCATCAAGCAACTCGAGCGCCAGTTCGGCATGACGCTGTTGCAGCGCAGCCCGACGGGCTCGATACTGACACCGCAAGGTACCGTGATCGCGCACTGGGCACGCCGGGTGCTCTCCGACACTCGCCGGCTGCTCGACGTGGCCGAGGGACTGCGCGCGGAACGCGCCGCCGAGTTGACGGTGGGTGCCAGCATGACTGTCGCGGAACACCTGATGCCGGGGTGGCTGGGGCAGTTTCGCCGTTTGCACTCCGACGTGACCATTCACCTGCAGGTGCACAACTCGACTCAGGTGTTCGAGCGGATCAACAGCAGGATCTGCGACGTCGGGTTCGTCGAATCGCCGACGGTACCACGACCGTTGAAGAGTCTCACGGTGGCGCGTGACCGCCTGGTCGTCGTCGTTCATCCCACCCACCCGTGGGCCCGGCGGCGGAAGGCGCTGACCGTCGCCGAGTTGGCGCTGACACCGCTCCTGGTCCGCGAGCCGGGATCCGGCACGCGAACCACCCTCGACGTGGCATTGCAGGAATACGACCGGGCGGCACCGCTTCTCGAGCTGGGCAGCGCCGCCGCGATTCGCACCAGCGTGCTGGCCGGGGTCGGTCCCGCGGTGATGAGCACCCTGGCGGTGGCGGAGCAGGTCGGCGCCGGAGAGCTGAAAGTGATCGACGTCGACGGCCTCGAGCTCGACAGGGTGCTGCGCGCCGTGTGGCGGGGCGCGCGTCAGCTCGAAGGTCCCGCAGGCGAACTGGTGCGTCTGGTCCGCCGGGTCGGTGCCGAGCCGTGAGCGGCTGTCACCCGAGAATGCAGGTCGCCGCACCGGCGGCGATCACCAGCACGATGACCGCGGAACGGAACACCCCCGGCGGGAGTCGTCGGGCGATCGCGAGCCCGGTGACGTTGCCGATCAGCGCGGCGGCGACGAAGACCGGGAGTCGCGGCCAGAACATCGATTCCGTGATTTCGTCGTGTAACCACAGGACAGCGAGCGCCATCACGTTCGCGACGATGAAATAGCCTGCGAGATCGGCGATGAAAGCCATCGGTGGCAACCGCGCGCGCATCAACAACAGGACCGGTGGCGGTCCGTTGAGCGATGTCGTCGTTCCGAGGTAGCCACCCACGGAACCGGTGAGGAGGTGCGCAGTCGTGGACGGCGCACGCGTGACTTCCGCCCGGTTGGGGAACGCCATCGCGAGCCCGCACAGCATCACCACAACTCCCGCTGCGGGCTTCAGATACTGCTCCGGCAGCAGACCGAGGGTGACCGCGCCCAGCCAGGCGCCGGGCAGACTGCCACCACCGAGCAGCGCCACCCGTCCCCAAGTGATGTGTTCTCGCAACTGGTACGCGGCGCCGATCCGCGTGATCAGGCCCGCCACCAGATTGACGAATACCACTTCGGGAACGGCGAATCCAACCATCAGCATCACCGGCGTCGCGATCAGTGCCGTCCCGAACCCGGTGGCGCCGCCGATGACCGACGCGATGCCGATGCACAGGGCACCGATGAGGAGCATCGTCATCGCGACTCCCTTCCCGATCCGGTGGCACGTTCCCGTGCAGGTCTGATGTTCAGGTGGCCAAAGATTGGACTGCGCTCACCAGAGCCATCAGTTCGATGTCGCTGCCGGTGCATCCTCGGGACAGGTCGTTCCACGGTGCGGCCAAGCCTTGCAGGATGGGACCCAAGGCTATTGCACCGCCGAGCCGCTGAGCAATTTTGTACCCGATGTTGCCGGCATCGAGATTGGGGAAGACCAAGACGTTCGCCCGGCCGGCGACCCGTGAACCGGGCGCCTTGGACGCGCCGATCTCGGCGACCAGCGCGGCATCGAATTGCAGGTCACCGTCCACGTGCAACTGCGGGTCCCGGACGCGCACCAGTTCCGCGGCCTCGCGGACCTTCGCCACTCGCGGGTGGCTGGCGCTGCCCTGGGTACTGAACGACAGCATCGCCGCGATCGGAGTCTGCTCGGTGAGCTGGAAGTGGGTGGCGCTGGCGGCCAGCGCGATGTCGACCAGTTCCTCGACCGTGGGGTCGGGTACGACGGCGCAGTCGGAGAACGTCAACTGCCTTCCGTCCGACAGCAACATCAGAAACGAGCTCGACAGGATGCTCGAACCCGGCGCGAGACCGACGATGCGCAGCCCGGCCCGCAGCACATCGGACGTCGGCCTGCTCGCGCCCGCGACGCAGGCGTCGACCACTCCGGCGCGCAGTGCCCCCGCGGCAAGGCACACCGGGTCGGACAGCGCCGACTCGATCCGGTCGGGGTACCTGGCGAATCCCGATTCGACGGCGTCACGGATCGCGGGGTCGGCGGCCGCCTCGTCGAGGTCGACGACGAGTTCCTCGGCCAGCGGGATACCCGCGGCCTCGGCGATGCGCCGGATGGCGTCCCGCCGCCCGAACAGCCGCGGGGAGACGACACATTTGTGGTGCAGATGGTGGGCCGCACGGATCGCGCGCTCGTCTTCTCCGTCGGCGAGACCGACGACGCGGCCCTCCCCACGCAGGGTGGCGACCCAGTGGTCGATCAGCGACGAATCATTCAGTCGTGCAGCGTCGGTGGGTGGTACAGCGGTGACGCCCGGGGCCATGGCCTCGCTCTCCCATCACTACGAAGAAGGGTGGCGGTCGTCGATCTCGACGACCGCCACCCGCTGGAACTCGGGGAACGTATCGTTCCCTACGGCTGGATTGCCTTTTCGATGTCGGTGAGCATGCTGTCGATGCCGTGGAGCAGTTCCGAGAGCACCTCGTCGTCGGCCACGAGGGGCGGTGAGATCATCAGCATCGTGGCACCACGGTCGTCGCCGCGGAGAATCACCTTGGTGCGGGCGAACGCCTCCGGCAGTACCTTGCGCAACACCGTCAGCGATTCCTGCTCGGTGAACTCGCGGCCGCTGTCGCTGTCGGCCATCAATTCGATCGCGTAGAAGAATCCGGTGCCGCGCACGTCCTTGACGCAGCGGTGCGAGCTCATCAGCGAGTCGAGTGCCGACTTCAACTTCGGTCCGCGCGCGGAGACGTTGCCCAGCACGTTCTCGTCGCGCATCGCGGTGATGTTCGCGACCGCCACCGCCGTAGACACCGGGTGTCCGCCCCACGTCGCGCCGTGTGTGAACACGCCGCCCTTGGGCGAGTCGTAGAGCTCGCGAACCAGCTGCTCACGCACGATCAGGCCGCCGAGCGGGGCGTATCCGGACGTGGAACCTTTCGCGAACGTGATCATGTCGGGAACCACACCGGTCAGCCCGTGCCCGAACCAGTGTCCGAGGCGGCCGAACGAGCAGATCACCTCGTCGGAGACCAGCAGGATCCCGTGCTTGTCGCACAGCGCGCGCAGCGCGGCCCAGTATCCGTCCGGCGGGACGAGGGCGCCGCGCCCGTTCTGAACCGGCTCGGCGAACACGGCGGCGATGGTCTCGGCGCCCTCTTCCTCGATGACGGCTTCGATCGCGGCGATGCAGTCGAGCTCGTTCGCCGGGCCGCAGTCGCCGAGGTAACCGAGGGTGTTGGGCACGGAGCGTACCCCGGGCAGCAGCGGTCCGAACGGGTCTTTGATCTTGGGCAGCTGAGTTACCGAGAGCGCGCCGAGAGTGGTTCCGTGGTAGGCCATCTCGCGGCTGATGATCTTGGTGCGCTGCGGGTTGCCCTGGCTGCGGTGGTACTGCCGGGCGAACTTGACGGCCGTCTCCACGGCCTCCGAACCCGAGTTGACGAAGAAGGTCGTCCCGAGATCACCGGGCGCCAGGTCGGCGATGAGCGCGGACGCCTCGATCGCGGGAATGTGGGCGCTGCCCCAGTTGGAGGCGTACGCCAGCGTCCCGATCTGCTCGCTCGCCGCCTTGGCGATGTCGTCGCGGCCGTGACCGATGTTCACGCAGAACAGGCCTGCCAGACCGTCGAGGAAACGGTCCCCCTCGGTGTCGATCAGATAGCTTCCCTCGCCACGAACGAACACCGGAAAGTCGCTTTCCCAGGTGTCCTTACGGGTGAAATGAGGTCCGAGGTGCCGGCGGGCCCGTGCTCGCAATTCGGTGACGTCCACGACCATCTCCTTCGTTGTCGAATGGCTGTGATCCACAACATACCGACGGGGCAGACCGCAGGTCAGGGCCAGAAGAGCGGTATTCGATGGGTCCAGTCTGGTCCCCGTAGACGGCGCTCAACTGGTCCTTCTGGTCCCATGCCAGAGTGATCCAGACTTCGGTATCGAATCGCTCGGGCACCACGACGTGTGGTCGGAGCGGCGAACAGCCCCAGCTAACGGAGGTCTCAGATGAGGATCGGTATCCCCAAGGAAGTCAAGAACCACGAGTACCGGGTGGCGGCCACTCCCGCCGGTGTCCACGAAATGGTCGCCCACGGGCACGACGTGTTCGTGGAACGCGGTGCGGGGGAGGGCTCGTCGATCGGTGACGACGCCTACGGCGCCGCCGGCGCGAAGATCCTCGACTCCGCCGACGCGGTGTGGCAGAGCGCGGAACTGCTGCTCAAGGTCAAGGAGCCCATCGCCGAGGAATACCACCGGATGCGTTCGGACCTCACGTTGTTCACCTACCTGCACCTCGCTGCGGGTGAAGAGTGCACCCGGGCACTGCTCGCCGCCGGCACCAATTCCGTTGCGTACGAGACTGTTCAGCTTCCCGACGGTTCCCTGCCCCTGCTGTTCCCGATGAGTGAGGTCGCCGGCCGGCTCGCACCGCTCGTCGGTGCACAGGCACTCATGCGCCCGGAGGGTGGCCGAGGCGTACTGATCGGCGGCGTGTCCGGTGTGTTGCCGGCTCGCGTCGTCGTGATCGGCGCCGGCGTCTCGGGCATGAACGCCGTCGCCGTCGCCGCAGGCACCTGGGCCGACGTGGTCCTGTTCGACAAGAACGTCGACAAGCTGCGCGCCGCCGACCGGATGTACCAGGGCCGGATCCGCACCCTCGCCGCGAACGCCTACTCGATCGAGCAGGAGGTCATGCAGGCCGACCTCGTCATCGGTGCCGTGCTCGTCCCGGGCGCCAAGGCACCGAAGATCATCTCGAACTCGCTGGTCTCGCGGATGAAGCCGGGCAGCGTTCTCGTCGACATCGCGATCGACCAGGGTGGTTGCTTCGAGGATTCGCGTCCCACCACCCACGCGGAGCCCACGTTCAAGGTTCACGACTCGGTGTTCTACTGCGTGGCGAACATGCCGGGAGCGGTGCCCCACACGTCGACGTACGCACTCACCAACGTGACCTTGCCGTACACCCTGCAGATCGCCGAGAAGGGCCTCGCCCGCGCGGCCAGGGAGAATGCCGCACTCCGGGCCGGTGTCAGCACCGTCGCCGGGCGCCTGACGAACGATGCCGTCGGTGAGGCACTCGGGATCGAGTCGGTCAGCGTCGACGACGCGCTCAACCTGGTTTGATTTCGCCGCCGGCCCGGCATACTGAGAAGTGCTCGTTCGAGAACTTCTCGGCGTGCCGGGTCGGCCTACCTCTGGCCACTCTTGGATCCACAGGAGGCGATGCGTGCCGAGAACACTGATCGAGGTCGACCGCAATTCCGCCGAACCGCTCTACCGCCAGGTTCGACGGGCGATCGAACACGGCATCGCCAACGGACTGTTCGATCCACGCCACCGCCTTCCGAGTTCGCGGGAACTCGCGGTCGATCTCGCGATCTCCCGGAACACGATCAACCTGGCGTATCAGGAACTGATCGCCGAGGGACTCGTTCAAAGCCACCAGCGCTCGGGCATGTTCGTCAATCCCGACATGATCGAGACGCTCGCAACGGACGCCCGCGCGACCATCCCGCGCATCGACTGGTCGTCCCGCATCCGGAGTTACCCCGACGCCGACGTCCCGCACATCGAGAAGAACGTCGACTGGCACAGCTATCCGTACCCGTTTCTGGCCGGGCAGATCGACATCCGCAGTTTCCCCGCCCGCGCGTGGGTGCGTTGTCTCCGCGACGCGCTATACCAACCCCACGCCTACGCGAGCCTCCAGGACAGCGTCGGTGCGGACGACCCGATGCTGATCGACATGATCCGCCAGCATCTGCTGCCCTCGCGCGGCATCGAGGCGAGTGCGGACGAAGTTCTGGTGACGGTCGGTTCCCAGCAGGGGCTGGACCTCGTCGGCCGGGTGCTACTCGGACCCGAGGATCGGGTTGCCATCGAAAACCCCGGCTATCTCGATGCGCGACACATCTTCCTGCGCACCGGCGCCCAGGTGTACGGCATCGACGTCGACGATCGCGGCCTGCGCCCGCCGGAGACTCTCCGCGGCACGGACCTGATGTATCTGACACCGAGCCATCACCATCCGACCAACGCGACGCTCGGCATCGACCGTCGTCAACGTCTGCTGCAGCTCGCCGCGGAGTCCGGCACCGTGATCGTGGAGGACGACTACGACAGCGAGTTCCGCTATCACGGCAGCCCCAGCCCGGCGCTGAAGGCGCTCGATTCCAGCGGCGACGCCGTCTATCTCGGCACGTTCTCGAAGTTCCTGGCCCCGGGCCTGCGTCTGGGCTACCTCGTCGGGCCCGCGGACCTGGTGCGCGAACTGCGGAAGGCCCGACGGTACGTGCTCCGTCATCCACCGGGTCACCAGCAACGGGCCCTGGCCATGCTCATCGACAGCGGGGAGTACCACCGCGCGCTGCGCCATCACCGCACCCAGATGAAACACAAATGGGAGCGTCTGTGTGCGGCCGTCGACAAGTACCTTCCGTGGCCGCAGGAGCCGTATCCGCCCGGTGGCGTCAGCTTGTGGATGACCGGCCCGGAGAACCTCGACTGCCGGGTACTCGTGCGCGAGGCGGAAGCCCGCGGTGTGCTCATCGAACGGGGCGACATCTTCTTCACGCAGCCGGTCCCGCCCCGCAACCACTTCCGCATCGGCTACGGCGCGATCCCCCTGCGGTCCATCGAAGAAGGCATCGCACTTCTCGGCCAGGCGTGCCAGGCGAGTTTCCGCTTTGGCAGGTAGACCCGATAACACCCGCGCCTGCGCGCATCCTGCCGCCCAGACGGCGGCCTGTTCGGCCGGCTTCCTCGCAGCCGCAGTGGCCCACGGCCCGTGGTCAGAACATATTGGAGGCGCGTCGGCTCGGGGACTCTAGGGTGGTCAGCACATGACTACAGCAGAATCCTTGTTGGCCGGCCCACGTGGGCGTCGGATGCTGCTCGCCTACGCGAGGGACGCCGAACGAACTCTGCAACCCGAGTTCCGCAGTGACTCGTTCGATCACGCCGTATTTCTGGCGTCGTATCACCTCGAGTCCGGTCGCGAAGGCGCACGCGTGCTGTTCGGGCCCGGCGCTGAAGAGGCTCGGCGGACCGTCCTCACTGCAGACGATGTGGCGCATCGCCTGTCCCAGGTGCCGCTTCCCGAGGTGACAGCGGTTGCACTCCGTTCGGCCCTCGCCGACGCGGTTGACGCGGCGCGCTACTGGCAGGACCCGGACGGTGAAGACATCCTCGTCGCCGCCGAGCCGGTGCGCCGTGAGCTTCGACGGGTCGCCGAGCACATCGCACGATCCCCGCATACGCAGTGGTGGACGACGCCCGCTGCGACCGATCAGTGGTCGGTGGGCTGGACCGAGGACGGTACGGATTCCGTTGACTCGACGACCGCTGAATTGTTGCGTGACTATCGTGATCGGACTGCCGCGGAGGAAGTGCGAACAGAACGCGATCGTCCGGCGGATCCGTCGGCGAACTGGTCCGGCTGGTGGTGGTCGACTCCACCCACACGGTATTCGTCCCGGCGGCTGTTCGACCGGACCCCGGCCGGTTTGTGGTTCGTCGAGGACAGCATGGGATGGGAGCGCGCCATCACGCGACGAATGAACATCCCCGCCGGCGCTCGCGTGTACGAGGTCGACGGTGCGCAAGCGTGGGCAGAACTGTGTAGACAGTTCTCCGTCGAGGTCACCGCGCAGAAACGACACGATTGGTACCGGACGATCGGGACGATGGGTCATTCCCGACTGGCCGCGGCTCTCCGAACGGTACGAGGGCGTCCATCTCACCGTGGCGGGATACCTCGCCGCGGCGGGCACCGCGATCGCCGTCGACGCCGGCACCGGCACCGGCACCGCGAGTGTCATCGCGGGATGGGCGCCCGACGACACCTACTGGCTCACGGACACCGTCAACCTCGACAGTGACGATTCCCGGACCTGGGTGTGCGACACCAGTGGAAGACATCCTTCCTGGGTCGGCAAAACTCACCGCTGAGGACTGCTGTCCTTGAGCCGCAGGCGGATCCGCGAACGCGATGCCGGCGGGAATCGGCACGCGACACGCTAAATTTGGGGCACCCCTATGTAGAGGAGAGCCCCATGGGCAAGGTGGTCATGTACAGCTCGGTGTCGGTGGACGGCTTCATCGCGGACGAGAATGACCAGCCCGGACCGCTGTTCGACTGGTTGACCAGCGGTGACGTCCCGTTGGACGAGAGCGGTGAGATCAAGGTGTCGCAGACGTCCTACGACTACACCCGGCCGTACTGGGACCAGATCGGGGCGACACTCGTCGGCCGCCACGTCTTCGACATGACCGACGGCTGGGACGGAAAGCCTCCGAGCGGGATCGACCACGTGGTCGTCGTGACGCACCGGCCGAAGCCCGAGGGCTGGGACCCCGAGGCGCCGTTCCACTTCGTCGACGGCGTCGAGGCAGCCGTGGCCAAGGCGCAGGAGCTCGCGGGTGACCGCATCGTCGAGGTCGCCGCCGGCGACGTCGGTGGCCAGGTGCTTGCCGCAGGCCTGATCGACGAGGTGCGCATGGACGTCGTACCCGTCGTGTTCGGGTCCGGCAAGCGCTACTTCGGGTCGGTCCACGCACAGCACCTATTGGAGGATCCCGACGAGGTGATTCAGGGCAACCGGGTGCTTCACCTGCGCTATAGGGTGCGCCGTCGACCGATCTGAGCGGACTGCGAACGGTGACACAATCGGGCCTCCGGCTGCGTTTGCGCATCGCTGTCCCTGGTCGGGCAGCCGACGCCGATTTACCCAGCGCCTCACCTGCGACAACTTCAAAGGATCGGGTTCGTCAAGACGACCTGACGAATCGGCAGGTTATGAGGAAACTTCAGTGAAGCCGTCAGACGAAGCAGCCATCCGTGCAGGTCAGGCCAGTGGCTCCTGATCGACGCCGAATCAGCCTCGATTACGGTACCCAGACAAATCCAACGGTGTCTTCTCTGGGTCGGTCAGGTCCGGATCGCTTTGCACTTCAGGCCAACTTCGGGAGTCCGGAGCCTAGTCGGCCGGACTCGGTAACAGCTGACTAGCGAATAGCGGGGATTGTCGGCTACCTCGTTCCGAGGGAGTGGGTGACGCGGACACAGTCGATGGAACGTGACGGATGTCGTCAAACGCGTTAATCCAGGTCAAGGAACTGCCCAAACACCAGCGAGGTCAGCATACTTTTTGCTCTGCAGAGCCCCGGCGCAGCGACTCGACCGTGGATTCTGTGCAGGTGAGCGCTGAAGATTCCGCGATGGGCAGGCGCCGGGCGGCCTCGGTAACAGCACAGCCGAGGATCGCGAAGTTGATCTTGTGCGAACACTGATACTGATCGGAACGGCCCTCGGTCTCGGCGCGGGCCTGGTGTGTACCAGCCTGTTCGCCTGGTGGCTGTCGTACCCGGTGCACGTCTACACCGCCAGCTACGAACCGCTCGGCTCCGACGAGACCACCGGGCGCATGGAATCGGTGAACCCCATCCCGTTTCTCGCGGCCGGCCTGATAGTCAGCGCGGTCCTCGGAGCGATTTCCGGCTTCATTGCCGCCCACCGCGGCTGGCGGCTGACACAACACGGTGCCTGATGTCCGGTGTGCTCGAAGCGGATGCCCCAGCTCGTTCCCGTTCTGCGGTTTAACGACGCCGTCCGCGGGACTGCGGTCTACACCGGACGCCGGGCGCCTTCGTGGGCGGTGAGCAGCAGATGATCGAACTGGGTGCGCAGACCCGTCCCCGTCTCGCACTGACCGAACCCGGCGACGATCAGTTCCGCGAGGATGCGTAACCGAGTGTTGGTCTCCTGCGAGCGCCAGATGAGGACGTCGAACGCCCGGTCGGCGGAAATTCCGTAGACCAGCATCAGCGCACCCTTGGCCTGCTCGATCACCGCCCGCGACTGCTCGAGTTCGGCGACCGCCTCGTCGACCGACTCCTGCACCTCGTCACGGTGGGACTCGGTGAGGTCGATGTAGAACCCGGTCGTCCCGACCACGGCACCGGTGTCGTCGCACAGCCGGTCCCCGACGACGACGACCTGGTGGATCTCACCGGCGGTGTCGAGGATGCGGTGTGTGCTGCTGAACGGTTCGGCGGCGCTGATCATCCGATCCAGGACCCGCGCCACGTGAGGGTGCTCCTCGGGGTGCTTGTGGGAGAGCAGCAGTTCGGTGGTCGAAATCTGACGCTCGGCATCCTCCTTGAACGCCAGTGGTGTAGCGCTACAACGTCCCGACGACGCGGACTCTCAAAGACCCGCGCGGCCCTGTTCGACGATGGAATCGGCCAACCGATAAGCATTGTCGTGCGCCGACGAAAGATAAATCGTCTGCCGAACTGGCTACTGATCGTGCCATCCTCGAAGCAACAGAAGACTAACGAAAGTAGGAAGCGTCGTGAAGGTTGCGATTGTCGGGTGTGGGGAAGTTGGGCGTGCGTATGCCCTGGCGTGTGCGGCCGCCGGCTACGAACTCGTGCTCGTGGACCCTCGTCCGTCGGCGGCGACGACCGCAGTCGCCGATCAGACCCAGGCGGTGCTCCATCTCTCGCTGGACGAAGCCGCCGGTGACGTAGACCGGGTGTGGATCTGCGTGTCCGGAGACTTGGTGAAGTCCATTACCGCGTCTCTGATCGGAAAGCTGCCCAGTCACGCCGTGGTGGTCGATCTGACGACCGCTTCACCAGACGATAAGCGCGAGTGCTCGGCCACGCTCGCAGCACACGGTATCGAGTACGTCGATGCCGTGATTATGGGGTCAGTGACACTGACCGGGTCGCGCACCGCGTTGCTGGCCGCGGGCCCGAAGGCTAGCGAAGTGCTCGCCGAGTTCGCAGTGTTCGAGGCGCCAGTGCAGACGATGACCGGCGGCCGGGCGGGTGACGCGGCCGCAATCAAGCTACTGCGTACGATCCTGACCAAGGGGCTCGAATCGCTTGTAGTCGAGTGTTTCATGGCTGCCGAGCAGCAGGGCCTTCGCAGCAATCTCTACGACGTATTGACCGATGTCGACACCATTGGGTTCGTTCCCTTCTTGGAGATGCTGATCACCAGCCATGTTCAGCACGCCGAGCGTCGGATGCACGAGGTAGAGCGAGCCTGTGCCCAACTTGCGGAGATGGGTTGCCCGTCGGTGGTTCTGCCCGGTACCGAGGCGCGCTTCGCTCTTACGTCAGCGGCATTGAAGGATAATGGCCCTGGGAAACTCGCCGCCGGTGACGTTGCTTCGACCATCGCATGGCTGTTGAACTCAGCTCGGGCATCGGAGACTGTCTGACAGACTCCACCGGTGTCAACGGCAGATGCCCGGCGGATCCATCGGGCCATGTCTGCGACACTTGGCCGCCTGGGTCGACCATTGATCGGAATGTCTTTTGGTTGAACCAGTCTGGGCGTGATCGGATGGGTGGCGAATTGTATCTTCCGGTCGCCGAACCCCTAAGGCCGGCACCTCACCGTTAAGAGGACTTCTCTGCAGGAGGTACCTGAGACATATAGTGGGACAACTTATGTCGTGGGAAACTTGGTGTGTGAGAGTTACCGTCATTGGTGTCGGCCGGATCGGCGAGGCACTCGTAGCAGGACTGTGTCGAGCGGGGACGTCCGCTGAATCGATCACCGTCGTCGGCAGGAGTATGGAACGGACATTCGATGTCGCGCACCGGCACGGCGTGCGAGTAGCCGACTTGCGGAATCCCGGCGAATGTGACGTCCTGGTCGTGGCGGTGAAGCCGCAGCAGATCGAGGGGGTGTTGACCGACCTCGGTTCGGCGTTGCGTGGGTCGGCTCTTCGCCCGGTCGTGTTGTCGGTGGTGGCCGGGGTGGCCACCAAGAGAATCGAGCAATTTCTTCCCTCGGTGGTGCCGGTGGTGCGCGCGATGCCGAACACCCCCATGACGGTGGGTGCGGCGGTCACTGCGATCGCCCGTGGCGCCGCGGCAACCGAACACGATCTGCGGCTTGTCGAGTCCGTGCTGGAATCTGTCGGTGAGGTACTACGCGTTCCCGAGGACCAGCTCGACGCTGTCACCGCGGTCTCCGGTTCGGGCCCTGCGTACGTGTTCCTCGTGGCGGAGATGATGATCGACGCGGCGATGACGCTGGGACTGGACCGGGTGACGGCGGACCGGTTGGTGACCGGAACCCTCGCCGGCTCGTCGGCGATGCTAGGTGTCGGTGACGTCGGCCCGGCCCAGCTGCGTGCGGCTGTGACCTCGCCCGCGGGGACAACGGCGGCGGCGTTGGAGGTCTTCGAACAATCCGACATTCGGCGAACGTTCCGAGGAGCATTGACCGCGGCACGCGACCGTTCCGTGGAATTGTCCGGCGTGGTGCGCCCGCCCCTTACGCCGGCATCTGCCGACCAGCGCTGAGTGTGTGTGTCGCCCGCCCGGGGCGTCGAGATCGTTACGCGCGCACCGGGTCCGGGATGTGGTCCTCGGGGTCCGGCGCACTGCGGGCCGAGTCGCCGTGTGGAATCACTTCGGGGTCGGCGCCCCGTACCGGACGTTTCACCCTCCGTGGCGGCATCGCAACCACCCGAATGGCGAGGGTGACCATGACGACACCGACGACCTGAGTGGGGGAAAGGCGCTCGCCGAGGACCACGACACCCAAGACGACGGCGAGAACTGGTTGGAGCATCAGGATGCTCGCCCCCACGCCTGGGGTGAGGCGCGGCAGGGATACGCCGACGAGGATCCAGCCCGCGACCTGGCCGACGATCGCGAGTGCGGCGAGCCAGCCGATCGCCGCCCACCCGGGCGACAGATCGAGCGGGTCCCATATGAGGGCGAGCACCGTGCCGGTGGCCCACGCGACGACGGACGAGCAAAAGACCTGCGAGGAGGCACGGTTCGGTGGGCACCACGCGCCGATGGCGAAGACGTAGGCGCCGTAGCAGATCCCGGCTACCAGGGCCAGCGTGGATCCGTACACAATCGTGTGGAGGTCGGCCGTGGGCTGTGCGATACCGCTGGTGAGCGCCACCCCGGACAGCAGAAATGGGACCGCGACGACGTAGGCCTTCGACGGCCGTTTGCCCGTGATGCACAGTCCGAGTAGGGGAGCGACCACGACCTGGATGTTGACCAGGACACTGGAGACGCCGGCTCCGACGAGCATGACCGATTGGGCCCACGTCGCCATGTCCACACCCAACAGGACACCGGCAACCAACTGCACGGCCAGCACCCGCCGCGGCAACGGGCCGTGCTTGCGGTATTCACGCCACGCGAGGACCGCGAGAATCGGGACCGCGATCAGGTAGCGGACCAGAATCGTCGTGGCGGTCGACACCGAGGCGAGGGCGATGAAGATCCCCGAGCCGCCGAGGGCTGCCGCCCCGAGGCCGAGCTGGACGGTGGGAGGGAGATGCCGCCGAGGCTGACCTGGACGGTTAGCGAGCAGCACGGATTTGCAAGGTGATGCCCGCGCCGGCGGTGTCGGTATCGAAGTAGGTGAATCCGGCGCCGCTGGGCAACCGCCCCCGCAACTTGGGAGTCGGTCCGGCGGCGGTGACCCGGGCTTCGGCCTCGTCGACGTCGGGAACGGAGAAACCGAGGTGGAACACCCCTTCACCGTGTTCGTCGAGGAACTGGCGCTGCAGCGTGTTCCCCTCCGGCGGGCAGCACAGCTGCAGTTGCACGTTGCCGAGATCGGCGTATCGGTACTCGAGCTTCATGAAGTCGTCGACGTCGGGGGCCTGGAGGTCCGGGCGGTAGGCCTCGAGCGACGGAAACGGATGCCAGGGGCCGATTCCGAGGGACTCGTAGTAGGCCACGGCCCGGTCCATGTTCGTCACGACGACGCAGACGTGGTGGAGGGTCTGGAACTCACTGGTCATGGTCTCGGTCACCTCTCTGTTGCCGCACGTCGGTCGTGCTCTTGGGCGGCCTGCTCGAATGTCTGGCCGGCGCGCGGGTTCCACTGGACACCGGAGCGGGCCTTGACGCCGGGCTTGAGCCGCTGGGTCCTGTCGTAGTCCTCCCAGGGGTGGAAGAACAACGGTTCGGTGTCCTCGATGGTCGTCAGGGAGTGGGCATACACGTCCAGGTAGCCCTGACGCTCGTCGGCGGTGACGTTGCCGGGCATCCAGGCCGCAAACGGCGGCAGCACGGTGAATCCGGTGTAGGCGAGGATCCCGTTGTGGATGGGCCACAGCACGTGGAGCAGGTCGCCGTCGATGCCGTTCGGCTCGTACAGAGTCGAGGCGGTTCCGGTGGTCAGACACACCATGGCCTTCTTGCCGGCGAAGTGGCCGGTCCCGTACTTGCGGCCGGCGGAGTAAGCGAACCCGCGGGCGAACACCCGGTCCACCCATCCTTTGAGGATGGCGGGCATCGAGAACCACCACACCGGGAAATGGAAGAGGATCAGATCGGCCTCGGCCACCTTCCGCTGTTCCTGGTCGATGTCGAACGCCTGCGTCTGGGTGGCGAAGGCATGTTCCTGCTCGCGGGAAAGGTCCAGGTAGTCGTCGTCGGCTCGGTCGCCGGTGAAGTCCTGGGCATCGAGCTCGGCGTTCCATTTCATCGCGTAGAGGTCGGAGACCGTCACGTCATGTCCGAGGTCGGTCAGTGTCCGTACTGCGGTGTCCTTGAGTGCGCCGCAGAACGAGCGACGCTCGGGGTGCGCGAAGACCACGAGAATGTTCATTGGTTATCTCTCTCGACAGGAGGTGGTCGATGGTCAGACCAACGGTCTCATGGTGGTCGGGACGAGGTCAAGCGAGCCGGCCCGGCGCTCGAACGCCGGGCCGGGTCGTCAAGTGTTCGGGCTCTGCCGGATTTCGAGGGTGACACCCGCCAGTTCCGGGGTCTGCAGATAGATGAACCCGGTCGAATCGGGACGCCGCCCATACATCCACGGTTCCAAGCCGACCTCGCGGGCGGCCTCGGATCCCGCATCGACGTCGTCGACGACGAACCCGAGGTGGAAGACCCCGCCGCCCGTGCGATCGAGGAACTGTCGCTGCGGTGAGCCGCCGGGACCGGGCTCACACAGCTGCAGTTGCAGTCCGGGGGCGTCGGTGTACTTGTAGGTCAGGTCCAGGAAGGCGGCGCGGTCCGGGACGTCGAGATCGGTGAACGCGCTGAGCGGCGGGAAGTCCTGCCATCCGCCGATGCCGATCTTCTCGTAGAACGTCACCGCGGCGTCGATGTCGGGCACCACGATGCAGACGTGGTGGACTGCGTCGAACGGTGGGGTCATGGCGGCATCCTTTCCGATGAACAGTGAACTGTGCTCAGGAGTGGGTGAATCCGTACAGCCGGTGTGCGTTGGTGGTGAGGATCGCCTCGCGGGTCGCGGGGTCCGGTGCCCAGTCGGGCAGCAGATCGAGGAGGGTGCCGACGTTGGGCATCTGTCCCCAGAACCCGACGTGCGGCCAGTCCGAACCCCACACGCAGCGCCGGGGCGCGGATTCGATCAGGCTCTGCGCGAACGGAATCGTGTCGGAGTAGTCGGCCGTTCGCGCCATCCGGAACGCCCCGGACAGCTTGGTCCACGCGCCGTCCGCCATCAGTTTCAGGAACTGGGTCCACTCGGGCGCGTCGACACCGGCGGTGACGTCGAAGTCGCCCATGTGATCGACCACGTAGGGCACGGTCAGCGTGCGCAGGTCCGCGGCCGCAGCGGCGAGATGCCGGGTGTTGGTGAGGAACTGTAGGTGCCAGCCCATCTCCGCGCAGATGGCGTCGTACCGGGCGAGCTGATCGAGTCCGATGCCGCCGCCCGAGAGCGTGTTGAGCCGCAACCCCACGACACCCGAGTCCTGCAGGCGGGCGAGCGTGCGGTCGTCGACGTCGGGGGCGACCACGGCGACCGCACGCAGCCGGTCACGGGCACCCTCGACGGCCTCGAGCATGACCGTGTTGTCGGTGCCGTGCACGCTGATCTGCACCAGCACCCCGTAGGTGGTGCCCACGGCGTCGAGCATGGACAGGTACTGCTCGGTCGACGCGGGCGGCGGGGTGTAACTGCGCTCGGGAACGAAGGAGTCCCCCACGACGTGCGCGTGGGTATCGACCGCCCCCGCGGGCAGGGTGAACCGTCGCGGCGCGTGCGGGGCCGGGTCCGGGGCCGGGCACACCTGGTCGACTTTGTCCGTTCCGAAATCCACGGGCGTTCTCCTTGTTCTCGGCGTCTGGTCAGCGGGCCGACTTGATCAGGGTCTTGGCGATGGTGTTCTTCAGGACCTCGGATGAGCCCCCCGCCACCTCGTAGGCCTTGGCGTCGCGGAAGTAGCGCCCGAACGGTGAGGTTTCTTGGGTGCCGGTCGCCCCGCAGACCTGCACGGCCATGCTCGCGACCTTCGTGGCCAGTTCGGCGGCAAGCAGTTTCGCCGCGGACGAGGACCGCTGGTAGTCCCCGCCGGAGTCGAGGTCGCGGGCGGCCTGATACGTCACGAGTCGGGCGGCATCGAGCTCCGCGGCAGCCTGGGCGAAATACCATTGGATGCCCTGGAAGTCGATCACGTTGCCGTCGAACGCGGGCCGGGTGCGCACGTATGCGAACGCGTCGTCGAACGCTGCGCGGGCGATGCCCAGGGAAATGCCCGCCGCGAGGGTGCGACTGTTCGACAAGGTGACCAGGGCCTGCCGCAGCCCGTTGCCTTCCTCACCGATGAGGGCGTCGCCGGGGATCTCGACGTCGTCGAGGACGAGGTTGACGTGCGGGCCGTTGCGCAATCCGAAGGTCTGTGCTTCCCGGGTCTGCCGGGTGCTGACACCGGGGGCGTCGCGATCGACCGCGAAGGTGGAGACTCCGACCGGGGTTTCAGCCAGCACGACGAAGAACTCCGCCCGCGATCCGGAGGTGATGAATGCCTTCTCCCCGGTCAGTACCCACCCGTCGCGTTCGTTGCCGCGGGCTTTGGTGTCGAGGGTGCGGATGTCGCTGCCGTGCCCGCGCTCGGTCAGCGCGTAGGAGGCGCGCAGGCCTTGCGCGTACCGCGGCAGAACTCGTTCCTTGAGGCTGTCGCGGCCGTAGAGTTCGATGATCTTGCTGCTCTGCAGGATGGTGATCAGTGAGACGCCCAGGCTCGCCGACCCGGCTCCGAGTTCCTCGAAGACCCCGAGAGCGTTCTCCATCGACTCACCCTGGCCGTCGAACCGGGTCGGCAGGGTCATCGCGTTCCACCCCAGCTTCGCGGTCTGCTCGACCAGATCCACCGGATACACGTCCTGGTGGTCGATCTCGTCGGCGACGGGTTTGACGACGTCGTTGCTGAATTGGCGTGCGGGGGCGGCGATCTTCTCGTCGACCAGGTATCTCCAGAAACTCATGGTTGGACCTTTGCTCGTGATCTCGGTATCGGTAGTGAGGCAGGGTTGGTGTCGGATGGGTGGCCGGGACGGTTCATCGGGGGCGGCCCTGTGCGCCCGCCCCTCAGGCAGGCTGGAGCGCTTGTAGTTGATCGAGAATCCGGGCGTTGTAGCCGTCCATGTCGACGAGTTCATGCTCGGGTGTGGCGAGGTCGTAGGTGCGCACACCCGACCGGTGCACCAACTCGAGCGCAGAACGGATCCGGGTTGCCTGGCCCAGGGGCCGCAGGTCGGGGCACCAGTCAAGCAGTGCTGCCAGCGCAAGCCAGGCGCCCGTCGGGTTGGAACGGCGGGTGCCGGTCCGGTGTGGTGAGGACCCGTGTGCCGGCTCGAACAGCGCGGTGATGCCCGCCCCGAAGTTCCGGTCGGGGTTGATGGTGACGGATCCGCACAGAGCAGGGGAGCCGGCCCGGGCGCAGACGATATCCGAGAGGATGTCCCCGAAGATGCCCTCGGTGGCGATCACTGCGGGCAGCTGCGAACAACTGACCAGTTCGTAGGCTGCGCGATCGACGTTGACGTGATCGAACACAACCCCGGTCCGGTCGGCGACCTGTTTGGCAGTGGCTCGCCACAGGCGTGAGGTCGCGAAAACGCCGGCCTTGTCGACACTGATGTACCTGCGCCCGGGCGCATCCGCGGTGAAGTCGGCCGCCAACTCCAGGACCTCCCGGACGCGGGCGGGCAGGAGGCGGAGCTCGTCGACTGCGGCGCTGACACCGTCGCTCTCCTCCCGCCGGCTGGGATCGGCGCACGCGCCGCCGGTAATGTTGCGAACGATCGTGACGTCCTCACTGCGCTGCGGGACCCAGACGGTGCGGACACTGACCCGCAGGTCGAACAGGTTGCGCAGGGAAATCAGCGCCGACTCCGGATTGGGGCACTCCGCGGCGGTGACCCCCGGATGGGTTCCGACCGCCCCACTGAGCACGACGTCGGCATTGCGGCACGCATCGATGGTCTCCTCCGGCAGGATCGAACCCGTCGCCTGCCAACCGGAAGCGCCGTAGGGCAGAGGCTCGGTCAGCGTGAGGGGAGCTCCGTCGGCGGCGAGTCGGCGGAGAAACTCGAGTGGCCCGTCGAGGATCTCGCCGCCGATCCCGTCGCCGGGCAATACCGCGATCACAGTCATGGGGTGCGTCTTTTCGTGGAGGGGAGGATCGCCGGACCGGCCGGACCCGATCCCGGGGGCGGTCGTCAGGACATCGCAGTCCAGGACAGGACCTGCTGCTCGTGAAGAAGCCGACGCTGAACCTTCCCGGCGGCCGCGTCACGGGGAATCGTCGCCACCCGCGCGATGTGGGCGGGACGCATGAACACCGGCAGATCGGCGACGGCATCGCGAATCGACTCGAGCGGCACGCTGTCGGCGACCACGTAGAGGACGACGTCGTCGTCGACCAGCTCACCGGGCTTCTTCCACAGTGCGAGGTCGGTGAGGGCGTCGATCGTGCCGAGCCGTTCCTCGACGTACGGGATGGGCACGAATTCGCCCTTGACGCGGATGCTTTCGGCTGCCCGCTCGAGGAACACCAGTCCGCCCTCGTCGTCGCGTCGGCCGAGGTCGCCGGTGGCGAACCACCCGTTCGCGTCGCGGTTCGGGTCGACGGCGCCGTCCCGGAAGTATCCGGCGAACAGTGTGTTCGGTGCGGTCTCGCGCACGTAGATCTGACCGTCGTCGTCGAGGCGGTCCTCGACGTCGGAGCGGGCCTGCCCGCCGAACCGGCTGGCGTTCGCGGGGATCTCGGACTCGTCGGCGAGGGACCAGCGGTGCAGATGGCTGACCCCGGCCGCCTCGGTGGAGCCGTAGCCCGACACGGCGACGGGAATTCCGAAGCGGGACATGAATTCCCGGTCGGCGTAGAACATGGTGCGCACGCTGTGCTCACCGGAGTCGGCGGTCGTGGTGGCACGCTTGAGGATCTCGACGGGCGGTGCGTGCAGCGCCAGCGCGGTGATCCCATGTTCACGGACAGCGGGCCAGAAGCCGCTGGCCGAGAACTTCCGGACCGTCAGTGCATCGGCACCGGCCCAAAGAGCACCGAGGATGCCGTATCCCATCGGATTGATGTGGAACAGCGGCAGGGGAGCGAGCATCCGGTCGCCTGCCTGCAGGCCGAGGGCATCGGCCATCGCCGAGCCGAGCCGCAGGAAGTACTCGTGGCTCTGGGCGCAGAATTTCGGTACCCCGGTGGTTCCGGAGGTGTGCATGAACGACGCGAGGTCCGACGGTGCGGCGTCGAGGCCGGGACTGGACTGCGGATCGACCGGCGACCACGCCCGTGCGGTCGACAGCGGGAGGGTGTGCAGCGTCGCGGGAAGGGTGTCGAGGTCGGTGAAGACGGCGGCCGGGTCCAGGCGCTCGAGCATCTGCGCGAGCAGTTCCGGCGGATAGGTGGGGTTCACCAGCGCCACCGGGGTCCCCGAGAGCAGACACGCCATCCACACCAGCATGTATTCGGTCGAGTTGTTCGCGACGATGGCCAGGCGCTGATCACGCCTGATGCCCAGATCCTGCAGCGCCTGCGCACCAGCCGCGGCGATGCGGACCGCGTCGGGCAGCAGCATCTGGTCGTCGATCGTGCCCACCCGGAGATCGGGTCGATCCGATGACCGCTGCAGAAGGAGTTGGGCGAGGTTCGTGGTGCTCATGTGTCTCTTCCGGGCTGGAGGGCAGGGCGTCGTCAACGGCGTAGGGCAGGTCGCGGCACGCGCGCTGAGCCCGCCGCAGGCGGTTGAAGGTCGTTCCGGTGGAGCTGGTTGCACAATCGATGGTTGCCGACGAAGTCAGATAAGAGAACGGTCTTCAGCTAGCGTCAGCAGTAAGTGAAACTTATGTCTCGTCTCGGCCAACATGCCCCTTCGGGGCTGATGACCTCGGGCCTCCCTGTGATACACATACGCCATGTCCACAGCCTCTCCCCTCGGCGCCGACTTCGAGTCGCTGCTCTCACCCGCGGTCCGCACGACGTCAGTGGACGACGTGGTCGCCAAGCTCCGCGAGATCCTGCTGACCGGCGGGGTCGCCCCGGGGGAGAAGCTTCCGAGTGAACGAGAGCTGGCCAGGTTACTGCAGGTCAGCCGTACCACGGTCCGCGAGTCCTTGCGCACACTCGAGGCTCACGGGCTGATCACGGTGCGCCTCGGTGGCAGCGGTGGCGCGTTTTTCAACCCGCCGGACCCGGGCCTGATGGGCTCGGCATTGGCGATGCTCCTCGCGTTCGAGTCGGTGTCCGAGGAAGACCTCACCGACTACCGCATCGACTTCGAGCAGGAGAACGCCGAGCTGGCGGCCCGGCGTGCGACCGACGAGGAGCTGGCGGGTCTGCAGAAGATCCTCGACGAGGTGCGCGAACTGGGCTCCTCCGGTTCGACCGACTGGGACCGGGTGCGCGCCCTCGACCTCACCGTCCACGAACTGCTGCCGGCGCTCTCGCACAACGCCGTCCGGGTCGCGATCTCGGCGGGTATTCATGACGCACTCGCCCGCAGCTTCGCCCAGGTGGAGCCGAGCGCGTCGAGCCCGGAGCTGTTGCGGGACGAAGTGATCGAGCTGCTCACCAAGGTTATTGCGCGCGATGGTGACGCCGCCCGCGCGGCCATGGCCGGGCATCTGCGGCGCTGGCGCTCCTGAGGCCGTTAACAAACTTAGTGGCCGCCGTAACAAACCGTTAACTGCTGTGCATTGACTCACTCGCACCGCTGTGGGACCGTTGGTCAGACCATCGACCACCCCGCTTTGGAGACGATTGATGAATATTTCCGCCGGCCGTACCGGCCTCTTCCCCATCGGTCCCACCGATCCCTACGCCTTCGCTGCCGGCTCGACCGAGCGCGCAGAGATCGCCGCCGCGCTCGACGAGATCCGCAACACCGACTTCCAGGTCGCGAGCACCATCGCGGGCAAGGAGATCCGCACCGGTCGCACGATGGCCATCCAGGCGCCGCACAACCACTCGCACAAGCTCGGCGAGCTCGACCTGGCCGGACCCTCGGAGACCCAGGCCGCCATCGACGCCTCGCTCGACGCCGCCCGGTGGTGGGGCGCCCTGCCCTGGGAGGAGCGGGTCGCCCCCTTCCTCAAGGCCGCCGACATGCTCGAGCACGGCCCGTGGCGGGCCAAGCTCAATGCCGCGACGATGCTCGAACTGTCCAAGACCACCTATCAGGCTGACATCGACGCCGCCTGCGAGACAGTCGATTTCATCCGGGCGAACGTCAAGAACATGCTCGACATGTACGAGACTCAGCCCGGCTCGCAGGCCGGAGCGTGGAACCGGATCGAGTACCGGCCGCTGGAGGGTTTCGTCTTCGCGGTCACCCCGTTCAACTTCACCTGCATGAACAACCTCGCGTTCGGGCCCGCAGTGTTGGGCAACACAGTGGTGTGGAAGCCAGCGGAGAGCGCCTCGCTCGTTGCCCACCTGTCCCTGCAGTTGCTGCGTGAAGCCGGTCTGCCGGACGGCGTCATCAACGTCGTCTACGGCACCGGCAGCGACGTGGGCCCCACCGCCCTCAGCAACGAGCACCTTGCTGCCGTCCACTTCACCGGCTCCACCGGGACCTTCCAGCACATGTGGCAAGAGGTCGGCAAGAACGTCGGAAGATACCGGAACTACCCGCGCGTCGTGGGTGAGACGGGCGGTAAGGACTTCATCCTGGCCCACCCGAGTGCCGATCTCGAGGCCCTCGCTGTCGCTTGTATCCGCGGTGCCTACGAGTTCCAGGGGCAGAAGTGCTCGGCTGCCTCCCGCGTCTACGTGCCGCGCAGCCTCTGGCCGCGCCTGAAAGATCGGCTCGTTGCGCTGACCGAACAGATCAAGGTCGGCGACCCCACCGACCCCGAGGTCTACGTCGGCGCCGTCATCAACGGCCGCCAGCACGCCAAGCACACCGAGATCCTCGCCCGGGCCCGCGCCGACAAGGCCGTGGTCGTCGGCGGTAACACCGACGACAGCGTCGGCTGGTTCGTCGACCCCACCATTCTCGAGGTCACCGACCCGCACTCGCCGCTGATCACCGAGGAAATCTTCGCCCCGGTTCTGACGACCTACGTGTACGAGGACTCCGACTGGAACGAGGTGCTGCGCTTGGTGGACACCTCGACGCCGTACGGCCTCACCGGCGCAGTGTTCGCAGAAGATCGTCGCGCGGTCGAAGAGGCTGACGCCGCCCTGCGGTACACGGCGGGCAACTTCTACGTCAACGACAAGCCCACCGGCTCGGTCGTCGGCCAGCAGCCGTTCGGCGGTGCGCGCGCGTCGGGCACCAACGACAAGGCCGGCACGGTGTGGAACTCGATTCGCTTCGCGAGCCCGCGCACCACGAAGGAAAACCACTTGAGGGTGACGGGCTACCGCTACCCCCACCTCGAGAAGTAATGTCCGATCCACGACAGGAAACGTCATGACCGAACCAACCGTGTACGACGTCGTGGTCGTCGGAGCCGGCATCATCGGTGCCAGCTGTGCACACCACCTGGCCCAGCAGGGGCTCGAGGTCGCCGTGCTCGAGGCCAAGGCCGGTGCCGCCGAGGGAAGCACCGGGCTGTCGTTCGCCTCGGTCCGCGCGCAGTGGGCCGACGACCTCAACACCGAGCTGTCCTGGCGCAGCATTAGCTTCTACCGGGACTTCCAGGACCGGTACGGTAGCGATATCGGATACCGCCCGAACGGGTACCTCCTGCTGATCCCGGAAGCGAACTGGGAACGTCAGCTCCAGGCGGTCGAGTTGCAGCGCGCCCACGGTGTCCCGGTCGAGGTCCTCGATATTGAGCGTGCTCAGGAGATCACTCCGTTCGACCCGGCCGGAATCGGCGGGGCGACGTGGGGGACCGCCGACGGGCAAGTCGACCCGCACGGCGTCACGAACGCGTTCCTCACCCTCGCTCGCGGGCATGGTGCCGACGTCTTCTTCCGGTCCCCGGCAGCTGGAATCGACAAGGTCGGCGAGCTGTGGACGATCACGGCGGGTGAACGTACGGTGACCGCGCGTTACGTGGTCAATGCCGCGGGCGGTTGGGCAGGCGAGGTTGCCGGTCTCGCCGGGCTGGATGTGCCCGTGGTGCACTCGCGCCGCAATGTCTACGCCACCGCGGACGGCGCGCTCGACAACTACGTGCCGATGACAATTGACGCGGCGACCGGGGTCTATATGCGCAGCGAAGGGAACCGGCTTCTCTTCGCCGGCGCCAAGCCCACCGAGATCGACGGATACAACACTGCGGTCGACTGGCCGTGGATGGAGGAGCTGCTGGCGCTGGCCGCCGACCGCTTCCCCTGGCTGGTGGACTTGCCTCTCGACCGCAAGGCATGCTGGGCCGGTACCTACGAGAACACCCCGGACCACGACGGAATCGTCGGCGCAGACCCGCGAGAACCCCAGTGGATCAACGCATGTGGCTTTTCCGGCCACGGAGTAATTCAGGCACCGGAGATCGGCCGGCTCGTCGCCGAGCAGGTCACCACCGGGGCGATCACCAGCATCGACCTCTCTGAGCTGTCCCTGGCCCGATTCCAGCAGACCGGCACCGTCGAGAATTCGGTGTCGCTCGTCTTCTGACCAGCGCGGGGTACGGCTCCCCGACGAGGTCACCGGCTAGGACCAGTCCTGCCACGGCGCATCGACAATCGGGCACGGCGAATGGTGTGTTCAACGATGCACCCGCCATCGCCGCGCCCAGCCCCGAAAAGCCAGGGGAGGGCGGCAAGTTCAATGACGCACTCGCCGCCTCCCTCTGGCCGAGGAGTAATGTCCGCCACCCCCAGGGTGGCCCGTCCGCCCCAAGTGGCAGGGCGCCCAGATCCCGTTCTGTCCGTGCGCTTTCGCCCGGCACTTTCCCTGGTCGAAGACATTTCCGACTCCGGTGATAAGCGAATGCACGCGCTGCCATCACCCACGCTGAACGCTTTCCGGTGACTGTGTTCTCCGTCACCAATGGCCTGTAATCTTCGAGCTGTCCTCTTCCGGCGCTGTGGATTTCGAATCGCCGGATGCAGGGCACCCGCCCTCCCCCTCCCCTCAGCGCTCATGTGCCGATCGAAATTGCCGGCGCCGCTGATCACGAAACAGGAAACTCATGGCACTTTCATCCGCACCATCGGGTGGCATCGCCGCCCCGGGAGCGTCGTCGGAGAAATTGACGCGCTCGATGTCCCTGACCAACCTGATCTTCCTCGGTGTGAGTGCGCAGATCGGCTCCGGGTGGTTGTTCGCCGTTCTGTCCGCCGCAGGGGCCGCAGGACCGGCCGCAGTCGTGTCCTGGGTACTCGCGGCTCTACTTTTCGGTGTCATCGCGATGCCCTGGATGGAACTGGGCGCCATGCTCCCCCGCTCGGGCGGACCGGTCCGGTACCCGAGCTTGTCGCACGGCATGATGACCGGCTGGCTGGTCGGCGGCGCGTACTGGATCGCCACCGTCGCAGTCACCACCCTCGAGGCACAGGCAGTACTGACCTATGTCAGCAGCAACTGGCCCCAACTTGGACTGATGCACGAGGTCGAAGGACTCGAGATCCTGACCTGGCCGAGAGGCATCCTCGCCGGTGTCGCCATCCTCGCGGTCTTCACGGTCCTCAACATCTTCGGCATCAAAATGCTCAGTGAAGCGAACCGCTGGATCACACTATGGAAGATCGCGATCCCGACGCTCACCTTCATTCTATTGTTCACCGCATTCCGCAGCTCCAACTTCACCGAGACCGGATTCTTCGCCATGGGCTTCGACGGCGTCCTCCACGCCATCCCCGCCACCGGTATCGCCTTCGCCTACCTCGGCTTCCGCCAGGTCCTCGACTTCGGTGGCGAATGTAAGAACCCGCAGCGCAACATCCCGATCGCCATTGCCGCGTCCATCCTCATTCCGATGGTCGTCTACGTGCTGCTCCAGGTGGCGTTCATCGGAGCGCTCGACTGGACGGCCGCCGGCCTCGCACCCGGCCAATGGGGGTCACTGCTGTCGAGTGACTGGGCGTCGGCGCCATTGTTCCAGGCCCTCATCGCCGCCGGATTCGGTGGCTTCGGCACCCTGCTGCTGATCGACGCGATCGTGTCTCCGGCCGCAACCGGATGGGTGTTCCTCGGCAGTGCTACGCGGTCGACCTACGCACTGTCCGAGCACGATATGGCCCCGTCGCTGTTGCAGCGGCTGAACCGATTCGCGGTGCCGTGGATTTCGCTGATCGTCTCCTTCGCGGTGTCCTGCCTGTTCCTGCTCCCGTTGCCGAGTTGGTACCGCCTCGTCTCCATCGTGTCGGTGGCACTGCTGCTGAGCTACCTCGTCGGCAGCTCCAGCATGATGGTTCTCCGCCGCACCGCACCGGACCTGCCGCGGCCCTTCCGGCTGCGAAACGCCGGATTCTGGGCGCCCGCCAGTTTCGTAGCAACGCTGATCCTGGTGTATGTCGCCGGCTTCTCGACCGTCCTCAACCTGTCCATCGTGGTGTTCGCGGGTACCCCGGCGTATGTCGCGTACATCGCCGTACGACAGAACTGGATCACCCGCATTCGCGCGTACAGCTGGTCCGCTGTGTTCCTCACGGTGTGGGGCTTTGTGAGCTGGCAGGGCGGATGGTTCATGACGGTCAGCGGCGGCCAGCGAGAGGGAGCGTGGGAGACCTCCGCCTACCTGGTGGCCTGTACAGCGGTACTCGCCGGCGGCGGGATCGTGCTGTACCTGATGAGTAATACCGTTGGCCGGGTGCATGTCTCCCGATCGACCTGGTTCGTCGCGTTGCTGATGGCCGTGCTCTTCCTGTCCTTCTACGGTAGCTACGGGCCGCTCGACCACCCCGTCTTCGGCGAAGGCTGGGACCTCATCCCGGTGGCGATCGCGGGCCTCGCAGGGTATTACTGGTCGGTCGCCTCCGGCTTCGAGACTGACGAAGTGCGGGAAAATCACCTCGAGGAAGACGTCGTTCCGGTGTGATCCATTCGACGGGGGCGGCGCCGACCAGTGCCGCCCCCGTCGACGTTGACTACAGGCCCCGTCGACCGTCGGATCAAGCCGAACATCGTAGGGACCCAATCGAGAGCTCGCGTACCGCTGCTGCCCGCCCGGTAGCGCAACCTGAAAGGCACGTCATGAATTCTCCTGAACCGATCGTGGTAGTCGACGGCGCGAGGACCCCGATCGGCAGCTTCGGTGGTGCGTTCAAGGACGTGCCCGCTCACGAACTGGGTGCCACCGCCGTCAACGCCGCGCTGGGGCGTGCCGGGGTGCCGGGCGGCGACATCGACGAGGTGGTGATGGGCTGCATCGGTCAGGTCGGACCGGACGCCTACAACGCCCGCCGCGTCGCCCTGGCCGCCGGACTTCCCGAGAAGACCCCCGCATATACCGTCAACCGGCTGTGCGGGTCCGGTCTGCAGGCGGTGTGGTCGGCGGCGCAGCAGATGCGCTGGGGTGGGGTGGACTTCGCCCTCGCCGGCGGCGACGAGAGCATGTCGCGGATGCCGTTCTACGACTTTTCCGCCCGCTCGGGCTACAAACTCGGCGACCGTAAGCTGGTGGACGGCACGGTCGCGATTCTGACCGACCCGTTCGGTGGCGTGCACATGGGCCGCACCGCCGAGGCCGTCGCCCGCAAGTACGACGTCAGCCGGCAGCAGCAGGACGAGTTCGCCGTCGAATCCCAGCGCCGTGCCGCCTCCGAGGCCGCCAAGGCCGCGTTCGCCGAGGAGATCACGCCGGTCGAGATCGGGGGCCGCCGCCCGAAGACGATCGACGTCGACGAGCACCCCAAGCCCGACACCACCCTCGAGACCCTGGCGAAGCTGCGGCCGGCGTTCGAGGAGGGCGGCTCGGTGACCGCGGGCAACGCGTCCGGGATCAACGACGGCGCGGCGGCCCTGGTGCTGGCCACACAGTCCGCCGCCCGCGAGAAGGGCCTGACCGGGCTGGTCACGCTCGAGGCCGTCGCGACCGCGGCGATGGACCCGGGCCTGATGGGGTACGCCCCCGTGTTGGCGCTGGCGAATCTGTTCGAGCAGACCGGCACCACCCCCGGCGACATCGACGTGATCGAGTTGAACGAGGCGTTCGCGTCGCAGGCGGTCGCGGTGATCCGGGACGCGAAGCTGAATCCGGAGAAGACCAACCCGTACGGCGGTGCGATCGCGCTGGGTCACCCGGTCGGGGCGACCGGCGCGATCCTGAGCCTGCGCCTGGCGAAGGACCTCGTGCGCCGCGACCTCGAACTCGGCATCGTCACCATGTGCATCGGCGGCGGCCAGGCCCTCGCCGCCCTCTTCCGAAGGATCTGACATGAGAAACGATCAACGGCCGGCACCGACTCGACGGCCAATCAACCATCCCGGCCGCCGTCGAGGCATTGCTACCGTCTGCCGCGAGGAGCGCGCCCTCGTTGAGTTCGCGTTGACGTGGCTACCTTTCGGTACCATCGCGAACGAACATATCTGGGTCGAGTTTGGGATGACCCCCACCCGGTATGTGGATCGTCTCGCTGAGGCGCTCGAGGGACCGGTCCGGCGCACGCTCCATCCGGAAACGCTCCAGGAGCTCAAGCGCTTTGTCTCACATCAGATGATCGAACGCCGCAGGCGGAACCAGCAGCACTGAGCTTCGAACTCTGCCGTCGACGACTTTCGCCGGCGGCAGCCGAGATCGGCGGGAGCATGTGCGGGCAGCGATCACGTGTCGATGGCCATCAGAGACACCACCGGTGACCATCGCAGGTGGTCGCTGCCCGCGCTCCCATGTCGTGTCAGCTGAGCGCGCGGGCGATGATTGCTGTGGCCATGTCCAAGGACGTGGGCTCGTGATAGATACTCTGATCTTCGATTTCGGAGAGCTGGTCACGGACCGCTTCCGCTGTCAGCTCGTCCAGCACCGCCCCTGAGGTTTCTCCGACGAAGACCTTTGCAACCCGACCGCCTGCGACCGAGTACACGGCGCCGGAGACGGGGCAGTCCTCGTGCGCGAGAAACGCGACGACCGGGCTGACGCCTTCCGGTGTCACGCGTGCCGCCAGATCACCTAGCAGGCCTGCCGTCATGCGGGTGGCGGCGATCGGCGCAATCGCGTTAGCGGTGATCCCGTAGGCCGCCCCTTCGAGCGCGAGAACGCGGGTGAGGCCGGCGATCCCCGCCTTCGCAGCGCCGTAGTTCGCCTGCCCGAAATTGCCGAATAGGCCGGAGGCCGAGCTGGTGTTGACGATGCGTCCGTAACCTGCCTCCCGCATGGCACGGAAGGCGGGTTGAGTGACGAACAGTGTTCCCTTGAGATGGACGTCGATGACGGCGTCGATCATCGGACCGTCCATCTTGTGAAAGGCCTTGTCCCGCAGAATTCCAGCATTGTTGACCAGAACATCCAACCGTCCGAATTCATCGAGCGTCGCCTGGACGATCGCACGGCCACCCTCTTCCGTGGCGACGCTGTCACGGTTGGCGACAGCCGTACCACCGAGCGCGGTGATCTCGTCGACGACGGCCTGCGCCGCGCCCGTCGATTGTCCGTCACCATGCAGCGAGCCACCCAGGTCATTGACCACCACTCGCGCACCGCGGCGCGCGAGTTCGAGGGCGTGCGATCGGCCCAGCCCGTTGCCGGCTCCGGTTACGATGGCAACGCGTTCGTCGAAATGTAGCGAGGACAACTGAACTCCTTGAGGTCGTTTCGTGCAATCTTTCGGGCTCATAAACAGGGGCTGAGGCCGGTGTCGTCTTCCGCCGCCATGTTCTTCGGGACGGGCCCATCGAGAAATCGCAACACGCGTCTGGCGGCCGAGTCCGCGACATCCGGGCGTTGCAGATCGTGACCCGCCGGAACGACCGACAACACTGCGTTCGGGATCCGCGCTGCAAGGAGCTGACTGTTGGTCGGCGGAACGATCCGGTCATGCTCGCCGGACACCACCAGCGTCGGTGCCGCGATCGATCCGAGAAACGGAATACTCGACCAGCCCGCTACTGCAGCGACCTGCCAGAGCGCACCGATGGTATGTGCCCGCCCCCAATGTCGCGCGTTGTGCGCGCCGATAAGGGTGTTCCACAGCTTTTTTCCCGATCCTGGCGTGGCTCCGCTCCCACAGGAGGTGGACAGCAAGGCCAGTCGGCGGACTCGCCCGGGCCAGCTGAACGCGAACTGCTGGGCAATCGCGCCACCGTGTGAGAAGCCGACGATATCGGCCCGTTCAACATCCACCGCCTCGAGGACATCGGCGACGATGTCCGCCAGCGCCTGCATCGACAACGGCAGCGCCGGAGTGTTCGAGGCACCGACGCCGGGCGCGTCGAATGACACGACCATCCGCTCATCCAGGACGGGGGTGAACGCCGACCAGCTCGCCATCGGGCGCAAGAGACCGTTGAGCAGGACAACCGGTTTCCCGGATCCGCTCACGCGCGCCGCAACCTGCTGCCCGTGCCGAGTCGACACGTCGAATGTGGTGGACGTCGGCTCGGTCATCGCCTCTGTCATGCCTCCTCCTTCACGTAGACCCCGGGCGCGTCGTCGAGCGGCGGATACGCCGCGTTGCCGAGCGCCGGCGGCGCCGGCCGCTTCGCCCCGGCCCGTTCAGCGAGCCACTTCGACCAGTCCAGCCACCACGTTCCGTCGCGCAGCTCGGCGGCCGCCTTCCACTTGTGGGGATCGGCGGTGACGGTCTCGTTCACCCAGTGCTTCGCCTTCGGGCTCGGCGGGTTGACGATGCCCGCGATGTGCCCGGACGTGCTCAGAACGAACCGACTGTCCCCGCCGAGTAGGCCGGTGGTCTTGTAGCTCGATGTCCATGGCACGACATGGTCGTCGACCGCCGCCACGATGTAGCTGTCGATATCCACTCGCGAGGGATCGAGAAGTTCACCGTTGATCTCGAACTCCCCTCGCGAAAACTCGTTACGCAGGTAGCACGAGCGCAGATACTCCCCGTGCATCCGTGCCGGCATGCGCGTGGAATCGGCGTTCCAGGCGAGCAGGTCGAACGCAGGAGGCTTGTTGCCGAGCAACCAGTTGTTGATCACGTACTGGAAGATCAGGTCGTTGGCCCGCAACGTGCTGAAGGTGCGTGCCATCTGCGCGGAATCGAGATACCCCTTCCGGGCCATCTGCTTCTCCAACGCGGCGATCGAATTCTCATCGGTGAACGCGCCGAGGATTCCTGGTTCGGCGAAGTCGGTATGAGTGTTGATGAAGGTCGCGGAACCGATCGACGGGTCGTCATGGGCGGCGTTGTATGCCAGACCCAGCGCGGTCAGGGTTCCTCCCAGACAGATGGATACGGTGTTGACCGTCTCCGAGCCGGTGATCTCGCGGACCACCCGAACTGCGTCGAGTGGACCGTCGAAGAGATAGTCGCGGAACCCGAGGCCGCTCATCGATGCATCCGGGTTGCGGTAGCTGATGGCGAAACAGGTGTGACCGTGCTGAACAGCCCACTCGATCAGGCTCTTTCCCGGTGCCAGATCCATGATGTAGAACTTGTTGATCCACGGCGGACAGAACAGCAGCGGGGTCGCGTGCACCTCGGGGGTTTGCGGCGTGTACTGGATGAGCTCGATCAGATCACTGCGGTAGACAACAGATCCGGGTGTGGCACCGAGATCGACGCCCACCGCGAACTGCGAGCGATCCACCTGCGAGGGCCATCCTCCGTTGTGCCGCAGGTCGTGCAGGAAGTTTCGAAGACCACGCACGAGACTGAGTCCACCGGTGTCGAAAGCCTTGCGGATCGCGGCCGGGTTGCCAGGGAAGGTATTGGTGGGGCTGAGGGCATCGAGGATGAAGCGGGCCGCGAATCGGGCCTTGACCGCGGTGTCGTCATTCAGTTCGGCGGTATCGATGAGCTCGTTGACCAAGTGCTCGAGGAGCAGGTACTGCTGTGCCAGATAGAAGTAGGCGGCGTTCTCCTGATATGCGTTGTCGGAGAACCGCTTATCGCCCGCCTTCGGTGCGACCGGCCCCGGGTTGTTTCGGCCGATCGCGCGGCCTGCGGCCGTGCGGAGCGCACTGCCGGAGCCGAGCAGGAGCCGACCATGTGCGGCGGCGGTTCCGCTCGGGTGCTTCAAGGCGCCGATCCCTGCCGCGCCGAGTGAGCGCAGGAAGGCGGCGGGGTCGGCATCGGTGGTGGCGTTCTTCAGCGCCCCGAGATCAAGCGGCGGTGTCCACGATGGGATGGCTTTCAGGATCGACAACGGACGTATTCCCCCTCTGGTGAAGTTGTTACTCGTATGCGCGGTAGATCAGTTCGATGACAGCTGCGGGTTTGGTGGCGCGGTCGCATTCGAGCGTGCTGAGGATGATGAGCTCGTAGCAGTCGTCGCCGATCCGGGTCACCTCGGTCACGGTCGCGGCCAGGCGGATGCGCGCACCGGCCGGGACCGCCGCCGGGAAACGCACCCGGTTGAGCCCGTAATTGACGACCATCCTCACGTCGGTGACGTCGAGGAGTTCGGCGAGTAGTGGAACAACAAGGGAGAGAGTCAGATACCCGTGCGCGATGGTGGTTCCGAACGGGCCGTGCTTCGCGCGTGAAGGGTCGGTGTGAATCCACTGGTCGTCACCGGTCAGTGCGGCGAATCCTGTGATGTCGGATTGGGACACTTCGTGCCATGGGCCGACGCCGAGATCCGTACCGGCGAGCTCAGGCAGGTGGTGAACGGACACAGTTATAGCTGGCATTGAGGATCTGGCTCCGATACGAGTGTTACGTGTGTGTGTTGGATTCGGAGAGTGGACTCGACCGACCGCGGCACCTCCGGGTGTAGCCCTGGCGGTGCCGCGGTCACCGATGCCGCTAGGCGAGGTTCTCCGCAAACGAACGCAGGGCGTTCGTGGCCACGAGCAACACCGCCAACTCGGGTTCGCGTGCCGGGTCGAGTGCCGCGTCGAGCACGTTGTCGAGCCAGTCGGAGGAAAGGTCGCCGACCTGAGCAGCCTCCGACTGCGGTAGGTCCGAGTCACCGATCAGACGCCGTGTGGCATCGCTGACCGCGAAATAGAGATCATCTCGCAGCGCCGCCCGCGACATGGCGTCCCAGTTGTCCACTCGGCGAAGGGCGGCCACCCGGCGCAGTAGCTTGTCGAGCCGGAACCGCTCGGCGACCTGGAAGTAGGTACGCGCCGTCCGTTCCGGATCCCTGCCGGCACGCAATGCGGTTTCGCTGATCGGGAACAGCGAGAACTCCTGGAACAGGCTCGCCGATCTGCGTGCCAGGAAGTCGGGGACATTCCGGTCGACAAGGTACCGCTGATGCTTGGCGTCGACGGCGGCCCGGTCGGCGCCGACGAGGAAGTCCGGAAGGGAGGAGCGCAGCGACTCGACAACGGGAGTGAAGTGGGCAGTTTCACCGGTCACATCGATGGTCTGCCGTCGGCTCGCCAGGAGCCAGCGCACCGAGCGCTCGACGAGCCGTCGATGGCTCAGCTGCAACCGGACGCGAGTGTCCGTCGTGACCGAGGAGTCGAGCGCGGCAATGTTGGACAGGTAATTGCGCTGACCGACGGCGCGACGAACGACTTCCCATGCCCGGATGATCGCCGCGACCGACGCCCCGGTTTCCTCCTGCATCCGGAACACGAAGGTGATGCCGTTGTCGTCGACGAGACGATTGGTGACTGCGGTCGCGGTGATCTCGTTCGCCAACGGGTGCGCCCCCAGACGATCACCGCACACGGCGACAACGTCGGCGGGAAAGTACTCGGTGCGGAAATGCTCGGCCCACGATTCCGTCGCGATCCCGGCTGCCAGCACAGCCGACTTCATCTCCAGTTTCACGTAGGCAAGCAGGGTGCCGAGTTCGGGAGAGGTCAGAGCCCCACCCTGGGTGATGCGCTGTTCGAGCTCGGCGTCACTCGGCAGCGACTCCACCTCCCGGGAAAGCAGCCCTTGCCCCTCGAGCGTCGTCAGCATCCTGCGATGCACCGGTGCCATCTCGGCGGCCTCGGCACGGGCCACCGACAGCATGGTGTTCTGCGCACGATTGTGGGCCAGCACGCGGTCGGCGATATCGGCCGTCAGCGATTGCAGCAGAACGTTGCGCTTGTCCCGATCCAGGGCGCCGGCGGCGACCGCATCGTCGAGCGCGATCTTGATGTTGACCTCGTGATCGGAGGTATCGACACCGGCGACGTTGTCGATCGCATCTGTGTTCAACCGTGTGCCGTGCAATGCCGCCTCGCGCCGCCCCAGCGGGGTGAGCCCGAGGTTGCCGCCTTCACCGACCACACGGGCACGCACCTCCCGCCCGGTGATACGGACGGCATCGTTCGCGCTGTCGCCGACCTCGGAATCGGTTTCCGAACTCGCCCGAACATAGGTGCCGATTCCGCCGTTGAACAGCAGATCGACGGGCGCCGACAGGATCGCGCGCACTACCTCGTTCGGTGTGTAGTCGGCCCGTTTCTCGTCCAGTCCCAGTGCGGCACTGGCCTGCGGAGCGAGGGTGACACGCTTCGCCGAGCGGGGGAAGACGCCGCCGCCCCCACTGATGAGGTCGCGGCGGTAGTCCGTCCATGAGGAGCCGGGCAGATCGTAGAGCCGCTGGCGTTCCTCGAACGCCGTGCCCGCCTCGGGCTGCGGATCGAGGAAGATGTGCCGGTGGTCGAAGGCGGCGACCAGGCGCACGGACCGGGACCGGAGCAGTCCGTTCCCGAAGACATCCCCGCTCATGTCCCCGATCCCGACCGCGGTGACCGGGTCGGTGTCGGAGTCGATGCCGAGCTCGAACAGATGCTGGCGTACCGACTCCCAGGCGCCGCGCGCGGTAATGCCCATCTGCTTGTGGTCGTATCCGTTGGACCCACCCGAAGCGAAGGCGTCCCCGAGCCAGAACTCCCGGTTCGTGGCGATCGCGTTCGCGACATCGGAGAATTGGGCGGTGCCCTTGTCGGCGGCGAGGACCAGATACGTGTCGTCACCGTCGTGCCGCACCGTGTGCGGTGCCGGGTCGAGGCGGTAGGTGCCGGACTCGTCCTTGGTGAAGTTGTCGATCAGATCGAGCAGTCCCTCGACGAACGTGCTGTAGGCGGCGCGCCCGATCTCGAGTTGCTGGGCGCGGTCGGCGCCGGTGTGCAGCAGCCGCGGAAGGAAAGCGCCCTTGGCTCCTGTGGGGACGATGACCGCGTTCTTCACCATCTGCGCGCGCACCAGCCCGAGCACCTCGGTGCGGAAATCCTCGACCCGGTCGGTCCACCGGATGCCGCCGCGCGCGATGTGCCCGAATCGCAGATGGGTTCCCATGACGTTCCGAGCGAACACCCACGTCTCCAGCTGCGGCAACGGAGCGGGAAGGCCACGAATCCTGCGGGGATCGAGCTTGAAACTCAGGACCGTGTCGACCGGTCCGTCGGTGTGCGCGAACAGTCGCCGGAACGCGTTCGTTCGCAAGGTGGCGAGCACGGTATCGAGCAAGGTCCGAAGGATCAGGTCGGGTTCGATTCCCTGAACCTCGTCGATTGCGCCTTCGATCTCCGCGACCAGTTCGCTGTGGTCGCGTTCGCTGTCAGCAAGCGCCGGATCGAACCGCGTGCGAAACAGTGTCCACAGGGCAGCGGCGATCTTCGGGTGGCCGGCGATCACGGAATTGACGAACTCCGAGGAGAAGGTCCAACCGCTCTGCCGCAGATAGGCGGCATAGGCGCGCAGGACCAGGACCTGCCGCCACTCCATGGAGGCGGTAGTGACCAGCGCCTGCAGCGCGTCCGCATCGGTGTGCCCGCTGTAGCTCGCCTCGAACGCCTCGGCGGTCCGCGCTGCCGTGGGCGCGTCCAGTCGGTGCTGGCGATAGCGCGAGCGGAGGATGAACTCGTACACGTAGGCGAGTTGCCCGTCGGCACTGGTCAGGGTGTGTGGATGTTCTGCTGCGAGTTCATATCCCAGGTGCCCGAAGATCGGCAGCGCGGAAGCGAGGACCATCGGCTCGGTGGTGACGGCGATGGCCGAGATCAGGTCCGTGGCCGCGCTCCGCGCGGGCGACGGAGTGACCATCAGCCGCAGCCGTCGGTGCGGATCCTTCGTCAGCTTGGAGAAGGCCGACAAGTGGGCGGCTGCTTCGGCGGGGGAGAACCGCTCCTGATAACTCAGGGGCACTGCCACGGGGATGGAGTCGTCGTGCCCCGACGTCGACGCCGTGGAGAGCAGATCGTCGAGCTTCTCGGTCCACGACCGGGCCGCTTCCACCACGACTCGCGACAACTCCGCGACATCGATGCGCTCGTCTGCGGTATGCGGCCATGCGGTGACGTGCACACGCACCAGCGCGGTTTCCCCGATTCGGGTGTTGTGATCGACCGCGGCGCCGTCGAGGAACTGGGAGACCGCCGCTACCACTGCCCGTCGAATGGCGGGTAAGAACCTGTCCTGGGGGACATAGAGCAGAATCGAGATGGCCCGGCCGTAGGTGTCCTGGCGGATGAATGCCCGCACACGTGGGTGCCGTTGCAGGTGCAGCACCGCGAGGACCGTTGGTGCAAGGTCCTCGGCGGTGCTCTGCAGAATCTCCCGCCGCGGGTAGTCCTGGAGGATGTCGAGCAGTTCTAGGCCTTCTCGGGAGCGCGGGTCGCGATCGAGCATCGTCAGAGTGCGTCCGGCAGTGCGGTTGACGACCGGGATCGTCCGCATATCCGACGTGTCGAGGGTGTTCTCGAACAGACCGAGGAAGCGGTGCTCGCCGACCGTGACCCCGTCGGAATTGACGATCTTGATTCCCACGTAGTCCAACGGGGCGTCGCGGCGCACCGTGCTGCGGGTGCCGGCCGCCGACACCATCAACACATCCGGGCCGAACGCGCGAGTCGTGGTCAGGGGGTCGAGGGTGTGGTGGCGGTGCTCATGGTGATGGGGCCGAAGAATACCCAGGCCGGTCTCCGGAAGTGGTTCGAGGGTCGCCGTTCCCGACGCCGTTGCCTTCACCAAACGGTAGGAGCAGTAGCCGAGGAAGGTGAAGTTCTCGGCGCACATCCAGTGGAGGAGCTCGCTGGCTTCGTAGGCGCTGTCGAGCTGGTTCTCGGTCGCATCGGATTTCAATGACAGTGCAGCCTTGCGGGCGACGGCTTCCATACCGGTTTGATCGGTCACCGCGACCGTGACGTCGGCGAGGGTGCTGCGAATCGCGTTCTCGATCATCGCGGTGAACTCGCCGGAAGTGGTTTCGCTTCCGCCGGACGGCTGGAACGTGATCTCCATCCAGGACTCGACCAGGGGATCGTTGTCGTACTGATCGTCCTGGCGGGGCCGGGTTATACCGTCCGGGGCGAGCACTCCCTCGCTATCGCGTCGCACTGCCACCGTGACGTGCCGAAGAGTGGAAACGCTGCCGTGCCGTCGAACAGCCATCGCGACCGAGTCGACCAGGAAGGGAAGATCGGTGCTGACCACCAAAATGTGCGCGTGGTTGGTTCCCGCCGCAATATCGCACTGCACCAGTGCGACCCCCTCGGCTCGGAGCCGAGCGAAGTTCAGGTACTCATAAGCGCGGTCGGCGAGGGCGGTGTCGGTCCATTCGGCGAGATCTTCGCGGGGCTCGTGACGGAAAAGTGCATCGACGTAATCCTGGTAGCCGCCCGGTGCGGCCGCCAGGGCACCGAGTTCAGCGCAGACCCTGAGCTGGCGGTCGTGTTCGAGTCCTTCGAGATTCACCTGACATCTCCTGTGGCACTTGATGGTGGGGCCGCCCGGCACTGATTCGTCCTGGCTCGTATGCACCATGATCCGGTCAACATCCCGTCAACGGAACGACGTTCTCGATTGCAGAGCATTAACTTTGCTTAATGCGTCGGGTTCGTTGTCCGTCGTCACCGGAAGGGGCCGCCACGGGCGGTATTTCTCGATGCGAGCGGGTGCGCGTGCAGCAGCGACCGGATGGCCGAGCCGTCACGCAGTTCGGAAAACCGTCCAGTGCAACAATGGTCAGCTCTATGGGCGATTCGAGGCCACGCCGCCCGGCGCAGGTGGGGGCCGGTGCTGGCCCCCGAGGCGCACGAGAACAGGCACCGGCCGAGGAACCTGTCTCACCCGTCTCCACGGCCGGTGCCAGACCTTCCCCTACAAGGCCATGGACCGGAAGCGGATCCGGTCATGAATTAGTTAACCAGGTGCGCATGAGCTGCATGCCCTGGTGCATGAGGTCACCGGCGACGATCAAGACCACCAACAGCCCCATGGCGAGGACGGCCCGCCGCATCTTCCACGGGATTCGACGCATCTGGAATCCTTTCCGCGCGAGCCGGTATCGGCTACACCGATACCGAAGAGCGGTGGACACCGGCCGCGCGGTCGCGGTGGACGAGTTCGATGGCCGCCAACCGGATACAGGTGCACAGCCCGCCGATCGCCAGCTGCAACTCGTCCTCGGACGGCAAACTCGGTGCCAACCGGATGTGGCTGTCGCGGGGATCTTTGCCGGCCGGGAACGCCGAACCGGCCGGTGTCAGCGCGATCCCCGCCTCCTGCGCCAGCGCCACCACCCGCTTGGCCGTGCCCGGTAGCACCTCGAGGTTGACGAAGTAGCCTCCGGCCGGATCCGTCCACGACGCGATGCCCGAATCGCCGACCTCGCGGCGAAGAATGGTGGTGACAAGCTCGAACTTCGGGGCGAGAATCTGTTGGTGCTTGCGCATGTGCGTACGCACACCGGTCACGTCGCCGAAGAACCGGACATGCCGGAGTTGGTTGACCTTGTCCTGTCCGACGCGCTTCTGCGAGAGGTGGCCCAGATACCACGCGATGTTCTCGCCGGACCCGGCGAAGAAACTCACGCCGCCGCCGGCGATGGTCATCTTCGACGTCGACGCGAAGACGAACGGCCGCTCCGGATTACCCACGAGGGCGGCGAGGGCGAGGACATCGAGCCCCTGCGGGGCGTCGCCGATGAGGGCGTGCACCGCATAGGCGTTGTCCCAGAAGATACGGAAGTCCGGTGCGGCGGTCCGCATGCTCAGCAGGTCGCGGGTGACCTGCTCGGAATAGGTCACCCCACTGGGGTTGGAAAACATGGGGACACACCACATGCCCTTGATCTGCGGGTCATTGGCAACCAACTCCCGGATCGCATCGACATCAGGGCCGTCGGAGAGCAGGGGGACCGCAATCAGTTCGATACCGAACGACTCGGTGATAGCGAAATGCCGATCGTATCCGGGTACGGGGCACAGAAACTTCACCGGAGCGGAGGACCACGGAGCGTAGTCGTCACCTGTCCCGTGGATCCACGCAAACGAGAGCACGTCGTACATCGTTTCCAGACTCGACGTGCCACCGGCAATCAAACTTTCCGGGGCAATATTGAGGACCTCGCCGAACAGGGCGCGCAGCGACGGGAGGCCGGGGAGTCCGCCGTAGTTGCGGCAGTCGATTCCATCGATCACATAGTCGTTGTCACCGGGCAGGGAAAGCATCGCGGCTGAGAGGTCGAGCTGTTCCGGTGCGGGCTTGCCCCGGGTGATGTCGAGGGCCAGCCCGCGCGCCTTCAACGTGCCGTACTCGGCGCGGCTCCGGGTCAGTTCGGCGTCGAGTTCGTGGTCGCTGAGACTGTGCAGGGAAGTGGACATCTCGGTTCCTTCAGGTTGGGGATACTCGATGTAGTACAGACGGGGGACAGCCGGGAAGTGGCTTCCCGCATCACGACTCCTCGCGGAGGGCCCATGTAAGACCGAGAGGGTGGCGGCAGGGGTCGCCGGTGGCCCTTCCGGCTGCATCGCGGCGACGCGTCCAATCTGGGCGGGGTTCGGTCGAGTTCATTGGTAGGTCCGAACTTTCTCCGCGTCGGGGCGAAACGGAGCGACTCATCCACGTGAATGGTCGAGACCGCGCTCGACGGCGACCAAACCGCCGTCCTCGTCGAGCCGCCCGTGATCCGCGGTGTGGAACCAGCCATTCTGGTCGAGCCTCGAGCTCACGCCGGGAAAGGTGAAGTATCCGGTGAACAACGCGCCACGGGCGGCTTCGCGGATCAGGATCTCACCCGAGTCCGTCAGCTTCCATTCGATGTCCTCTCGTCCGGTCCCGCCGTGGCGATGGGCGTCGGTGGGGATGTCGTCGTCGATGGACCACGAGCGCAGGTGACTCGCTCCGGCGGCCTCGGTCGAACCGTATCCGGACACGGCCCGGACAACCCCGAACCGCCGCATAAACGCACCGTCGGCCGGGAACATGGTTCGTACGCGGTGGCCGGCCGAGTCCTTCGGGGTGGCGGTGCGCGCGAGATTGTTCACCAGCGGTGCATCCAGTGTCAGCGCGGTGATCCCGTGGTCGATGGCCTCGGACCAGAAGGTGTCGACTGCAATGGTGCGCCCGAGCAAGGCGTCCGCGCCCGCGGTCAGTGCGCCGACGAGCCCGTGCCCGAGGGAGTTGATCTGCGAGAGAGGCAGGGGAGTGAGTGATCGATCGCGGTCGGTGAGTGTCATCGCCTCCGCTACTGCCCGTCCCAGTCGGAGAAAGTACTCATGCGATTGGGCGCAGAACTGCGGGATACCCGGCGTGGGCCGGGCCGGGTGCATGAGCGATGCCGTCGAGTACCGACCGGAGTTGGTGCCGGGGGCATGGCTGGGATCGAGCCGAGGGGCAGTACGGAAGGTGCTGATGAGGATCGCGCGGCGAGTTCCGGCGAACGACGGGGCCGCGGGGTGGTCACTGATCACCACCGTCGGGTCGAGTACGTCGAGCATGCACGCCAGGAGCTCTCGAGGATAGGTCTGATCCACCAGCGCGACAGGCACGCCGGCCAACAGGCAACTCAGCCAGGCCAGAACGTAGTCCGTCGAGTTTTCTGCCACGATTGCGACACGGTCCTCCGCGGAGAGATTCCGGGCCTGCAAGTCGGCGGCCCCACCGGCGGCAAGTTCGAGAGCGAGCTGCAACGAGATCTGATCGTCGAGGGCGCCGATCATCAGGTCGGGGCGGGCGGACGCGCGATCGAGGAGAAGATGTGGGAGATTGTCGATCATCACGATCCTTCCGTGTCTTTGGTTCCATCAGCGAACGGTGCCGGGTCGACCGTCAGTCCGTGGTACTGCGGGCCCCTACCGACCAGCGGCATCGACCGGGCGAGGGCGGGACAGCGACCACATTTGCCGGGCGCGTTCGACCTCGATTGCCGCCTGCCATGCGCGCGGTGGTGTGGTCGTCAACCGCAGACTGTTCGCCAAGGACCGAGCGAGTTCAGGATCTCGGGCAACCGGCTCGGCGAGGCGCTGGGCCGCATCTTCGAGATCGGCCACCGGAACTGCGTCCCACACCAGCCCGGTGACAGCGGCGCCTGCCCCGGTCAGCCGGCGCCCGAACACCCCTAGCGCGGCGGCGGCCTGGCGGCCGCCTGCCCGCTCGAGAAGATGGAAGTGCCCACCGCCGGGGTGAATTCCGTTCTCGGCGAAGCCGGGCACCAGGAGTGCGTCCTCGGCGGCAAGACGCACATCCGCCGACAACGCCAAGTTGAGTCCGGCTCCTACCGCGGCACCATTGATCGCGGCAATCGAGGGAACAGTCACCTCACCGAATCGGCGGAACGCACGATAGAGGGAATCGAGCGCCTCGTACGCCTCATGCGGCTGTGCACTTGCAAGATTCCGGAGTGCGGATCGGTCGGCCCCCGAGCAGAAGGCACTTCCGGCTCCGGTGATCACCACAGCACCCACCGATGGGTCATCGTCGACGGCATCGCAGGCATCGACCAGGGCCTGTGCGCTGTTCCGATCGAGGGAATTGCGGGTGTCGACGCCATCGAGGGTGATCCAGGCGACGTTGCTGCGGACGTCGAATCGAACGGAGGTCGTCACCGGAGGACACCTGACTTCCGGGCAAGGGAGTCGACGGCGCGGGTTGCGCGAAGTGAACTGACCATCAGGGCGTACTCCTTCTGCGGGTTTCGATACCGTCCATCGTCTCGCCGAAATCGAATAAGTAGAATGGCGATCTGGCTGCTGCAGCGCTAAGGTTTGCTTAATGAACCTCACCTCGTCGCAGTTGGCCCTCCTGCTGGCCGTCAAGCAGGGAGGCAGCCTCGCGCGCGCAGCAGAAACACTCGGAATCACTTCCCCCGCAGTGTCACAGCAGCTCGCCAAGCTCGAACGCGACCTCGGCGCATTACTGGTCGAACGGGGCGCGCGAGGCGCCAAGCTGACTCCTCTCGGCAACCTGCTGGCCGAACACAGCGAACGCGTCGCCGCCGAACTGTCCCGAGCAGAGGAAACCGTCGCACACTACCTCGGCGCTCACGCCAACAGGCTCCGTTTCGGAGCGTTTCCCTCGGCGGCGGTTGCGTTGCTTCCAGATGGACTGACGGCGCTGCGTTACCGACACCCCGAAGCTCAATTGTCTGTCGTCGACGTGCCCACCGACGGAGGCACCGAACTGATCACCAGAGGAGAGTTGGATATGGCGATCACCGCCTCCTACAGCGGCGCCCCAAGCGCGGTCGAAGGAGTTCGATTCGAGCACCTTCTCACCGACCCGCTCCGGGTCGTCCTCCCCGACGATCACCCTCAGGCGCAAGGACCGGCCTCGCAGGCGGTGGAGTTGAAGGCATTCGAGAAGGATGCCTGGGCGTGCAGCATCACCGGCAGACCCGCACGTACACAATTGAACTCGGCCGCCGCCGACTCCGGATTCGTGCCGTGGGTGCCGTTTCAGACCGAGTCCTACGACGTCGCCCAGGCGCTCGCCGCCTCCGGTGTCGCCGTCGCATTCGTTCCCGAGCTCGCTCTGGTTCCCGGCCGGGGAACTCGCGCCCGCCGGTTGAAGCCGGCGCTTGCGCGGGACGTCTTTGTGGCCTTGCCGGCCAGTGCCAGCCACGTCGCTCTGGCGGGTGAGCTCCTGACCATCCTGAAAAAGACGGGACAGGCACTCCATCGACGGCAACAATCGGCCGCCACACTGGGCTGACACTCCCCACGTCCGCCAGCCGACGTCACGTAAGCGCGGTCCGAAGCAGCTCGGACGTGCTGGTCGAAGAGCCGCGTCCCCCGATGGCTATCCTGACAGGGTGGCCGACGACAAGAAGCCGTCACCGACGTTAGGTGAATTGATCAGGCAGCAGCGGGAACTTGCCGAGCTGCCAATGCGGCAGTTCGCCGCGATGGTAGGGATCTCGAACCCCTACCTTTCGCAGATCGAACGCAATCTCCGGGAGCCCAGCGAGAGAGTCCTCGACGCCATCGCGGAGCACCTGCAGACCTCGGCCGATGTCTTGCTCGGGCAGGTCCGAACGCGCCCGGAGGAGGCTTCGGACGTCGTTCGAGCGATAGGGCAGGACGGCGACCTCACCAATGCCCAGCGCAAGGCGCTCGTGGAGATGTACGAGACGTTCCGCAAGGTCACAAGGGCCGAGCGTAAGCGCGGGTAGGCGCAGACCCCTGCGTCTTCTATAGACAGGGCGGTCAGGGCCCACGGCGACTGGTTTACCGTGGGCCCGGCCAGCTACTTCAGCAATTCTCGAGCGGCTGCGGTTGTGGCCGCGCTGATCTCACGGGCGAGCTTCGCCTGCGCATCCGCAATCGTCGAGACCCACTCGACGTTGCTGGCCGCCGCGATTGCAGTGTGGTATTCGAGGCTACTGTCGAGAGCCTTTTCGTAGGCGTCGAGCGACCGGTTCCCGGCCTTCTTGGTCGTGTCAACGACCTTCGCGCCGATACCGACGAACGCGTTGTGATCCTTGCCCTTCCCGGCATCTGTTGCGCGGGAGGCGTTTGCACCGGCGGTCTTCGTGTCAGTCGCTTTGGTGCTGGACGTCGGAGTGGTCATGAGGGGCTCCTTCTCTTCTGGGACGTTAGCAAGTTAGCAGACTCACTGCTAATTGTCTGTACGGACTGCTCCAGATAATTCCGGTCGAATGGGGTTCGATTGGAGCGCCTCGTCACCGATCTGCTCCGCGTCGCCCTCCCTGGGCGACCACCCCCAGGCGCTGGGAGCGGCCGACCGAGCGGTGGCGTTGACGGCCAGCGAACCGCTCTAGCTGGCCCCTGCGGAGCCACCCCACCAGCAGATACCAGCACGTTTGCGATGACGAGAGCTGGCCAGCAGGGAGTGTCCATGAAGGTTCGAGTTCGCAGATTTCGCGATTCTATGCTGTTTAGTTTACATAATCTTCGTTATCGATACTTTGGGATCGATTGTCTTTCAACGTATTTGGCACACTACCGCGTCTGGAACCTGCGCGTTCCGGCGGACCGGCTGCCGGTGATGTACCGCCATCCTGATCCCGATTGTCCGTGGGCGCGGTGATCGCCGAAATTCCATCGCTGCCGTGTGGGTGGATCGAACTCGTCGGCGACGTGGGCCTGAGCGCTGCCTTCGAAGTGGTATCATTGGTGATACCACATCGGTATGTCGAAGCAGGCGAAACTCCTCGCGAGGGTGCGCGCCAGTCCGCAGAGCGTGACCTACTCCGAGCTGTTCAACTTCTGCTGCGACGTCTTCGGGATCCACGCCAGCACGGCACCTCGCACGCGGTGTTCAAGACGCCGTGGCCCGGGACCCCCGGGTGAACATCCAGAAAAGCAAAGGCGGCAAGGCCAAGCCCTACCAGGTCGACCAGGTCCTCGCCGCTTCCGACAAGCTCATGAAGGAGGCAGACAATGGCTGACGCATCGCATTACACCTATCGGGTGACCTGGTCGGAACCGGACAGCGAGTTCGTCGGCACCGTCGCCGAATTCCCCTCCCTGTCCTGGCTCGCCGAAACCCAGAATGAGGCCCTCGACGGCATCATCACCGTCGTCCGCGACGTCCTCGAGGACATGGCGAGCACCGGCGAGAATCCGCCCGTGCCGATCGCGGACCGCTCCTACAGCGGCACCTTCACCGTGCGGACCTCTCCGCGGGTGCACCGCACTCTGGCGGTCGAGGCCGAGGAGCAGGGTGTCTCGCTGAATCTGTTGGTCAACCAGAAACTTTCCGCCCCGGCCACCGACCGCGTCACCCCCGACGTGAAGGCAGGGTGAGGGGCGAGCAGACCGTAGCGTCCGGGCGCATGCGCGCCAAGCCGCCATACAGCGTGACGTCTCGGTGGCGACGCGAATCAACGCGATAGGTGAGCGTCGTCGGCGAGGCTGCCTCGCACAGTCGCGCACCCTGCGTGACGACGTGTACATCCACCGGCCCGGTCCGAAACTTGCGGAAGGAGGTGTGATGGACTGGAACTACTTCATTCACCCGGATATCTACCAGTGGCTTGCCCCTTTCAATCCGTTCTTTCGTTGGCTGATTGAAATCGGGGTGTGGTGATGAGCGAGATACAGGTGGGCCTGGACGCCGCCACCCGTGACGAAGCCAGTCGGCCGGACTCGGTAACAGCTGACTGGCGAATAGCGGGGACTGTCGGCTACTGCAGACCGAGGGAGTGAGGAGAGCGGATGTAGTCAGAAGCGCCAATCCAGGTCAAGGAACTGCCCAAACACCAGCGCCCGGTAACAGCGTGGCGGGGGTGCCGGGATAGCCGGGCGCACCGCCCGCTGTGAAGGCTGCAACCACCATCCCGGAGCCAGTCTGGGCGACCCCCCGGGAAGGTCCGTACAAGAGGTCCGCAGCGCCACCCGCGCCGGTCGATATGTTGCGCCAGTGGACGACAAGATCGCAGTAGAGGTATGAGCCGCAGCGGAATCGAGTGATCCCCGGCTCGTGTGGGTCTGTCCGGACAGTGATGTACGTACTGGACGGCGAGTTGGTGAATCTAGTCGGTCCGTTGGTCATTCCCGCGAATGGGATCGCCAGGACCGTAGCCCCGGACGGCTCCGCTGAGGGTGTCCGCGCGCAAAAACACCTGCGCCGTCGCGCGACATGCCCTTCCATGTCCGACGACAGGGCTGGGCCACGTCACTCATGATTTGCGCGGTGTGACTGCTGTAAAAAAAACATTGCCGCAGCGTCTCGATCGAACCACCAGTTGAGGGCACATTTTGCTCTGCAGGTCGCTGTTGGAGCACCTCGACCGAGGACTCCGGGCAGGTGGGGGCGGAATATGCCCCGACGAGGCGGCACTCGGGCGGGCGCCGCGGTAAGTCCCGCCTGATCCGACGGTGTCAGTGATGTCCGCGTTTGCCGGTGGCCCGTGCCTGGGGTGAGGTCTCCCAACGGCGCGGACGCTGCCCGGCCTGACGTCGTGGGTGATTGGATCGGGTGGTCTCCGATGCCGGGCTCGCGGGCTGGTCTGGGTCGGCTCCGAGGTGGGTGGCGTCTGTGTCGGTCTCGGTGGCGGGGGCTTGTTCGGCGCGGGGCTGGGCGTTGTCGGCGGCCAGGCGCCGGTTGTCGCGTTCGAGTTCGCCGGTCCGGTGTTCGCGGTCGAGGACGCGGCCGATGCCGACGACGTTGACTCCGGCATCGATGAGTTCGGCGACGCGTTCGAGCCGGGCCAGTTCGTGGTCGCCGTACCGGCGGGTGCCCGCGCCGGTACGGAGGGGAGTGATCAGCCCGTACTCCTCCGCGCGGGACCGGCGGCAGTCGACAAGCACTGGCCAGGAACGCCCGCGGGACTCGCGGCGGTGCGCCGTCTGGTCGGGATCCGGCCGGCATGAGCTTCGCGTAGTCAACGGGATAAGTCCGCCTCACGCTCGGGCAGCGCACCGGAGCGCCCGCCACGTGCGATTAGGGACCGGGCACACGGGGTAGTCACGGTATACGCCTCGCGCGCACCGGCGCGCCATGTTCCACATGCTCCCGACGCCCGACGCAGTGCGTGGCGACGACACACAGCAGGTGGGTTCGATGATGAAAATAGGAAAGACCAAAACCAAAGTTGAAGTTGCCGCAGCGGTCGGCGCCGGATATCTACTGGGGCGCACACACCAGTTGAGGATGGCCGTGAAGATCGCTGGTGCGGGCGGGCGGTCCCCCAAGGGGCCTGAGGATCTGCTCGTACAGGGATCCGAGTTTCTGGCCTCGTCTCCGGAGATTGGGGAACTGGGCGATTCGGTTCGGGACGAGCTACTCGACACGGCGGCCGCCACGGCTGAGGCCAGCAGTGGACACGTCGATTCGTTCAGCGACCGCCTCCGGTCGGGCGGCGCGCACGTCGTGGCCGGCGGCGGACATCTGGTCGCGGGGGTGAAGAGGATCGGTCGGCGCGGGCACGCCCACCCGCGGGACCCCGAGGATTCCACCGTCGACGAGATATCGCAGCACGGAAAAGACGAGGACGGACGTTCGTCTCCCGCGGTCGAAGAAGAACAACAGGCGAAGCCGCACAGACTGCGCAAACGTCGGGTCACGACACCCAGTGATTCGGCGGGGGAGTCCCGCGACCAATCCGCACAGGAAGCACGACCGGACACAACCGCACGCAGGAAGGGGACGGCCAAGGCGCACTAGCCTCCTCACCCGTTGGGGCCCGGTGCGCATCGATCGGCGCCGGGTTGTGCGTGTCCGCGATCCCGTTATCGGTGCTCGTGGATTCGCTCCGACCGGCGCCGAAACCGCACACTCCGTCATGCAGCAACTCCTCGCGGACAACGAACACTTCCTCACGGTCGTGATGTGCGTGGTCGTGGTGGCACTCGCCGCCGCCGCGGTGTGGACGATCTTCCGCTGACGGACAGGATTCCGGGGGTCCGGCAGGCGGGAATCTCGTTGTTCGGCATGAAATCCCGTGTCCAACGGGCCCGCGCCGCCCTCCAGGCCCAATTGCACGACTTCCAGCCCCGCAGCGGATCGTGCGCCTGCGGAGCGACGTCATCGGAGGACGAGCACACCGCTACCGCACCCTCGGCCTATCCCGAGATCCACCACGCGACGTCGCCGCTGCGCAACGCCGCGGGTGAGAGCGGAGACAGTGAAGCGGTGAAGTGTCGAACTCCCGCGTCACCTGATCGAGCTGCCACAGCTCTCGTAGTCCCACGGGTACCCACAGTCCCCGCTGGACCTCACGAAATTACTGATACTGCCAGTACTGTTATCTGGTCCGTACTGGAGAGCTGAGGAGTGACATCTGTGGCACGCAAGGTTGTAGTTGAGATGGTCGACGACATCGACGGCACCACCTTTGGTGAGGACGGCGAGAGCATCCACTATGCAGTCGACGGCGTCGAGTACGTGATCGACCTGAAGGACGAGCACGCGAAGGAACTCCGAGAGACCTTCGAGTACTACATCGCGCACTCCACCCGCGTCGGCGGCCGCAAGCACCGCTCGGACCGACCGGTCAACCCCACTGCCGAGAGACGGCCGTCGGGCGAAACGACGAAGATCCGCGCCTGGGCACTCGAGCAGGGCTACGAACTGTCCTCTCGTGGACGTATCCCCACCGAGATCGAGCAGGCTTTCCACGACGCCCACTGAACCTGCGCAGCGCCTTCCCCGTCGCGGTGGTCGATCGTGGCAGGCTATCGGTATGTGTGGTCGTTACGCCTCGACGACGAGCCGGGGAACGCTGCTCGAGACCTTCGATGTCGCCCCTGAACGGGCCGACCCGGAGATGGCGCCGGACTACAACGTGGCGCCCACGAAGACCTCCCCAGTTGTGATCGCGCGGGTACCGAAAGACACCGACGACGAGCAACCCCAACGACAGCTGCGCAACCTCAAATGGGGCCTGACACCGTTCTGGGCCAAAGATCCGAAGATCGGCTCACGCATGATCAACGCCCGCGCCGAGACCGTGCACGAAAAGCCCGCGTACAGGCAGTGTTTCAAGTCTCGGCGCGGGATCGTCCCGGTGTCCGGGTTCTATGAGTGGTTCCCGACCGACGAGGTCGGCAAGTCCGGGAAACCCCTCAAGCAGCCGTACTACATCCACCCGGCCGAGAGCGACATTCTCCCGTTGGCCGTCATCTTCGACTTCTGGCGCAACCCCGACGTCCCCGACAACGATCCGGACGCCTGGCTGATCACATTTTGCGTGATCACAACCAACTCGACCGACGATGTGGGACATATCCATGATCGGATGCCGATGAGCGTCGCCCCGGAGAACTGGGCGGACTGGCTCGACCCGACCAACACCGACGTCGACCACGCCCGATCCTTGATGGCACCGCCGGCACCGGGCAGCCTCGAGACCTACCCGGTGTCCAAGGCCGTCAACAACGTCCGCAACAACGGTGAAGACCTTCTGAAGCCGATCACTCTCGAGGACGCCCACTGACCACTGGTGCGACCCGCGCAAACACCACGCACAGCCGGCGGACACACCGGTTCGGAATACCACCCGATGGTCCGCTGTTGAACAGCCTGACGGTGGCGGACATACCCCGGGTACCACACCAGAAAAGGCGCTACGAGCGACCACTTGCCGAGAGGCGATATGGCGTCACCGTCCCGCTGGCCGGGTAAGACCTACAGTGCGTAGCGTTCCCGAAAAGGAAACGAAGCCGCTGTCACCGGGGAAGGCGACAGCGGCTTCCCTTTGATCGGATACGTTCCGTCACAGCGAATCCCGGGTGACCGACCCCGGATCGAGGTCTCCGCGCTGACCCGGTAGATAGGGCGACCCCACCCGTTTGAAAACCGCGCCCTCCATCCCGGAATTCTTAGCGGCCTCCAGAATGACGGCACCGTCCACTCCAACCCAATGCGGCAAGATCTGCACGGGCACGCCGACCCCGTGCAGCTCGTGACCGAGGTCGGTGAGAGCGGCACGGCGCTCCAGATACGGCGCCGCCATCAGATCACTACCGTCGGCAGAGAGGACGTCGAACGGAAGATAGGTGACCGGCACCTGCCGCCGCACGGCCGTGGTCGGGCGCAGGGTGTTCATCCGCTTCTGCAAGCGCGCGAACGACAGCCGACCCTTGGATAGGGCCACGATCTCGCCGTCGAACACGATCCGGCCGCGACCGCCGAATGCTTCGGTCAACGCCTCGGCCACCTCCGGGTACGAGGAGGTGACGACGTTGAGGTTGCGGGTCCACAACACCGGCGGCTCGCCGCCGCCGACCGCAGCCACCACGCGGCACCCGTCGTACTTCATTTCCGCCGCCCAGCCCCCCATTTGCTCCGGGGGTTCACCCGGGGTGGCCAACATCGGCGCAATCAGCCGCATGGGCCGATTGTGCGCCCACTTGCGCAGCTCGGGCGACCCTTACGGTTCCGGTATGCGGAAGACCAGCCGATTCGTCAAGCGTATGTTCACGCTGCTCACGTGACGCTGAACCACCAGTACGCGATCTGTGCCAGACCGTTGGCGATCGCATAGAAGGCGGGCTGCGCCCACTCGGGAATGCCCCAAAGACTCAGGTCGTCCATGGCGTCCTCCACACGTTGAAGTTGGCCCCGACAACTACGCATCGCTCGCGGTTACGGGGGATCGGAATCACGTCAACACCTCCGGGGTTAGTTGAATGGAAGCGACTGCCACCACTGGATCGCGTTGCCTAGTGCCACCCACGCGTCGAGGACCTGAGGGAAAGCGTAGAAGAATCCCAGGTCCAACATGGCGAACTCCTTGGTCGGAACGGGCTCTGTTGAATGGAAGCGCACCTCCTGCGCTGTGTATCGCCCGCCGGAGGCGGATCGGTACAGCTACCCAATCGAGTGGGGCCCGTAGGTGCAGGCCGAGTGATGGCGGGTTCACCCGCAGATCGCAAAGAGAAACAGGCCGCCACACCTGCCAATCCGCGGAACACCGTAGATCAGGACCGTGATGATCACCGGTCTGGGCAGTGAGTGGCGACCTGTTGCTCGTCGCGGTTGTCAGAGTAGATCGTCCCTGTGACAGAGACGATCAGGACTTCGGCGGGACGAGAAACTTCACCGCGACGCTGAACGCATATTTTCCTGGGTTATGGATAGGGACTCGATGAGTGCATGGCCGTCCTCATCGATGCTGAGGATTTTGAACTGAGGGTGGAGCATCACCGTGTCGCCAGTTGTCAAACCCGCGCGAGTTCCGGGATTCTCGGGCATACGCAACGATGAACCCGTACGGTTTCGGTGTGCAAGCCGCCGATAATTGCCGGATTCGATCGATCGTGGCACCGACTGCCGCAACGGGCGCCACAGTGCTGTGCCGATAGCGGATCCCCTACTGCCCGCTGCGCGATACGGGATTCACGCGGGCCAACGCAGGTCGGGCAGGTCCAGACCGAAGCGCCATTCCTGATCGACCTTGGTGATCTCGTCGATACCGTCGGTGAACGTGCGCACGACGATGACGTCGGGGATGACCACGGCCTCACCGTGCCGTGAACCGATGCAAATCAATGTCTCACACGCGGCGTCGACCACCTTCGGCCGTCACCGCGCGCGAACGAGGAGGTCGCCGACCTCGCAGTCGAGGGCGTCGCAGATCGCGACGAGGGTGGAGAACCGGATGGCCTTCGCGCGGTCGTTCTTGAGGACGGACAGGTTGACCAGGCTGACTCCTACCCGTTCGCTCAGCTCGGTCAAGGTCAGGTTGCGTTCGGCGAGCAGGACGTCGAGGCGGCAGTGGATGCCTGAGGCGTCGGACCCCGCAGACGCCATCAGACGAGTCCTTCGGTGTCCCGCTGGAGTCGCTCGCCGGTCTGGAAGGCGACGGCAACCACCGCGAGGGCGAGTGCGACGAAGCACGGCGTCCAGTTGATTCCGAACCTGGCGTTGTCGTAGGTGTGCTCGCTGAGCGCGGCGAAGGCCCCGTTGATGCCCATGTTGCCGAACATGGTGGTCGCGAACCACCCGAAGAGGATCACGCCCGAGCACACCGTGATGAGGCGTGAATTGGTGCGACTGAACGCGATTCCCCGCATCAGGTTCCGGCAGAGCAGGTAGCCACACGCGACCACGAGGACAACGGTCACGGCGAGGGCGACCTGCGCGATGACCAGTGACGCGACGGTGATGCCCGCCATGTCCGACACCCGCACAGTCGCCTCGTCCACCAGTACGGTCACGGCAGCGCCGTCCGGGCCGACGGGCAGTTGTGCCGGAGTGTCGACGAACGGCGCGCGCACCGGCACGTCCCTGTTGGTCACGATCTCGGCGATGCGGACCACGCTGACCACGAGCGTCACTCCGGCGGCGATCACTCCGCCGGCGATCACGAGCAGCAGTCCGACCCGGTCACTTCGCGTCAGTGATTCCTTTTCCACACGGTCACCCATCACAGTCCCCTTATCGAATACCGATATTATCGTTTTTCGATGTTAACGATAATCGGTATGGGAGGCAATCGGTTGCAGGGCAGCGGTACGCGCCGCGGGGCTCCAACGTGCTGGCGTCGTAGATCGGCAAGTCGATTCCTCGAGGGACGTCGACGTCGACCGAACCCCCGGCCTCCCGGGCTCGTATGAAAATCCCTGGTCAACCCACTCCAGAAATTCTGTAGTCGCGGGAGTAGACATTGAGGTGGTGCCGTTGTAGAGTTTCTCTCGTCGCAAGGAAAGAGTTCACGAGGTGCGGGAGAGGATGAACTACCCGCATAGCAGTTACCGCAAGATGAGGAAGTGCCAGGGCACGGGTTGATGTGAGTGTGTAAGGCCCCGGCACCTCCGGTCGGCGACCGGGCAGCAAGAACAGCCCGACAGCCGGAAAAAGTGCAGTGAACAAGGAAATGAAACCGGCCCCCGGTGCCTCACGGCGCCGGGGGCCCTGTCCGTTGAGAGGTGTCACCCCATTCAGGAAGATTCGCCCGACCACAGCCCGGCCGGGAAGTTCGACGACGAGGACTACCCGGCCTACAGCATGGGCCACGCCGCCGAGATCCTCGGCGTAACACAGGCATTCCTCCGCAGCCTCGACGCCGCGAAGCTCCTCACCCCCGGACGCTCGGAGGGCGGCCACCGCCGCTACTCCCGATACCAGCTCCGCATCGCCGCCCGCGCCCGTGAACTGGTCGACCAGGGCACCGCACTCGATTCCGCGTGCCGCATCATCATCCTCGAAGACCAACTCGCCGAGGCCCGACGCATCAACACCGAACTCCAGCACACCCCCCGACCACAGGCCGATGGAGCCAGCCCCACACTCGACTGAAACACCGCTGCCTGCTCCGAACGCCAGTCGACGGCTATTCCTGGAAGTCGCCCGTCCACTCGGCGGCCTCTGGCAGCCCAGAGCGCACCATCTTCGCCCGCCGGCGTTCGATCCCGCTCAACCATCGGCTATCGGCCCGGCGGGCGGAGGTTCGCGGCGTAGAACTCGATGCTGGTCGTTTTGAGTCCAAACTCGGGGTAAGCCACCGTGACGTGGATGGTGCTCTGTGTGGGTACCGGACTGAGGAAGTAGTGCGCTCGCGTTTCAATCACACCCAGGTCGCGGACACGGCTGCGGGAGTCGCCGCCACCAGATAGCCATGGCTCGTTCGGATCATCGGGAAAGTCGTCCTGTCTGAATGAGTTGGACAGCACGGTGCCGCCGAAGAAACCGTGCTCACCAAGAGTTGGTGATACCGCGAGGACCAGCCGGATCCTGGTTTTGTGAGCCTTGTCCGGCCTGATCCTGTACCCCAGATTGATTGTCTCGGTGTCGAAGGGGATACCGGCGGTGGGGTCTGGGTCCGGTTCGCGGGCGACCAGATCAAAGCCCATCCCGTTCTCGTACACCTTCACTCTGGTGAACCGGAGGTCGAGGCCGTTGTTTGTTCTGAATGGGATGGAGAGCTTCGGCTCGTAAAGGACTGGATCCTCGTCCTCTGTTGTCAGGAACGCGTCGGGTCGTTTCCGAAATTCGGGCACCTCGCGGCGGCCGGGCGGCCGCTGCGCGCGCTTCTCGCGTTGTTCCTGTTCCTCACGTTCCAGTTCGCGCTCAAGTTCTTTGTCCGGGATGGATTCGCCAGCCAATCGCAAGATCCGGGCGCTCCACTTCAAGTGGGCAGTCCACTCCGGTGGAGGATCGCCGACATAGGCAAAGTTGAATCGCTTTTTGGACATGCCACCGATACTTGCATGCGCTAACCGGTGAACGGCACAGTTGCTGACAACGTCCGTGGTGACCCGCAAGCCGAACCCGCACCGGGACGAGATCGGCGCCCAGCGCGCACCAGCAAGGATCAACGCTCGTCCCGAAAGCGGATCCCTGACCGGTCAGGCCTCGCCTCGGAAAGCACGCATATACGCGTTCTTTCCTGACAGATACGGTTCGACATCGCGAACCCGGATCAGAGTAACTCGGTCCAATGGATACCGGCGGCCCTCGAGCACAATTCCGACGTTTCCGGCAGTCGCTGCGGCCCACCAACGTTCTCGACCTCCCCAGACGACGAAGGAGACGGCTTGCCCGTCTACGGGTATGAGCGCCGTGTGGTCCTCCGCCGCCTCCACCTCGTCACGACGCCGCCGATACTCGTCATCGAGGGGAGTGAGTCCCAGTGCGGACACCACCAACGAAGCGGCTTTGCCGATTGGATCGTGCACTGTTGTCAGCACGTCGACTGTGGGGCCGTCGGTGTCGGGCGTCCCATGTTTGAGACCCGCAAGAATAAGCGTCTCGTCTTGCCATTCCCAACCACCGAGCATGATCGGGTCAGTCCACTCTTTCAGCCCGTAGGTCGGGAAGGAGAGTGCCGCATCGCGGATCTGCTGATCGAGCGCGCGATTGCGTTCCCAGAATTCGTCTGGCGTCAACCGGCCTGCGAATCTCATAACACCAGTGTGCTATCCGCCGAGGGTCGGCGTCAGTCAGACGAGATGTCGGAACGTCCCGCTCAAGCATCCCTTTCCGGCGGCAATTCATCGTTGCACCGGCCGTTTGCCCGCGCTGGTCCTCGATCAACGAGAGAATTTCCTGCCGGAGTGTCTGACTACTTCCAGGAAGGATCTGGGTTCGAAGGTGAAAACCTACCGAGACTTCGAATGGGTGATCCGCGAGTACCCATGGGTCGAGAACGGTCTATTCGTGACCTACGTGCGCGACGCGGATCCGACATCAGTGATCGAGGCGATGACTGTCCGGAGTCTGGGGACGGCGAATGGATTGCGTGGTGTCAATGAGCGCGGATGGGAGGAGATCTCGATAGTCGGGGCCGCTTCCCTGGGCGAATGGACGATCGCGATTGCACCCGCAGCCTTCGCGGGCGTGTCCGAAGAGTTGATGCGGCTCCTGTCCAAGGGGCGTGAGGTGTTGACGCACTCCAAAAATATTGAAGCGGTGTCCCATTTTTTCGTGTGGAAGGACGGGGAACGCACGGTGTACTTCGATCCCCTGTTGCGCCGCGGGTTCGGACTAGATCCCATGCCGGCGTCCTGGGAATCCCGCTTGAGTGAAGTCGGTATCGACCCCCGCGGGGAAGGGCCTCTTCCGGACGGCAGATTCCATGTGGTCGAGGCCTCGTTCGCTATGGCGGCGAACTATACCGGCGCGCAGATCACGCCTGAGTTCTTCACCGCGTCGACCTTTGTCGTGGGCAGCGCCAACTGACACTGTCGATCGACCGGTGAGGGATCCGCATACGGAACAGGTCACCGTTGGCCTGGTGGCGTCTGCCACCATGACCAGATGTACGAGTGCCCGGCACGGGACACTCGCCTGCGGGTTCCTATCCTGCTGTGTCCCAGAAGACCCGGGGATTACCGTCGGCATCCGTGCCTACGAGGTTGGCGGGGTGGATCCCGCCGGACGTGATGAATTCGGTCAGCAGATGCTCCATCCCGGGTGGAGCGTTGACCTCACCATGTGAGTACAGCGCGATCACAATGCCAGCCTTCGAGGCGGGCACGTGCTCGATGCCGTAGACGGCATTAGGCGCGAACTCGATGTGGATCTCCAGAGAGTTCTCGTCGAGCCGACCGATCCCGGTGACCCTGAAGCGATAGAGCTCCGGTTCGCTCGCTGCCTCGTTTTCAGAGACACCAAACGCAGTCCACAATCTGTTTTTCCACAGCATGAAGAGCCGATCGAGCTCGGTACGATCGGGAACACTCATCGTCGTGACTCTCCCGGTAGTGACGTCGTCGGGCAAGAGGAAGAGGATCCTTTGCCCGAACCTGCTTCGGACGAAGTGGCGTCTCAGCGCGTGCCGGCGGCAGTCGACCGTCGTTCCGCAAGCGGATCGATGACCGGTCATCGATTCACCACTGCTCATTCTTATCTCTGACCGGAGGCCTGCGTTCAGGTGAGGCGCCGAACCTTCTCGAAGACCCTAGTAAACACCTCGCCGAACTCAGCCTCGAACTCTTTGCCCTGGTATCCGAGAACCATCACGGTGTATCCATTGAGTGCCGCGTAGCCGAGTAGGACTTCGTCGTTGACCCTGGCCGGGTTATCAGGGTCGGTGACTTCGGACAGGATGACCGCGTCTTTCGACATGAGCGACGGAGGAAGATCGAGCCGCTCGGTCCGTACCGTCCCTCGGTACGTGTGGTCGTTGCTTGTGGATGTGAGTGTGTAGGCCGAACACGGACCGGTGTGCGCGTCCGCCACTCGGGGCACATCCATGTCGGTCTCGCTGACCAGCACGACGTAGCTGCGTTCGCCATCGAAGATTGCAACGTTCGCGGAGCCGTCCCGAATCAGACGTACGCGAGCCTCGTCGGCGTATCGGTTCTGTTCGTCGCACTCCGGCGGGTCGAAGACGCGGGTGTTTTCCAACCCCAGCCCGGTGCTTGGGGCGTCGAGCTTGATGCTGAGGACCATCTGCTCCTCGTCGTCGAGGCTATCGATCTGAGCACCCGCAGGCAGGTCCACGGTGTCTGGCAGCAGACTCGCCCGGGAGACGCCCGGCTCGTCGGCGGGAGCTTCTTGTGCCCCGCACCCCGCGGCACCCAGTATCCCGATAACCCCCAGTGCGGCTGCCCATTTCCTCGGCATTCTGTTTCCTCCCCGTTGCGGGCCGAGGTGCTCAACCGCGGCACGCAACGGTATCAACGGTCGAGTCCGGCAGAGTACCGCCTGGGCGCGCCGTGTTAGAACGGAGCCGTAGCGGACAGACGCTATGACATGGGCGTGTGGCCACGGCAAGCAACTGGCGGAAGGTCGGCAAACGCATCTGGTGCTCCGATGGGCGATCGCTGAGCGGGCCTCGTTCGCGAAGCGACTCGAGGCCTGTATCGATCTCAATCATTGACCGTGTCAGCCGACCGCAATATCGACTGGTCCCCTGGCACAGTCATGGCTTCGATCGATTGAAGCGCCACGAGCTGCTCCACGCAGCTGCGGGATGCTCCCACGTACGTTGTCATCAGGTCGACGTCTGAACCAACACACCATGCGGCATCGCTGGGCCACCACAGATTCGGCCTCGACAGAGCGATCGAAGGACCGATCGAAGAAGCGATGCGGCCAATCGGTCCAGTGAACACATGAAACGGCCGCTTCCCGACCTTCGTCGGCCGTGAAGTGACGCCGCTGAAAGACTCGACCATGTTGTCGAGCGCTGTAAAGGCGAAGAAACAGACATCGGGAGTCGTGGTGTGCCCGGCCAGCACCGTCGCCACTTCTACGGATTCATTGACTTTCAATTCCCCGGGCCAGGGGGGATCTGCCCAAGTTCGCGACGACTCACTGACGCCCCGAACGATGGAGTCCCACTCCATCGCGGGATGGGACACGGCACCGCTCAGGGCCGCGATCTCGTTCCAGCGGAGGGGCCGTTCACCCGAGCCGTCAGGCGCGTACGCGGTCCATGCGGGGTGGAAGATCCGGCAATACGACTCGAACCCAGTCGGGACTATCGAGCTCACAGTATGGGCCCGGAACGGAGCCAGACGTTGTTCTATCCACCTCGACTCCGCCTCGGCGGAGTCCGCCAACTCAGATGCGTCCCATTGGGAACCCGCCCCTGGTTCATTCGCGTCGGCCACAGGAACAACGGTAGTCACGTCCGACGATGGTGAGCCGATAAACGAACCTGCACCGGGACGAAGTGGTGTCCCAGCGCATGCCGGCGGCAGTCGGCCTTCGTTCCGTAAGCGGATCCGAGAAGGGGTAGAGGACTTGCATTCGGGCGTTGCCCTTATGCGGAACCCTCACCTGGCTCGTTCCGATTGCCGTCCCATGACTGGAACTCGCTGACCTGCCGCGTTCCCGTAGAGGTGGTCCGATGAAGAGATTCCGAATTGGGGCGTCAAACGGGGCAGAAACCTGCGGGTCGCTACGCCCAATCGACGATGTATCGCAGTCCGTTTGCAACACGCGGATTGCGTTTCCTCGTCTCTGGGGGAGATTTCGAAACTGATATGCAGACTGATTCGCTCGACCGAGATCATCCCTCCACACGTGGTCAATGGTCAACTAAGTCTGGCTACAACATCCCTTCCATACCAGCCCTTTTCGCGGCATTCAGCATGCTTTTGCTGCTCTGGTTCTCCCAGTGCGGAGGGACGGTGATGGGCAGGCCGCCGACGTCCTGCATTATCGAATCCAGCTCGGCCAGCGCCGCCCGCCGATCGAGGTACGACGCGCTCGTGAAGTCCAGGTCGTCGAGCACCAGAACGCCGAAAGGAAGGTAGGTGACCGGCACCTGCCGTCGCAGGGCCGTTGTCGGGCGCAGGGTCTTCGGCCACCTCCGGGTACGAGGGGGTGACCACGTTGAGGTTGTGGGTCCACAACACCGGCCCCTGACCGCGGCCGACCGCAGCCAACAGGCGGCACCCGTCGTACTTCATTTCCGCCGCCCAGCGGCCGTCCATTGCCTCCGGGAGCTCACCCGAGTTACCGCCGGTAGCCGGAATCCGCCCTCGCCTGATCGGCGAGGACGGATTCCGTTTTAACTGAGGCACTTACGTTCGTCTAGCGCATGTCCGCCGACTCTCCGTCGATCATGACCATTGTGGGACGGGGGATTTCGGTGGTACCGTCCGCGAGATCCCCGAGGCTGCCGTCGAGCGCCACCAGGTCCGCACGGCGGCCCGCCGTCAAGGTGCCGACACGGGTCTCGTCGTGCACCAGGTACGCGCTGTCGATGGTCATGGCCCGGATCGCGCGATCCACTCCGATCCGCTGGTTCCCGCCGAGCACGGTGCCGCCCCTCGTCATCCTGGTGACCGCGGTCCTGATGGTCGCGAGCGGGTCCATCGGGGTGATCGGGCAGTCCGAATGCAGTCCGAATCGCAGCCCCAGTTCGTCGGCGCAGGCGAGCGGATCCATCTCGGCGGCGCGCTCGGCACCGAGGAACCGGTCGCGGTGGCGGTCGCCCCAGTAGAAGACGTGGTTGACGAAGAAACTCACCCCGAGTTCGGCTTCCCGGATCGCGGCCAGGTCGCTGGGCGCGCTCACCTGGCAGTGTTCGATGCGGTGCCGTCCCACCCGGCCGTCGGTGGCTTGCGCCCTCCGCAGCGAGGTGATCGCGGCACCGACCGCCGCGTCGCCGTTGGCGTGCACGGCGACCTGACCGCCCGCACGATGCACCCGCAGGATCATCTCGTCGAGTTGCGCCTGCGGGTAGAGCAGGTCGCCGTGATGGCTGGGGTCACACGCGTACGGCGTGCGGAGGGCGGCGGACAGCCCCTGGATCGACCCGTCGGCCCAGAACTTCGCGCCGGCCAGCCGGAAGCGTGCGCCGGCCCCGGGTGTGTGCTCGAACGTGACTCCGCGGTCGTCGAGGGCCTCGAGCGCCATGTCACCGCGCAGGAACCCGACGACGTGCACCGGCAGCTCACCCGACGCGTCCAGCGAGCGGTAGGCGGTCAGCTCCTGCTCGCCGGCCGAGAGACCCACCCCGAGATCGTGGATCGTGGTGATACCCCGCGACCGCGCCGACAGCAGGCTGCGAAGCAAGGCGCCGTTGACCTCCTGCTCGGTCAGCGCGGGAACCGCCGCGGTGAGCCTTGCCACCGCATCGATTTCCCACGCCATCCCGGTCAGACGGCCATCGGCGCCGCGAGGGAAGAGCGGGTCGTCCACCGGCACCGTGGATTCGTCGATGCCTGCGGCCGCGAGTGCGGCGGTGTTGGCGACGGCGAAGTGCCCGCAGATGTGCAGCACGATGACCGGACGATCGGTGCTGACGGCGTCGAGATCCGTCCTGGTCGGATGCCGTCCTTCGGCGATCTGGGTGTCGTCGTAACCCCACCCCCTGATCCATCCGCTGCCGGCGGCCGCGGCGCGCAACGCCTGCTGGATGTCGGCGATCGACCGGCACGGTGGTGTCCGGCAGTCCGCCCAGCCGTCGGTGAGGCCGGCGTAGGTGGGGTGGATGTGCGATTCGATGAGACCCGGGATCACCGTGGCCCCGGGCAGGTCGAGGCGGCGGGCGCCGATTCCGGCGCGGTCGGCCATGTCCTTCCTGGTGCCGGTGGCGATCACATCGGCTCCGTCGATGACCAGCGCTTCGACAGTCGGCGACGACGGGTCCTGCGTGTGAATGGAATCGGCGGTGAGCAGTGTCCTGGACATCAGGCACCCACTTCGCTGCGTGCGGCCACGGATCCCGCGGAGGTGCCGGACGTTCGGCCGTCGGCGCGAAGGCCGCGGACGGGATCGGTGGGTGGCCAGAACACCCGCGTCGACACCACGAAGAGGATGTTGAGCACCAGGGCGGCCGCGCCGAGATTGACACCGTGCTCGGCGAGCCACACGGACACCGGGCCGTGCTTGTCGAGATACAGCCACAGCACCACGACGTCGCCGAGCACCACGCCCATGGCGAGGGCGGCGGGTCGCAGCTTCCATCCGAAGACCATCGTCGCGAAGACCACCGCGGCCTGGGTGACGCCGTAGTACGCCGTGTTGACCAGGGTGAGCAGGAGCTGAGGTGTCGCGAGGGTGAGCAGGAGCGAGATCCCGAGGTACGCCACGACGACTCCGCGCACCCAGACCCGTTGGCGGGATTCCGGGATCCCGGGAATGATGTTGCGCGACACGATCGCGCCGATTCCGAGGGCCGCCCCGCACAGGACCACGATCGCGCAGAGGGCCGCGCCGCCTGCGACGACGCCGGTCAGCCAGTCGGGCAGCAGTTGTCGCGACAACTGCAGGAGCACCTGGTCGGATTCCGTGCCCTCGAGCTTCGTCGGCAGCAGCGTGATCGCCCCGAAGGCGGCGGCGACGAGGAACGGGTACATGAGCATGTACAGCGGATTGAACTTGGCGACCCGCTTGATCGTCGCCTCGGACTTCGCCGCGAGCACGGCCTGCACGATGATCGGGAAGATGAAGAACCCGACCGATTGGAACACGATCGTCGTCAGGACGAAGGTCAGTGACGACCCGGTGACCGTGGAGTGTGAGGCCGAGCCGCCACCACTGGCTGCCGCCGCGGCGAACAGTTTCTCGGTGCCACCGGTCTCGATCACTGCCGCCAGTCCGATCAGGACGGCGCCGAGCAACAGGGCGGTGTCCTTGACGTAGGACACGAACGCGGGGGCGCGCACCCCGGACAACATGAGGAACAGCAGCGCGAGGGCCGCGCCTGCGAATACCGCGACGGTGGGGTCGATGGAGATACCCAGACCGGTCAGCGCGATCTGCAGTCCGGCGAGCTGAAGCTGGCCCCACGGGATGAGGAATACGACCGAAGCGATGGCGATGGTCAATTCCAGCCCACGCGACCGGAAGTGGCGTCCGGCCACATCGGGCAGGGTCATGGCGCCGTATCTCTTACCCGCGCGCCAGAGGTAGGGCGCGAAGAAGTATCCGATCGGGTAGGCCAGCAGGATGTACCCGATGAACCAGACGCCGTAGCTCGCCCCGTGCGCGTACACGCCGCCGGGGAACCCGATCAGGGTGCCGATGCTGTACGCCTCGCCCGCTCCCAGGATGAAGACCAGCAGCGGACCGAACGACCGGCCACCCACCAGGTAGTCGGAGATCTCCTTCTTGCTGCCGCGCCGCGACAGCACGCCTGCCCCGAGGGCGAGGGCGAGCACGAGGGTGAAGAAGGCCGCGGTCATGACTGGTCTCCCATCCCAGCGCTCGCAGCGGCCGATTCGGCGTGCTCGGCAGCTTCGAAGTCCTTGCGGTCGAATAGCTTCCAGGCGAGATGGAGGCACAGCGAGGTGAGCGGCATCCACAGGAACAACCACGCGAACAGGATGGGGACTCCGAAGACCGTGGCCGTGGATCCGGACAGGGCGACGATGCCGCCCAGGACCCCGGCGAACGGGACACCTATCGCGAGTAAGGCGCTTTTTGCCTCGTTGGACATGATTGTTTTGTCTCCTATTCCGACTGCGTCCACCGGCGTCGCGGGTTGGGTCCGGTGCCGGTCGACGTGCACTCTGGCACTAGTGTGGTTTGAATCACTCCCCTCGGGCCATGGGCGAATCCCGGAAAACGTCGAGGCGGTTCGTGAATTTCACGGGAGTGCGGAAACCGAGGGAGAGGGTGCCCGAGTCCGTGGATGAAGACACGATCCAACGGCTGTGCCGGCAGGTCTCGGAGGAGATCGAATCGGTAACCGACCGAGCGGTGGGTCAGATCCGCGCCGAGTTGCAGTCGTACGCCGCCGTACCGATCGACGAGCAACGCGGATACATCAGTCGGCAGCTCGCGGCGACGTTGCGCGCCCTCGCGGAGAGCGAGCCTCTCGCCGACGACGTCCTCGAGCGTTCGCGTCAGCTCGGCAGGCGCCGGGCCATGCAGGGTTTGCCACTGTCCGACGTCATCGAGACGTACCACATCGCGTCCCGCGAATTGTGGAACACGATGGTGGCCACCGCCGCCGAGCCGACAACCGACCTGCTGCGCGCGGGCGGCATGATGTGGGATCTCGTCCACACCGCCACCAGCGCGGTCGCCGTCGGACACACCGACGCGACCCGAAGCGAACAGGCCATCCGCGCGGGGGTGCGATACCGGTTCTTCGAGGCCCTCGCGAGGTCGGTCGACGGCGACCACCGTGATGTGCGCGAGCTGGCAGAGGCGCTGGGTTTCACACCGCAGCACGAGTTCCAAGCGGTGTGCGTCGCCGCGGAGGAGTGGTCGGAAGCGCAGCTCGAACGGCTGCAACGCACCCTGGACACGATCCCGGGCACCACTCAATGCAGCGGGCACGGCACCGTCATCATCGCCCTGAGCCAGCGCGCACCGGTCGACGACATCATCCGCGAGGTCCGGCTCGGCCACCCGGGGACAACGGTCGGAGTCGGACTGGGCCGCCCCGGCCTGGCCGGCGCGGCGATGAGCATCACGGACGCGCGCCGCGTCCTGCATCTGGCCTCGCCTACCGGCGAGGTGGTCCGTTTCGCCGACGAATGGGTTGCCGCCACCCTGGCGGATCATCGCGACGAGCTCGCCACGCTGCTGGAGCCGGGTGTCGCCGTCGCCGCGGACCATCCGCACCTCGTCGAGGCGGTACTGGCCTTCGCCCGCAACGAGTTCTCCATCAGCGCGGCCGGGCGGGACATCCACCTGCATGCGAACTCGATCACCTACCGGCTCGACCGCTGGCAACAGCTGACCGGCTGGGATCCCCGGACCCTCGACGGCCTGCAGCGCTCGGTGTCGAGTCTGAGTCTGTTCCAGCGCGATTCGGGCGACACGCCCTCCGACACCGCGGGGGAATAGCGGTCTACCGGCCCCAACTGCGACAAGATCTGCGCCTCGGTCATCGGCCGAGCGGGTAACATCGACTCGCCGGCAGGTCGGACGAAGATGGGATTGCGTGGTGAGCGAAGAACTGCCTGCGGGCACACAATCCGTCGGACGTGCGCTGGCCGTGCTCAAGTTGCTCGCATCTTCACCCGACGAACTCACCGGCAGTGCTATCGCGGCAGAACTCCAGTTGTCGTCCGGTACGGCCAACAGACTCATCCGGGCCCTGATCGCCGAGGGTCTCGTAGCGCGGAATCCGATGTCCGACAGCTACTACCTCGGCAGTGGAACGGTACTGCTCGGCCAGGCCGCCCAGCGCGGGTTCGGCATGGACAAGGCGCTTCCCATCCTGGAGCAGCTCAATTCCGAGACCCAGGAATCCGTGAACCTTTCCATCCGTCAGGGGCCGGAATCGGTGGTGATGATGCGGGTGCAGTCGACGCTCCCGTTGCGGTTCGAGCAGCACACGGGCGCCCGGTTTCCCCTGTACACGACGGCTTCGGGCAAGGCGATTCTGGCGTTCTCGCCACACGCCGAGACGTACGTCAAGTCGCTTCCCGCCACGCTCGCCAAGGTCACTCCGCACAGCTTGAGTACTCCCCGTGAACTCTCGGAGCAACTCCGGGAGATCCGGGTCCGCGGGTACAGCATCGACGAGCAGGAGAACGTCGAGGGTGTGCGTTGCGTAGGCGCACCTATTCTGGACGCGGACGGGTACGCGCAGGCTGCGCTGGTGATTCAGGTCCCCACCGTCCGAATGCCCAAGTCGAGGGTACGGACGCTCGGAGACCGCATTGTCCAGGCGGCGAAGGAAGTATCCCAATTCGTCCCGGTCAACCGGGCGATGTCTCACTGACCCGAGGCTCTCCCACGGCCCGGGTGTTTGGCGCGGCCGCCGTTCCGTGGCGTCGCGATCCGCTGTGTGCTGGATCCCTCGAATTCTTCTTGTGAGGCACTTCACATATCCACGTCGCTGGCCTATCGTCGGTTCACAGTGTGGGGACTATCCCTACATTGTGACAGCGAAGGAGTCTCAACGATGTACCGATCGAACGAGAACGAGAGCGTCTTCACCTGGGCGGCACCCCCATTGAAATTCGGCATCGGCGCTCTGGACGAGGTCGGCGCCGAACTGTCCGCACTGGGATCGGAATCCTGTTTGGTGATCACCGACCCGGGCGTTCGAGACACCGGGATCCCCGACCGCATTCGCGATCAGCTGATCGCCGCAGGAATCAAGTCGGACGTATTCGACAGCGTCGCGGTGGAACCCACGGATCAGAGCATCGAGGAGGCCGTCTCTTTCGCCCGTGAACGGGAGTGGGACTCCTACATCGCAGTCGGCGGAGGTTCCGCGATCGACACCGCGAAGGCTGTCAACCTACTCACCACTCACCCCGGGGAACTGCTCGAGTACGTGACTCCGCCCATCGGCGGAGGTAAGGCGCCGTGGCTTCCCCTCAAACCCCTGATTGCCATACCGACCACCGCGGGCACCGGATCGGAATCGACGACGATCTGCGTCATCGACTTCCTCGGCCTGCACTTGAAGGCCGGGGTCAGTCATCCCAAGTTGCGACCGACGCTCGCAATAGTCGATCCCCTGACCACCGTCACGCTGCCCTCGCAGGTCACCGCTGCGAGCGGAATGGATGTACTCTCTCACGCGCTCGAGAGCTACACCAGCGTCCGGTTCGACGCCAAACCTGCGCCCGAAGACCCGATGAAGCGCCCCGCCTTCTGCGGTTCCAACCCCATCAGTGACACCTGGTGCGAGCAGGCCCTGTCGTTGGTGGGGAAGTACCTGCGACGCGCGGTGATGAACGGACGGGACCTGGAAGCTCGTTACCAGATGGCGCTGGCCTCGACCTCCGCCGGAACAGGGTTCGGCAACGCTGGCACCCACCTGCCCCACGCCAATGCGTACCCGGTCGCCGGCGCCGTCGAGAACTACCAGGCCGAGGGCTATCCTCGAATGCCCATGGTGCCGCACGGGCAGGCCGTATCCGCCACTGCCGCAGCAGTTTTCCGATGGACCTACCCGAGCGACCCCGGCAGGCACCTGCGAGCGGCCGAGCTCCTCTCCGGACGGACATTCACGGCCACCGATGGAGCGGACGCGCTTGCGCACGTACTGAGCGAGCTGATGGCCGACATCGAAATGCCCTCGGGATTGCGAAGCTTCGGCTACGGGGAAGAGCACCTGGCGACGCTGGTGGATGGCACGATGAAGCAGACGCGTCAGCTGGCGGTCGTGCCCCGACCGGTGACGAGGAACGCCCTCACAGACATATTCCGGGAGTCGTTGTGACTTTTCCGCGAGACACCGACCAGGAACCGTCGAAGTCCGAGATCCGTACCGTCGTAGCCTCGAGCATCGTCGGAACGACGGTGGAGTGGTACGACTTCTTCCTCTACGGCATCGCCGCCGGCCTGGTGTTCGACAAGCTGTTCTTCCCCAGTTCGGATCCGATCGTCGGCACATTGCTCGCGTTCGCCACGTTCGCGATCGGATTCATGGCCCGGCCGTTCGGCGGTCTGATCTTCGGTCACATCGGCGACCGCATCGGCCGGAAGAAAACCCTGGTCGCGACCATGATGATCATGGGTGTGGCAACCTGCCTGATCGGACTCGTCCCCACGTACGCGACGATCGGAATCGCCGCGCCGATTCTGCTGGTGGTGCTCCGGCTCGCACAAGGAGTCGCAATCGGCGGCGAATGGGGTGGGGCAGTCCTGATGGCCGTCGAATACGCACCCCGCGGTAAGCGTGGGTTCTACGGAAGCCTGCCGCAGATCGGTCTCGCAATCGGCTTGATGTTGGGTACGGGTGTCTTCGCGGCACTCAACTCGACCCTGTCCGAGGCCGCATTCCTGGACTGGGGTTGGCGGATCGCATTCATGCTCAGCGCGATCCTGGTGGCGGTCGGCCTGTTCATCCGCCTCAAGGTCATGGAGACCCCGGCCTTCCGCAAGCTCGAGACGGTGGAGGAGAAGGCCACCGTGCCTGCTTTGGAACTGATCAAGAGCCCGCAGTCACGGCGAAACATGGTGCTGGGAATGGGCAGTCGATGGGCCGAGGGTGTGGCCTTCAATACGTGGGCGGTATTTGCGATCACCTACGGCACCGGCACGCTGCACCTCAGCCGTCAAACCCTGCTTCTGGCAGTGATGGCGGCGGCCGCGACCATGATCGTCTTCATTCCCGTCTTCGGAAAGGTCGCCGACCGGTACGACCGCAGACATGTGTTCGCGGCGGGCAGCGTGATTCTCACGGCTGCAGCCTATCCCGCTTTCGTGCTCATCGGCACCGGAGATACCGCTGTCATCGTCATCACGATCGTGCTGGTCCTCGGCGTCCTCTATCCGATCGTCTACGCCCCCGAGTCCTCGCTGTTCGCGGAACTCTTCCCCACCCGAGTCCGCTACAGCGGAATCTCTGTCGTCTACCAGCTGTCGGGAATCGTCGCATCGGGTCTGACGCCGCTCGTGCTCGCGTCCCTCCTCGGCTCGGCGAGCGGAGGACTCTCACTGATCATGGGATACATCGTTGCGGTGGGCGCGGTCAGCACGCTGTGCACGCTCGCAATCCGCCGCCGGGACATCTACACGGAAGACCAGGACGGCAGTTCACACCCTGACAACGCCGCCATGTCACAAATATCCCCGACCTGACACTAAAGCTGTTGTGGCCCCGCCTCGGTCTACCGAGAGCGGGGCCTCGGGCTACCGCAACGCCACCTGCACGAGGACGGCGGCGCCGAGGAAGCCGAGTAGCCACAGCACGCGTTGCCGGACCTGCTGGGCGGTGGTGCGGTCGAACAGCCATTTCCCCGCGGCGGCGCCGAACATGCAGAGCGGCGTGAACAGGGCGATCTGTGCGAGGACGGGCACGGTGAGGAGACCACCGGCGGCCGACCCCGCGGCGCCGAACGCGTCGATGACGAGGAAGAACACGACGAGCGAGGCGCGTCCGGCCGCCACGTGGGTGGACGCGGAGAAGTACATCAGGACGGCGGGCGGGCCACCGAGGGCGAAGCCGCCGTTGAGGAGACCGGACGCCACGCCCGTCACCGTGGTCACCCCGGGGCCGGGCAGCGACTGCCGGTCGGGGACGGCGGCCATGGCGACGGCGGAGCCGATGATCGCGACGCCCAGCAGGACGCGCACCAGGTCACCGGACAGTTGCGTGAGCGCCCACATCCCCAGCGGCATTCCGATCAGGGTGCCGGCGAACAACCAGCGCAACGACTTCCAGTGCACCTGACGCCACACCTGGGGCAGCATCGCAGCGCTCGCGACGACCTCGAGGACGAACACGGTGGGGATCACCGACGTCGGGGGGAGCAGGACGACGAGTCCCGCGACCCACACCATCGCGCCACCGAACCCACCGAAACCGCGGACGACACCGCCGGCCACCACCACGCCGAGCGCGAAGAGGAGGGCGGGCAACGACAGATCCCACACCGTTGCCGCCATACCCTGTTGCACCGCTTCCGTTCGCCGTTTGTCTCCGTCAGAAGTGTGGGGGTCGCGGCGTCGAAGCGACAGGTCCAGACGACGGCGAATCGTCGGTACCAGGAACGCACGGGACGTGGCCCCCGGCGACTGCGCCGAGGGCCACGCGCTCGCAGGGAGCGGACTACACGTAGTCCTTGTACTTGTCGAGCAGGCGAACCGGCTTCGACAGCGCGTCGCGCCGGAAGGGGTCGCCGAGTTCGCGGGTGCACATGATCTCGATGACCGTCGTCTTGCCCTCGTTCATCTGTGCGGCGACCGCGCGCTGCAGTGCGGGACCGACCTCTTCGAGCTTGTCGACGACGATGCCCTCGGCGCCCATCGCCTGTGCGATCCCGGCGAAGGACTCGCTCTCGAGCTCACCGGCGACGAAGCGGCGGTTGTAGAAGTCGACCTGGTTCTTCTTCTCCGCACCCCACTGCCGGTTGTGGAATACGACGGCGGTGACCGGGATGTCGTGCCGGACAGCCGTCATGATCTCGCCCAGGCTCATGCCCCAGGCGCCGTCGCCTGCGTAGGCGATGGCGGGCCGTTCCGGTGCCGCCGCCTTCGCGCCGATGACGGTCGGCAGGGCGTAACCGCAGTTACCGAAACTCATCGGGGCAAGGAAGCTACGCGGCTTCTCGAAGCGCAGGTAGCTGTTGGCGACGGAGTTGATGTTGCCGATGTCCGTGGACACCATCACGTCTTCCGGCATCGCCTTCTCCAGCTCGCGCAGCACCTGACGCGGGTGCAGCCAGTTGCCTTCCTCGCCTTCCTGTTCGGCGATCATGTCGAGGCTGAACGCATCGCGCTCGTGCGTCCATTCGTCGAGTTCCGTCTCCCACGCCGCCTTCTCGGCGTCGATCTTCTCGCCGCGTGCCGCACGATTGCCGTCGCAGACGAGGGACTTGCCCTCGAGCCGCTCGGTGAGCGCGACGGCAGCGGCCTTCGCGTCACCGCAGATCCCGACGGAGATCTTCTTGACCAGACCGAGCATCTTGTGGTCGGCGTCGATCTGGATGATCTTGGCATTCTTCGGCCAGTAGTCCATGCCGTGCTGCGGGAGAGTCCCGAAGGGGCCGAGGCGGGTGCCGAGGGCTAGCACCACGTCCGCCTGGCTGATCAGCTTCATCGCGGCCTTGGAACCCTGGTAGCCGAGCGGTCCGGTCCACAGCGGGTGGCTGGCGGGGAACGAGTCGTTGTGCAGGTAGCTGTTGACGACGGGGGCGCCGAGACGCTCGGCGAGTGCCTTGCACTCCTCGACACCGTCGGCCATCACCACGCCGCCGCCGGACACGATGACCGGGAACTCGGCCTGCGCCAGCAGTTCCGCCGCCTCGTTCAGGCTCGTCTCCCCGCCGGGGCCGCGGTCGAGGCGGGTGGGCTGCGGGATCTCCGTCTCGATCTCACCGTAGAAGTAGTCGCGCGGAATGTTGAGCTGCGTCGGGCCCATCTCGGACATCGCGCGGTCGAAGCAGCGGCCCGTGAACTCGGCCATGCGCTTCGGGTTGTTGACGTGCCCCTGGTACTTCGTGAACTCCTGGAACATCGGCAGCTGGTTGGCTTCCTGGAAGCCGCCCAGGCCCGTTCCCATGGTGCCGGCCTCGGGAGTGACGATGACGACGGGGCTGTGCGCCCAGAACGCGGCGGCGATCGCGGTGACGCAGTTGCTGATACCCGGACCGTTCTGCCCGATCACCATGCCGTGCCGCCCGCTGACCCGGGCATACCCGTCGGCCATGTGTCCGGCGCCCTGCTCGTGCACGACCGGGACGAGTCGAATCCCGGCGGGAGCGAAGATGTCCATCGCATCCATGAAGGCGGATCCCATGATGCCGAACATGTCGGTGACGCCGTTGGCGACCATCGTCTCGACGAACGCCTCCGACGGTGTCATCTTCTGTACACCGGAGACAGCGGTGCGATCGGCACCGTTCTTCTTCTTGCTCATGTGTGATCCTCCTTCAAGGGCGCGCCGGAACCGGCAGAGAATGTCAAAAATCGGAACGTTTCGTTCGTGATTTTGTGATCTGCAACGACAGTAGGCCACGTCACACGCTTCGTCAATGAATGTTCCTAAAACTGGAACGGGATGTATGATTTTTCGATACACGATGCGAATGCGTCGCCGTTTCGGCCAAGGAGGAACCGTGGGTGAGATTCACCGGATCGACGAGTCGAACGGACACCCGACTACGGAGCTACCCGGAGACACACCGACGCTCCGCCTGTTCGCACTGCTCGAGATGATCGCGTCCAAGGACCAGCTGTTCACGTTGCAGGGGCTCGTCGAAGAGACGGGCATGGCCAAGCCGACCCTGCACCGCATGCTCCAGCAACTCGAGGGCGCCGGACTCCTCACCCGGCAGAACAACGGCAGGCACTACGGCACCGGCGTGCGCCTGCGACGCTTCGCCGAAAATCTGCTGCTCAACGACACCCACCACGGCGCACGACACGCCATCCTCCGGAACCTCGTCGCGGAACTCGGCGAAAGCTGCAACGTGACCACCCTGTCGGGTAGCGAAGTGGTGTATCTCGACCGCGTGGAAACCTCCGAGCCCCTTCGCTTTACACTCCATGCGGGATCGCGGGTGCCCGCGCACTGCTCGGCCAGCGGCAAGATGATCCTGTCGCAGCTCAGCCCCGCCCAGCGCCGGCGACTTCTCGGGCGGATGCCGCTCGAGAGGTACACCACCAAGACGGTCACCGACGTCGAGCTGATCGAGACCGAACTCAAGCAGGTCCGCCGCGACGGTTACGCCATCGACGACGAAGAGTTCCTTCCCGGCCTCGTGTGCGCTGCGGTACTCGTCCCCTGTGCCACAGGCAATTCCAACCTCTGCATCGCAGTCCAGGCCCCGGTCATGCGACTCACCCCCGACAAGGCGCTCAAGCTTCTGCCCGCGTTGCGGCGGGCGGCCGACGCCATCGGTGAGATCGAGAACGAGGTCACGGACGACGGTTCGCCAGACCTGAACTGAAGGAGGGCGCATGCCCGAAATGACCACTGCGACACCCAGCCACGTGCTGTCCGCACGCGAGCTGTTCGGACTCGACACCGACCTGACGGTGCGCGCCTTCCGCGAACCCGCCGACCACGTCCCCGACGTCGACCCCGCGTACCGGTTCGATCACGCGGTGACCACGGCCCTGCTCGCCGGGTTCGACCGCAACCGCCGGGTGATGGTGCAGGGTCTGCACGGTACCGGCAAGTCCACACACATCGAACAGGTCGCGGCGCGGCTCAACTGGCCGTGTGTGCGGGTCAACCTAGACGGACATCTCAGCCGGCTGGACCTGATAGGCCGGGACGCAGTGGTGCTGCGAGACGGCAAGCAGGTCACCGAATTCCAGGAAGGCATCCTGCCCTGGGCATTGCAGCGACCCGTCGCCCTCATCCTCGACGAATACGACGCCGGCCGCCCCGATGTCATGTTCGTCATCCAGCGTCTCCTCGAACGCGACGGGAAACTCACCCTGCTCGACCAGAACAGGGTCCTGACTCCGCATCCGGCCTTCCGGTTGTTCGCCACCGCCAACACCGTCGGCCTGGGCAATCTCAACGGGCTGTATCACGGTGTGCAGCGGCTCAATCACGCGCAGATCGATCGCTGGAACATCGTCGCGACGCTCGATCACCTCCCCGCGGAACAGGAAATCGAGATCGTGTCCGCGCGGGTGCCGTCACTGAGCCGGGAGCTGATCGGGTCGATGGTGGCCGTGGCCAACCTGACCCGGAGCGGTTTTCGGGTCGGCGACCTGTCGACGCTGATGTCGCCGCGCACGGTAATCACCTGGGCCGAGAACATCGAGATCTTCCACGACCCGGCGCTGGCATTCCGGTTGTCGTTCGTCAACAAGTGCGACGAGGCCGAGCGCCCCGTCGTCGCCGAGTACTTCCAGCGATGCTTCGATTCGGAACTGGAGCGGTCGGCGATGCTCGCGACGAGCACGGCCTGAGCGGGCGGTCATGACAGAACTGCCTGTGCGCCCCGCGGCGGTCCGCCGTCAGCAGGAGGTGCACGAACTCTGTGCCGGCACGATCCGTGCCCTCGCGGGCCAGGGCGGGTTGCACTTTCGCGGACCGGAACTCCATCGCGGACATCGGCGCGTGCCGATGTCCGCCCCACACCTGCACCCGTCGTTCGACGGCGCCGACTTCGCGTCCTTCCGCGGTGCGGCGGACGGCATGGCGTCGCGCCTCCTCCACACCGACCCCGTCCTGCATCGCAGCCTGTGCCCGGACGCCACGGCGGGTCGGCTGATCTTCGAGATCCTGGAACAGTTCCGCGTCGAGTCGCTGGCCGCCGACGCGTGGGGTGGCGTGCGCGCCAACCTCTCCCACCGCTTCACGCAGTGGTCGCAGGACTACGTGGCGTCCGGGCTGACCGAGACCGTGCACGGGATGCTGCTGTTCACGGTGACGCAGATGTGCCGGGCCCGGATCACCGCCGAGCCGATACCCGAGGCCACCGAGGACCTGATCGAATCGACGCGGTTCGCTCTCGCCTCCGTTCTCGGCGACCACCTCCCGTGGCTGCGTCGAACCCGTTTCTCGCAAAACGACTTCGGGGTCCACGCACAGGACGTCGCCGAGCTGATCGGCCGTCACCTGGAGTCACCCGACGACACGGACGTCTCGGCCGACGACGCGAGCGACGGCCGGGCGGCGTTCTCCCTCCTGTTCGACTTCGACCCCGACGACGACGAGGCCGTCCAGACCGCGGTGTCGGGACGCAGTCGCGCACTGGGGGAGGGCGGAGACGGATACCGGGTGTTCACCCGCGCCTACGACGAGACCCGGCAGATCGCGTCCCTCGTCCGGCCCGAGTTGCTCCAGGACTACCGCCGGCGACTCGACGTCATCATCGACACGCAGCATCTCAACGTCCGGAGACTCGGACGGCAGCTGAAGGCGCTGCTCGCGGAACCGGTCCCCGACGGATGGGAAGGCGGCCGGGAAGAGGGGTACCTCGACGGTCGCCGGCTCGCCCAGCTGGTCACCTCGCCCACCGAGCGCAGACTCTTCCGGGCCGAACGCACCGAGCCGCACACCGACACGACGGTGACCTTCCTCATCGACTGCTCGGGTTCGATGAAGGAGTTCGGCGAACCGGTTGCGGTCCTGGTCGACGTGTTCGCCCGGGCACTCGAACTGGCCGACGCCCGGTGCGAGATCCTCGGCTTCACGACCGCCGCATGGAACGGGGGACGGGCCCGCCGAGACTGGCTCCGGTCCGGCCGTCCGCGCAACCCGGGACGCCTCAACGAGGTCCGGCAGCTGGTGTTCAAGGACGCCGAGACCTCCTGGCGCCGAGCCCGTCCCGCGATCGCCGGGCTGCTGAAGAACGACCTGTTCAAAGAGGGCGTGGACGGTGAGGCCGTCGACTGGGCGTGCTCCCGGATGCGGGACCCCCAGGGCCGCAGGCTCCTGTTCGTGATCTCGGACGGAAGCCCACTGGACGGCGCCACCGCCCTGGCCAACGACGAGTTCTACCTGGACCACCACCTGCAGGACGTGGTCGAGCGACACGAGGACGAGCGGGCCGTCGAGGTGTACGGACTGGGAGTCGGGCTGGATCTGAGTCCGTACTACGACCGCTGCCGGACACTCGATCTGTCGCGCGGTACCAACAGCGACGTCATTGCCGACGTGCTGTCGATGATCGGCCACTGACAGCCATCACCTGCCAGTGGCTCAACAGTGAGGAGTCATACCCATGACCGCACACGGGGTTTCCCTGGTCACCTTGGACATTGCCGGAACGAGCGTCGACGAAGGCGGCGCCGTGTACGTCGCGTTGCGCGACACCGTCGAGAAGCACCTCGGCGAGCCGATTCCGGACGATCGGTTCGACCGGTGGAAGGGCACGGGCAAGCGGCAGGCCATCGAGGGACTGCTGCGGGAGAGCGGGGTGCCGGCCGAGAAGAATGTTCTGGACGCCGTCGAATCCGATTTCACCGCAATGCTTCTGGCTGCGTACCGGAAGACACCGCCCACCGCACTGCCCGGGGTTCACGACGCCTTCGGTGCGTTGCGGCAGCGCGGCATCAAGATCGTTCTCCAGACCGGCTATTCACGCCAGATCGCGGAACCGCTGCTGGAGCAGGTCGGGTGGGAGATCGGGCGGGACATCGACGGTGTGATCACGAGCGACCAGGTGCGGATGAGCAGACCGTCGCCCTATCTCATCTTCCGCGCCATGGAGATCGCCGGAGTACAGAGCGTCGACGAGGTGCTGGTGGGTGGTGACACCCCGAACGACCTCCGGGCGGGGACGAACGCCGGGGCGCGGTACGTGGTGGGTGTTCTGACCGGCGCGCACGACGCTGCGACGCTCCGTCCGGAGCCCCACACGCACATCCTGGAGAGCGCGGCGAAGATCCCCGAACTGCTGGGCTGAACGACGACTGTGGGCCGGTTCTGCTGCACGACAGCGGAACCGGCCCACAGTGGTTCCGGAAGAGCGGGATTACCTACGTCACCAGCCGCGTTCGGCGAGCCGGTGCGGGACGGGGATGTCGTCGACGTTGATCCCGACCATCGCCTCACCCAGCCCACGGGAGACCTTCGCCAGCACGTCCGGATCGTCGAAGAACGTGGTCGCCTTCACGATCGCCGCGGCCCGCTCCGCCGGGTTACCCGACTTGAAGATCCCCGACCCGACGAACACACCCTCCGCACCGAGCTGCATCATCATCGCCGCATCCGCCGGGGTGGCGATGCCACCGGCGGTGAACATCGTGACCGGCAACTTCCCGGCCTTGGCGACCTCGACGACCAGATCGTACGGGGCCTGCAACTCCTTCGCCGCCACATACAGCTCGTCCTCACTCAGCGAGGTCAACCGGCGGATCTCCCCACCGATCGTCCGCATGTGCGTGGTCGCGTTCGACACGTCACCGGTACCGGCCTCACCCTTGGACCGGATCATCGCCGCACCCTCGGTGATCCGCCGCAGCGCCTCACCCAGATTGGTGGCACCACACACGAACGGGACGGTGAACTGCCACTTGTCGATGTGATTGGCGTAGTCGGCCGGGGTCAGCACCTCCGACTCGTCGACATAGTCGACCCCCAGGGACTGCAGGATCTGCGCCTCCACGAAGTGCCCGATCCGGGCCTTGGCCATCACCGGGATCGACACCGCGGAGATGATGCCGTCGATCATGTCCGGATCACTCATCCGGGACACCCCACCCTGCGCCCGGATGTCCGCGGGCACCCGCTCGAGCGCCATCACCGCGACCGCACCGGCGTCCTCGGCGATCTTCGCCTGATCGGGGGTGACGACGTCCATGATGACCCCGCCCTTCAACATCTCGGCCATGCCACGCTTGACGCGTGCCGTACCGACGGCGGAACTGTTCACGACTGTCTCCTCTGATGACGATGGGTATGCGGCTTCTGTTGCGCAGCCGCCAGCAGTTCGATGTCCGAGCCGCCGAGCGTCTCCACGGACTCGATGCGCTTCTCGGCCTCCGCTACCGACTCGTCCGCGGAACCGATCGGGGGAGCACCGGATAGTGATTCGTCGTCGCGACCGCCCTTGCCGAGCAACTTCCGCACCTCGTAGCTGATCAGGATGACGATCAACGTCAGACCGCTCATGAGGAACTGGGAGCGGGTGGTCGGCAGGAACGCCATCGCGAGGATGACGGTGGCCATCAGGGCGATGGTGGCGTAGCTCAGCCACGGGAACAACCACATCCGCAGTTGCAGTGCGGCCGGGTCTTCGCGCTCGAGTCGACGCCGGAGCACCACCTGCGAGATGGCGATGAGGAGGTAGACGAAGAGCGCGACAGCGCCGTACGAGTTGACGAGGAAGCCGAAGACGACGTCGCCCCACACGTAGGTGCAGGCGACGGAGACGTATCCGACGGTGGTGCCGAGCAGGATCGCACGACGGGGCACGCCGTTGCGGGACAGCGTCGTGAAGAACTTCGGGGCGTCGCCGTTGCGGGTGAGCGCGAATAGCATTCGGGACGTGGTGTACAGCGCCGAGTTCAGGCAGGACAGGACCGCGGTGAGGACGATGAAGTTCATGATCGTCGCGACACCGGGAATTCCGAGGACCTCGAGCACCGCGGCGTACGGGCTCACCCCGACGCTCTCGGTGTTCCACGGCTGGATCGTGACGACCACGAGAATCGAACCGACGTAGAACGTCACGATCCGCACCACGATCGACCGCATGGCGTGGGCGACAGCACGCTTCGGCTCCTCCGACTCGGCGGCCGCGATCGTCACGATCTCGGCTCCGGTGTAGAAGGCGACGCAGGGGACGACCGCGGCGAGCACCGCACCCCAGCCGAGCGGGGTGAAGCCGCCGTGGTTCACGAGGTTGCCGAGTCCGGGCGTCGAATCGGGCCACAGTCCGGTGATCCAGAGGGCGCCCATCCCGAGAAACAGAACGATCGCCACGACCTTGATCGACGAGAACCAGTATTCGAACTCGCCGTAGGAGCGGGCGGACACCATGTTGGTGGCCGTCAGCAGGAGCATCAGGCCCAGGCTGAGGAGCCACAGCGGGATCATCGGCAGCCAGAGCTGCAGGATCCGGCCACCGGCGATGGCCTCGACCGCGACGACGATCACGAAGAAGTACCAGTACATCCACCCCGTCGCGAACCCGGCGCGGCGCCCCAGGGCCTGGCGGGCGTAGACGTAGAACGATCCGACCACCGGCCGGGCCACCGCCATCTCCGCGAGCATCCGCATGATCAGCAACGTGATGATGCCGGCGATGAGGAAGGAGATGATCGCGCCGGGGCCGGCCCCGCCGATGACGACACCGCTGCCCACGAAGAGACCGGCGCCGATCACCCCGCCCAGGGCGATGAGGTTCATGTGCCTGCGTTTCAGGCCCTTGCCGAGACCTGAACTGTCGGTGTGTCCGGGAACGGTACTGTCCACATTTCCTCCAGAAGGCGCTGCCGGGACCCTCGCCCGACACGACCTCGTCGGTCGTACGTCGATGCGGGCACCCACCGGTTCAGCGACCCAATCGTATGTGTGATCCACATCACTTGTTTCAGTGTTCACCTCACACTACGACTGGCGCCAGAACTCGCCCAGAGCCAGTTGCCTCGCAAGCGATGGGACCAGTTCGACCGCGGAACCGCCGATCGAGAACGCCGCTGAGCTGGGCGGACAGCGATCGCCACCGGGAGGTGCGTGTTCACACGGCCCGGCGGCACGGGTTCCCGGCACATCTGGATCCCCCGGCGCCGGCGCTCATCCACGAGGCCGTGCAACGCCCTTACCCTGTGACCAGTGGTAACGAACTGGTCCTCAGACGTGCCGTCGAACTGGCACTGTGCTGCCCACCGGACCCTCCATACAGTGTTGTGCATCACATCAACAGTTCAGTTCGCGGTGGATCGTCTCCCGTATCTCCGCCGGCACTGTTCTCCGTTCCAACCGCCCGACGATCCGGCCCCGGATCGCGATGGCGACCTGACGATTCCGGTCAGCGCACAGTGGAGGAAAACGTGACTTCAACACCACCCCCGGTCCAATCCCAGGACTCCGGCCTCGGAAAGGGCCTGAAGAAACGGCACATGAACCTCATCGCCCTGGGCGGCGTGATCGGTGCCGGATTGTTCGTCGGCAGCGGCGTCGTCATCGAGAGCGCAGGCCCGGCGGCGATCGTGTCGTTTCTCATCGCGGGGGTCATCACACTCCTGATCATGCGGATGCTGGCCGAGATGGCGGTGGCCCGGCCGGTGGTCGGATCGTTCTACGTGTACGCCAGGGAAGCGCTCGGCAATCGCGCCGGCTTCTCCGTCGGCTGGATGTACTGGTACTTCTTCGTCATCGTCGTCGCCGTCGAAGCCATCGCCGGCGGCCGAATACTCCAGCTCTACCTCCCGTCCGCGCCGCTGTGGATCCTCAGCCTCGGCCTTCTCGTCATCCTGACCTGCACCAATCTCGTGTCAGCGCGGTCGTTCGGCGAATTCGAATACTGGTTCTCGTCGATCAAGGTGATCGCGATCGTCCTCTTCCTCGGGTTGGGCGCACTGTGGATAACCGGACTGTGGCCGGACGCGACCCCCGGAGTGGCGAACCTCGTCAGCCACGGCGGATTCGCTCCGCTCGGCTGGGGCGCGGTGCTCGCCGCGGTCGTCCCCTGCGTGGCCTTCTTCACCGGCGCCGAGATCGTGACCATCGCGGCCGCCGAGTCCGCGGAACCCAAGAAAGCGGTCGCCCGGGCGATGCGTTCCATCGTGGTCCGGATCATCACCTTCTACGTCGGTTCCATCTTCGTGGTCGTCGCGGTGGTGCCGTGGAGCACGGAGGCCGTCGGCGTCAGCCCCTACGCGGCAGCCCTCTCCGCCCTTCACATTCCCGGTGTCGCCACGATCATGAACGTCGTCATCCTCACCGCGGTGCTGTCCTGCCTGAACTCCGCGCTGTACACCTCCTCGCGGATGCTCTTCGCGCTCACCCGCAACGGCGACGCCCCGCACATGTTCACCCGCCTGTCCGGCGGCGGCGTGCCCCGGCGCGCCATCCTCGCCGGAACGGTGATCGGTTACGCGTCGGTGATCGCGGCGTTCGTCTCCCCGGACCTCGTGTTCTCGTTCCTGGTCAACTCGTACGGCGCCGTGGCGCTCTTCGTCTACCTCATGATCGCGATCTCCCAGGTCGCGCTCCGCAAGAAGCTGGAGGCTCGAGATCCCGAGGCCCTCAGCCTGAAGATGTGGCTGTTCCCCTGGCTCAGCTACGCGACCATCGTCCTGATGGGAGCCGTGATCGCCGCCATGGCCGTGCTCCCCACCACCCGTTCGCAGTTCTGGCTGAGTGTGGTGACTCTCGCCTTCATCCTGGTCGGGTACGAGTTCCGCCGACGCAGCCGGACCAACGCCGAACGCCTCGACACCGTCACACCGCCCGCGGCCTCGCCCGCCGACGGATCCGACGCGGAACAACTCGTCGGAGTCGTCACCCGCGAGCAGCCCTGACGCACCCGCCGTACCGAAGGACAGGGACCGCACCAGCGGTCCCTGTCCTTCTCTGTGCGTCCGATGCGACATCGGCTTTTCCGGCACGACCCGCCGGGAATCGGGGCACACTTGCAGAAGACCTCGGCGGAGGAGGGCACCGTGTTCCACCGCGGAGACGACGCCGTCACCGAAGAACACTCGCTGGACGAGTCCCTGCTCGTCGAGCCCGAATCCCGGAGCCGGCCGTGGCGGGAATTCCTCGTCTCGACCCCGGGACGACTGTCCGTGCTGGGGATCGCCCTCGTGACCGCCGCGCTGGCGACCGGGGCGATCACGTCGGCGGCGATCGGTGCCCGGCAACAGCGCATCGAGACCCTGCGAACGCACACCGAACCCCTCACCTACGCGGCCGAACGGCTCTACAGTTCGCTGTCCATCGCCGACGCCGCGGCCGCCACATCCTTCATCTCGGGCGGTGTCGAGCCGATCGCCGTCCGCAATCGGTACAACCAGGCGATCGGGGACGCATCGAACGCGCTGGTCACCGCGTCGAACGGCGTCGCCTCGACAGACGCCGCGGCCCTCGCGCTGCTGTCCGAAATATCGCGGGACCTCGCCGACTACACCAGCCTGATCGCCACGGCCCGCGCCAACAATCGGTCGGGCAACCCGGTCGGCGTCGCCTATCTCAGCGACGCCTCCACGATGATGCAGGACACGATCCTGCCCGCAGCCGAGAGCCTCTACTCGGAGCAGTCGAGGACCGTCGCCGACACCCAGGTCCTCACCGCGCGGCTCCCGAGAGCCGCATCCGCCGTCGCCGTCGCCCTGCTCGTCGCGCTCGTCCTCGCGCAGGTGTACCTGGCGCGCAAGAGCAAACGCCGCGTCAATCCCGGCCTCGTCCTCGCCTCCCTCCTCGCCGCCACCCTCCTGATCTGGCTGGCCGCCGCCACCCTGGTCTCCACCGCGGCCACGGACCGGGCGAGAACCGAAGGGGCGCAACCACTCGGCACGATCACCCAGGCGCGGATCCTCGCCCAGCAGGCCCGGGCGGACGAGACCCTCGCGCTGCTGCAGCGCGGCTCCGACGAACAGTCCGAGGTCGACTACGCCCGGCGGTCGGCCGAACTCGCCGACATCCTCGGGGGGCTGCAGGACGGCGAACACGGTCCGGCGACGACACCGCCGATCGACGCCGCCGTCACCGCACTCGGCGACTGGCGGCGCGCGCACACCATGCTGCAGGAGAAGCTCGACGTGGGGGACTACCCGGGTGCGAAGGCCATCGCGATCGGCCCCGCGGACTCGGCGTCCCCCGCCACGTTCGCGGCGCTCGACGAGTCGTTGCAGGACGGCATCGACCGATTCCGCAGCGAGGAACTCGACGGGATGGCCGACGCATATCGCTCGTTGTCGCTGCTCGCGGTGGGTAGCATGGTGATCGGCGTCCTCTGCGGGTTCGCCGTCGGTGGGGGGATCTGGCCCAGACTGAACGAGTACCACTGATGACGCGGGTGATTCGACCGAGACGGCGGACGCGCCATCGCGCCCTCCTCCTCTCCGCTGCCGTGGTCGCCGTCCTCGCCGCCGGATGCGCCACCCCGCAACCCCTCACGCCCACCGTCAGCGGCGACTACGCGGAAGTGCCGTTGACGAGTGGGGCCGAGATCCTTCTGCCCACCGGCGACGTGCCCGAGGAGCCACCCGCACCCGACTCCTGTGGCGCGCTCGCGAGTCTCCGCCCCGCCGCCGCACCGGACGTCCGGGCGCCGGGAAGCTCCCTGGCCGAGATCACCGCCCGCGGCCGGCTGATCGTCGGAATCGATCAGAACACCAACCTCTTCAGTTTCCGGGATCCGACCACCGGCATGCTGATGGGATTCGACGTCGATGTCGCGGGAGAGATGGCGCGGGACCTGTTCGGTGACCCCTCCCGGGTCGAATTCCGCCTGCTCACGTCCGGCGACCGTTTCGACGCCCTCCAGAACGAGGACGTCGATCTCGTGGTCAAGAGCACGTCGATCACGTGCGAACGGTCCGAGCGTGTCGCCTTCTCCACCGTGTACTTCCAGGCCTATCAACGTCTGCTGGTGCCGAAGGGCTCCGGTATCTCCGGCCCGGAGGATCTGGCGGGCAAGCGCGTCTGCACCGCCGGCGACACCACCTCACTGGACACCGTTCGCCGAGTGCAGCCCGAGGCCACGATCGTGGCGGTACCCGACTGGGACGACTGCCTCGTGGTCCTCCAGCAACGGCAGGCCGACGCCGCGAGCACCGACGACTCCATCCTCGCCGGGCTCGCCGCCCAGGACCCGAACCTGGAGATCGTCGGCGCGCCGCTCGAATCGGAGCCGTACGGCATCGGGGTCAACAAGAACCACGACGATCTGGTGCGTTTCGTGAACGGCACGCTGGATCGGATGCGTGCGGACGGAACCTGGACGCGGCTCTACGACAACTGGCTGACGGTTCTCGGTCCTTCCGCCGGACCACCCGCCCCCACGTACCGGGACTGAGGTGACACCGAGTGAGCGACGAAACCAGGCGAACACCGATGGACGACCCGCAATCCACCAGGGGTGTGCGGTTCGATCCGTTCGCGGACGACGACGATGACGACGTCCCCTCCTCACGCACGGTGCCGGACGCCGCCCACACCTCCGACCTGTCGATGCTCCTGACCAATCCCGTTCTGGCGGAGCACAAACGTTACTGCGACCGATGCAAGCGTCCCGTCGGACGTTCCACCGCCGCGCGGCCGGGCGACACGGAGGGGGTGTGCACCCACTGCGGCACCGTCTTCTCGTTCGCGCCGCAACTCGAGGCGGGAGAACTGGTCGCGGGCCAGTACGAGGTCCTGGGGTGCCTCGCCCACGGCGGTGTCGGCTGGATCTACCTCGCGCTCGACCACAATGTCAGCGACCGCTGGGTGGTGCTCAAGGGCCTGCTGCACTCGGGCGATCCCGTGGCCCAGGAGGTGGCTCTCGCCGAGCGCCGGTTCCTCGCCGAGGTGACGCATCCGAGCATCGTGAAGATCTACAACTTCGTCGAACACCCCGGGATGGACGGCAATCCCATCGGGTACATCGTCATGGAGTACGTCCGGGGCAGAACCCTGCGCGACCTGCTCACCGAACTGAAGGAGGACGCCGGACCCGACGACCCGAAGCCGATGCTGCCGGTGGAGCACGCCATCCGCTACCTCCTCGAGGTCACGCCCGCGCTCGGATACCTGCACTCGATGGGGTTGGTGTACAACGACCTCAAGCCCGAGAACATCATGATCGGCGACGACTACGACCAGCTCAAGCTCATCGACATGGGCGCGGTCGCCAGGATCGGGGACCACGGATACATCTACGGCACACAGGGTTACCAAGCCCCCGAGATCGCCACCACCGGTCCGACCGTCGCCTCCGACATCTACACCGTCGGGCGGACGCTGGCCGTGCTGACCCTCGACATGCCCACCGCCGGCGGCTGTTACGTCGACGGCCTGCCGACACCCGAGGAGGCGCCGCTGCTGGCGGAGTACGAGTTCTACCACCGGCTGCTGCTCCGGGCCATCCACCCCGATCCGGCCCGCCGGTTCGCGTCGGCCGAGGAGATGTCGACGCAGCTCGAGGGTGTCCTGCGCGAGGTGCGGGCCCAGCAGACCGGCCACCCGCAGCCGGGGTTGTCCCACCGATTCAGCCCGCAGCGCACGACGTTCGGGACCGACCTCACGATCAGCCGCACCGACGTCTACGTCGACGGGCACCGCCGGGACGAGCGGATCAGTGCGATGAGTATCGTTCGAGCACTACCGATTCCGTTGGTGGACCCGGACGACCCGGCCGCCCCGTTGCTCTCCGTCGTCCACAGCCGACCGAGGGAGCTCCTCGATTCACTGCGCAGGGCGAAGGAGTCGGCGGACGACGGCGTGGCGTCCACGAGCATCGAGATCCCGCTCGCCGAGGTACGCGCGCACCTCGACCTGGGGCAGCCCCGTGATGCCGCCACCATTCTCGAATCCCTCGACCACCAGCGTGAGGACACGTGGCGCGTCGACTGGCACACCGGACTGTGTGCGCTGGTGGGCGGCGACTTCGAGGCGGCGTTCACCCGGTTCGATTCCGTCCTGACCGCGCTACCGGGCGAGGAGGCCCCGAAACTCGCCCTCGCGGCGACTGCCGAGATGTGGTGCGAATACCGCTCCGGCGAGGACATCGGGCGGTGGCGGCGGACCGCCGAAAAGTACTACTGCACAGTGTGGCGCACGGATCACGGCGCGGTGAGTGCGGCGTTCGGGCTGTCGCGGCAACTGGAGCACCGCGACGACCGGGCGGCCGCGGTGGAGGCCCTCGACGAGGTGCCACCGACATCCCGGCACTATGCCGAGGCCCGGTTGACGAGTGTGCTGATGCTCGTCCACGATCGGCCGCTCGCCGAGGTGAGCGAACGGGATCTGCAGGAGGCCGCCCGGCGAGTCGAACTGCTCGCCCACGACGAGCGCCGCGCACTCCAGACCCGGGTGCTCGTCCTCGGCGTGGCCGTCGACTGGCTGCACGCCGGCGGCATTCCCGAGACGACGCGGATCCTCAGCGTGCCGTTCACCGAACGCGGTCTGCGCACCGGGGCGGAGTCGGCGCTCCGGGCCCTCGCCCGCAAGGCCCCCGAGCGCAGGCATCGGTACACCCTGGTGGATCTCGCCAACCTGATCCGCCCGACCACGTGGCTGTGACTCCCGGACTCGGGTCACCGCACCCCGAATCCGGTGTGCTCGCGTCCCCACCGGGCATTCCACGCCATCACCTGCATGCGGTCGCTCAAAGCATCACGGCTGCGGACCGTTTCGGCCAGCTGGCCCATGAGTTCGATGATGCGGCGGCGGGCGTCCTCCAGTTCCGTTGCCAGGCGCTCCTCCTCCCTCGACCTCGCGGTGCGGTTTCTGCGCGCGACCATGGTGTTCATCTCTACTCCGATCGTGACGACGTGGCGTTCGGCTCCTCGCACCGACAACTCTGGGCCGTCTGGTACGGGTCCAGAAGATCCAGAATGACAACGAGACAGGGGACCAATCTGGACCTATGACGTAGCGCACAAGTGGTTCTGACGTCGGAGACGATTCGGTCGTAGGGTTCGAGTGCTCGCCGAAATCTCGACCGGAGGTACCCATGCGCATCCACACCGACGCACTCACGATCGCGGGCCGGGACTTCTCGTCCCGCCTCCTCATGGGCACAGGCGGTGCGGCCAACCTCTCGGTACTGGAAGAGGCACTCGTCGCCTCGGGCACCGAACTGACGACGGTGGCGATGCGCCGAGTGGACGCCGCAGGGAGAACCGGGCTGCTCGAACTGCTGGATCGACTGGGTATCGCGTTGTTGCCGAACACAGCCGGCTGCCGGGGCGCCACGGAGGCGGTGCTGACTGCGCGCCTGGCCCGTGAGGCCCTGGGCACCAACTGGGTCAAGCTCGAAGTGATCGCCGACGAACGCACGCTCCTGCCCGACGGGATCGAACTCGTCGCGGCCGCAGAACAACTCGTGGACGACGGATTCGTCGTGCTGCCGTACACCAACGACGACCCCGTGCTCGCGCAGCGCCTGGTCGACGCCGGGTGCGCCGCCGTGATGCCACTCGGGTCGCCGATCGGCACCGGACTCGGTATCTCGAACCCCCGCAACATCGAGATGATCGTCGCGCGCACCGACGTCCCGGTCATTCTCGACGCCGGGATCGGCACCGCGAGCGACGCAGCACTGGCGATGGAACTCGGCTGCGACGCCGTACTGCTCGCCACGGCGGTGACGAGGGCGTCGGACCCTCCGCTGATGGCCACGGCGATGGCCGCAGCGGTCACGGCCGGGCACCTCGCCCGGAATGCCGGACGGATACCGAAACGGTTCTGGGCGCAGGCGTCGTCACCGGTCGCGGTGTAATCGGCGCCCCGCGAACACCGACTCGGCTAGCGTGAGCCCCCATGCGGGTACACCACCTCAATTGCGGCTCGTTCTCCTCGGCGCTCATCGGGCGGTTGGTGTGCCATGTGCTGGCGTGTGAAACCGACGCGGGCATCGTGCTGGTCGACTCCGGCTTCGGGCTGGCGGACGTCGCCGATCCCACCGGACGCGTCGGCCGGTACGCGAACCTGATGGGCGCCCGGTTCCGGGAGTCGGAGACGGCGGTCCGCCGGCTCGAGAAGCTGGGCCTGAATCCTGCGGACGTGACCCACATCGTCGCGACCCATCTCGACTTCGACCACGTCGGCGGCGTCGCCGACTTCCCGAACGCCACCCTGCACACCACCGCCGCGGAACGAACGGCGTCAGAAGGACGTTCGTCGTTCCGGGAGAAGGTCCGCTACCGTCCCGCCCAGCTCACCCCCGAACCCACGCTGCACACCTATTCGGGGCCGGGCGAATCCGTGCTCGGGTTCTCCGACACCTACCCGATCGCCGGTGCCGCCGACCGCATCGTGCTCGTCCCGATGCCTGGCCACACCCGCGGTCACGCGGCGGTGGCCGTCGACACCGGCGAGAAGGGCTGGCTGCTACACGCGGGCGACGCGTTCTACCACCGCAGCACCGTCGCCGCCCCAGGACAGGTGGCGCCGGGAACCGAGGGTCGCGCCCTGCGGGTGATGGAAGAGCTGATCGCGGTGGATCGTTCGAAGATCCGCGGCAATCATCGCCGGCTCCGGGAACTGAACAATCAGGTGGCGCCGCGGGTGCGCGTCTTCTCCGCCCACGACCCGACACTGTTCGAGGAACTGGCCGGAGAGCGGGGCTAGGCCTTCGGCCCGTGCGCGGTTGACGAGTCCCTGCACTCGTCAACCACGCACGAGCGCTACTTTGCCCATTCCAGCAGGTCGTCGGCGGACCACGTGTTCACGACCCGGTCGGCCTCGACGCCGCACCGCATCGCCCGCTCGCATCCGTACCCCTGCCAGGCGAGTTGCCCGGGGGCATGCGCGTCGGTGTCGATCGAGAACAGGCACCCCACGTCGATGGCCAGATCGATGAGACGGCTCGGCGGGTCGCGGCGTTCGGGACGGCTGTTGATCTCGACGGCGGTGCCGTGGTCGCGGCAGGCGGTGAACACCTGCTCCGCGTCGAACGCCGACTCCGGCCTGGTCCCGCGCCCGCCCTCGACGAGGCGGCCGGTGCAGTGCCCCAGCACGTCCACCAGCGGATTCTCCACCGCCCGGACCATCCGGCGGGTCATCGCCCCGCGCTCCGCCCGCAACTTGGAGTGCACGCTGGCGACGACGATGTCGAGTTCGTCGAGCAGATCCGGATCCTGGTCGAGTGAACCGTCGTCGAGGATGTCGACCTCGATGCCGGTGAGGATTCGGAACGGTGCCAGTTCCTCGTTCAGCGCGGCGATCACCTCCAGCTGAGAACGCAGCCGCTCCGCCGACAGCCCGTTCGCGACCGTCAGACGCGGGGAATGGTCTGTCAGAGCGCAGTATTCGTGACCCAGAGCGGCCGCGCTGCGCATCATCTCGTCGATGGGGCTGCCGCCGTCCGACCAGTCCGAGTGCGTGTGCAGGTCGCCTTTCAGCGCTTCCCGCAGCGCGCCGCCGCCGATCGGCTCCGCGTTCTCCCGCAGTTCCGCGAGATAGACGGGCACACCGTCGAGCGACTCACGGATCACGGTCGCCGTCTTGGGTCCGATGCCCGGCAGATCCTTCCAGCTGTCGGTGCGCCGGCGGACGTCCCGTTGCTCCTCCGACAGTTCGGCCACCACGTCGGCGGCACGCCGGTACGCCTTCACGCGGTGCGTCTCCGCACGCGACCGTTCGAGCCAGAACGCTGTCTCTCGCAGGGCCTGCACCGGGTCCATCGGGCTGTCGGCGTCCATGCCTCCAGTGTTGCGCCCACCCCGACGTCACCGCAACGCTTCGCGCGCCCCGTCCCGGACCGCGGTGGTGAGCGCCGCGAGGATCGGCGAATCCAGCTTCCACCGCTGCCAGTACAGCGGGACGTCGACCGGGCGGGACGGGTCGAGTTCGACGAGCCCATGGTCGTCGCCGGTGTGTAATTCCGGCAGCAGTCCCCAGCCCAGACCGTGGCGGACGGCGTCGGAGAACGCCGAAGACCCGGGAACGAAGTGCCGCGGCGGCTGGAGCCGGCGCCGCGTGAACCCGCGCAGGAACCGGGCCTGCAGTTCGTCCTTGCGATCGAAGTCGAGCATCGGTGCCACCGCGAGGGCGTCCGCCGTCGGACCGTCGGGGAGCCAGCGGTCGGCGTAGTCGCGGCTGCAGAGCGCGCGGTACCGCATCGACCCCAGCTTCTCCACGGTGCAGCCCTGCACCGCCTCCGGGACGGACGTCACCGCGGCCATCACCGTGCCCTCCTTCAGCAGGGTGGTCGAGTGGAATTCGTCTTCCCGATGCAGATCGAACAGCGCCCGATGCTCCGGCGCCAGGCGGGCGAGGGCCGGAATCATCCACGTGGACAGCGAATCCGCGTTGACGACCAGCGACAGCGTGCTCGTCGTCGCCTCCTCGGGGTTGAGGGACGACATGGCCTCGCGCTCGAGGTGGGCCATCTGGCGGGCGAGCGTGAGCACGACGTGTCCGGACTCGGTGGCCCGGACCGGCTTGGCCCGCTGCACCAGGACGCGCCCGACCTGCTGCTCGAGTACCTTGATCCGCTGGCTCACCGCGGACGGCGTGATGTGCAGTACCCGGGCCGCGGCGTCGAAGGTGCCTTCGTCGATCACGGCCGCGAACGTGCGAAGCGAAGCAAGGTCCAGATCCATATGAAGCGATGCTAATGGCAATGAAGGATAATTAGCTGGATTGATGATCGCGGGGTTCGTAGCGTGGTTCTCATGCACTTCACCCCTGCCCTGCTCACGGCGGCCGCCGGCTTCGGTACCGGCCTGTCGCTGATCGTCGCGATCGGCGCGCAGAACGCGTTCGTCCTGCGACAGGGGATCGCGCGCAGGCACGTCCTGCCGGTGGTCGTGCTGTGCGCGGTATCGGACGCCGTGCTCATTGCGGTCGGGATCAGCGGGATCGGCGCCGTACTCGCGCACGCTCCGGCTGCCATCACCCTGATCCGCTGGGCGGGTGCGGCATTCCTCGTCTCCTACGCGGTGCTCGCCGCTCGCCGCGCCCTCCGCCCCGGAACGCTCGACGCCACGCAGGAAATAGGGTCGGCGACCCTCGCGACGTCGATCCTCACCTGCCTCGCACTCACGTGGCTCAACCCGCACGTGTACCTCGACACGGTGCTGATGCTCGGCTCGGTAGCCAACAACCAGGGCGAGTCGGGCCGATGGCTGTTCGGCCTCGGTGCCGCCACCTCGAGCGTCGTCTGGTTCCTCGCGCTCGGCTACGGCGCCCAGTTCCTGCACCGGGTGTTCGCCCGCCCCGGCGCGTGGCGCGTGCTCGACGCCGGGATCGCCGCGCTGATGCTCACCCTCGGCATCACCCTCGTCACCACCTAGTCAACATTTGGTTGACAAGGCGACTCGTGTCAACCAATACTTGACATATGCCGGATGCCGCGCTCACCCAATTGCTGTCGGACGCGATCGCCAAGGCGGACCCCGAGATCGACCCCGGACTGGACCACGACCCCGCCGCCTACCTGGCCCTCGTCCGGCTCACCTCGCAGGCGCGGGAGTCGGTCGACGAACTGCTGGTCTCCGCGATCGCCGCGGCGCGCTCCGCCGGGCACAGCTGGGACACGGTCGGCGCCGCACTCGGCATGTCGCGGCAGGCGGCGCAACAACGTTTCGGCAAACGGATCGGCGACGCCCCCGACACGGACCCGGACGGCCGGACCCGCCGGCTCACCCCGCTCACCGCGTTCAACGAGATGCGCATCCTCAACCACGCCGGCTCGTACGGCTGGCACTCCGTCGGATTCGGCACCCTGTTCCACACCGTTCGCAAGTCCGAGGAACAGTGGGAGCACACCCGCGTGTCGGCGCCGGCGAGCCGCCAGAAACTCGAGGCCGACGGCTGGCAGAAGGTCGGGACGTTGTGGTTCCCCTGGGCATACTTCAAGCGCCCGTTGGGCATTCCCGCCCTCCCGGAACCGGTGAGCGGCGACTACCTGATGGAACCGTGATGGACGTCGTCGCGCGATTCGCGGCCGCCCGCATCGCGCGGCTCGCCACGGTCGGGGCGGACGGGGTGCCACACCTCGTCCCGCTCGTCTTCGCACTCGACTCCGACACGATCTACTCCTGCGTCGACCACAAACCGAAGCGCACCACGGCCTTGCGACGCCTCACGAACATCGCGGCCAACCCCGCGGTCACCCTGCTCGTGGACCACTACGACGAGAATTGGGACCACCTGTGGTGGGTGCGGGTCGACGGTCGGGCCGAGGTGCTCGCCCCCGACTCCCCGGCGGGCGGCGCCGCGATCGACGTTCTTGCCGCGAAGTACCCGCAGTACGTCGACCGCCGACCGGACGGACCGGTGATCGCGATACACGACCTGACGTGGCACCACTGGAGTGCCCTGTGAGTACTTGTTAACCGCCCGACGTTAATAAGTACTCACGGGCGTTAGCCTCGACAGCATGCCCACAGCCCTGATCACCGGCGCGAGCCGTGGCCTCGGAGCCGCCATCGCCCGCGAACTCGCACCGACCCACGACCTCCTGCTCGGCGCCCGGTCGGCCGGGTCGCTGACCGACATCCTCGACGAACTGCCGGGCGCCACGCCCTGGCCGGTCGAGCTGACGGACTACGACGCGCTGGCGGCGGCGTGCGCCCCGATCGAGCGGCTCGACGTGCTCGTCCACAACGCCGGCGTTGCCGATCTCTCGACCGTCGCGGAGTCGGCCGTCGACCAGTGGCGGCACACGCTCGAGGCGAACGTCATCGCGGTGGCCGAACTGACACGGCTGCTGCTGCCCGCTCTCCGCGCCGCGGGTGGGCACGTCGTCCTGATCAACTCGGGCGCCGGGCTCCGCGCGAACGCCGGCTGGGCGTCGTATGCGGCGAGCAAATTCGCCCTGCGGGCGTTCGGTGACGCACTGCGGCTCGAGGAGCCGTTACTGCGCGTCACGTCAATTCACCCCGGCCGGATCGACACCGATATGCAGCGCGCCATCGTGGCCGGCGAGGGCGACGAGTACCGGCCGGAGAAGTATCTGAAGCCGTCGACCGTCGCAAAAGCCGTGCGCAACGCGGTGGAGACACCGGGTGATGCGCACCCCACAGAAATCGTGCTGAGGGTCCGCTGACAGCGAAGAAACCTGCGTGAGATAGATCACAGATTGATCTCACAGAAAGGCTTTAAGCTGCTCACAATTAGTCGCCCTACAGTTCTTCTCATCAGCAGAGGTCGCAAACGTGAGTCAGGTTCAACGAGCTGACTCCCAGGAGGTATCCCCACGATGAACACCGACCAGCGTACGTACAGCGACACCGTCGTCGCCGTCGACGGCGACGTCTTCGCGACGATGTTCACTCTCGATCTCGGTGACGGCGAGGTCGATCGCGAAGCAGTCGAGCGGATTCACGGCGGCGACTTCGACGAGTGGATCGAGGCGGCAGCGCGGTCCGGTCTGTTCACGCCGCAGGCGGTCGCGGGCCTCGTTCAGACGTGGCAGGACAACCCGAAGTCGTTGTTCGACGCCCTGCTCGTCGATGCCGACGAGATGACCCACAAGCGCTACGCGATCATCTGGGACGCGCTCGACGACGCCGACACGTTCGAGAACGTCGAGTACGCCTGACGCTCAGAACGGCCACGCGGGCACGGGCGGCAAGCCCTCCCGCGTGGGGCGCCCGATAACCCACGCCAGCAGTTCGGTGCGCGGAAGTTCCGGCACCCCGACGTCCGGATGCCTGGCCGCCAGCTCGGGCAGCTCCGATTCCAGCGTGTGCTCCACGAAGGCCGCCGGCCAGTCGGCCGCCGAGTAGCCGAGCCCCAGGTCGACGTGGTGGATCTCGAGCTCACGCCACCGCAGCACCGGCACCTGCCGCACAGGCACCCGCTGACGCCAGTTCACCGGCGTCTCGTACAGATCTTCGGTGATCCGCCGCAGCGACTCGAGCACCCGCCGTCCCGCGAAGCGGAAGTCGGCCACCAGTAGTTCGGCCGGACGCCCGGCCCCCTCCTCGATCGCCGCGGCCCGCGCGGCCGGACCGCCCGGGTACATCTCGGGCGCGGCCTCGCCGGTGATCACCCCGACCGCGAACCGGTTGAGCGCGTCCGCATTCCTCGCGAGGTGCGTGACGACGTGCCCCCGGCTCCACCCCGGCAGCAACGACGGTTCCCGCGCCTGGTCGTCGGTCAATCCCTCCAGCGTCGCCTCCGCCGCCCGGTGCGATTCGGCAACCGTGTCGAGCAGTTCGGCATACGACAGTGCGGCACTCGGCGACGTCATGCTGACGATGCTAGGCGATGCCACCCACAGCCACCTCACGACGAATCCCCAGGATCCCGATAACGGAACGGTGACGATCGGCATCCGGCGGGTGCAAATCGGACAATCGTACTGATACTGAGATCGACTGTCGGACAACGTGGTTGAAGGGTGGTGTGTGATGTACAACGAATCCGCTACGTGGGGGATACCGAGCGAGACCTTTCTGGTGGTCTACGTCGCCGCCGCCGTGCTCGCGGTCGGGCTGGCGGTGTTCCTCCGGTCCCGGGGCACCGCATCCACCCCGACCGCCGGTGTCCGCCTCGATCCGGTGCAGGCCGGGATGCTGACCAGCGACGATCGCGCCATCGCCGCATCCCTGACGCTGCTACGGGGAGCTGACCTCATCTCCGCCGACGGGACGGTCCTGCGGGCGTGGGGAGTCGCCGACAACGCCCTCGGATCGTTCACGCGGGCCGTCTACGACGAACTCGCCTCCGGGCGCAGCGCCCTCGGCAACCTGCGGCTCCCGGGCCGGTTGCAGGCCCCGCTCGACCACCTGCGGTCCACCCTGGTCGCGCAGGGGCTGCTCACGGGTCCCGCACAGAAGGCGTGGAACCGCCGCGCGAGCCTCCCGATCCTCGTCGTCGTGGCCGTCGGCGTCGCACGCCTCGTCGCCGGGTTCGCCGGCGGCAAGCCGATCGGCTTCCTGCTGGTCGCGGTGGTTCTGCTCTCGGCCGCGCGGGAGCTCGTTCGCCGGACCGGACGCAGGACGCCCCAGGGCACGGCGGAACTGCAGCGCCTGCGCCGCGACCACTCGTACCTGTCGCCGCGGATGCGCCCGTCGCTCACCGCATACGGTCCGACGCCGATCGCGCTGTCGACGGCACTCTTCGGGATGGGGGCCGTCGGCCTGTTCTCCCCGGGTTTCGCGAGCGCGGCCGGTATCACCGACAGCGGCAGCGGGGACGGCGGCAGCAGCGGTGGAGGCGACAGCTCCTGCGGCGGCGGCGGAGGCTGCGGCGGCGGTGGGGGGTGCGGGGGATGACCGCCCTGATCGAGCCGGGCCTCGGCATCGGCTGGCGGCCGGAGATCTGCGGGATCATCGACCGGCTCGACGGCCTGCGGTTCTGCGAGGTGATCGCCGAATCGCTGCCCGCCCGCCGGCGCGGAGTCGGCGTTCCGGACGAACTGCGGTCGCTGGGCGTTCCCGTCGTCCCGCACGGCATCTCGCTGTCGCTGGGTGGCGCGGACGGTGTCGAGCAGCGCCGGATCGACCATCTCGCGCGGTGCGCCGACGCGCTCGGTGCGCCGCTCGTCAGCGAGCACGTCGCGTTCGTGCGGGCGGGCGGAATCGAGGCCGGGCACCTGCTGCCGGTGCCGCGCTCGGCGGAAGCCCTGAACGTGCTGGTGCGCAACATCCGGCGCACGCAGGAGTGCCTGCCGGTGCCCCTGGCCGTGGAGAACATCGCGGCCCTGTTCGACTGGCCGGACGACGACTACTCCGAGGGCGAGTTCCTGGCCGAACTCGTCGAACGCACCGGCGTGTACCTGCTGCTGGACGTCGCCAACGTCTACGCGAACGCCCGCAACCGCGGCCGCGACGCCGGCAAGGAACTCCGGCGGCTTCCCCTCGAACGCGTGGCGTACGGCCACGTCGCCGGGGGATCCGAACGGGACGGCGCGTACCACGACACCCACACCGACCCGGTGCCCGGCGAGGTGCTGGACCTGGTCCGGCAGTGGGCATCCGCGGGTCCCCCCGCGATGATGCTCGAGCGCGACGGGAACTACCCGCCCGCCCGTGAGTTGTTCGCCGAGCTGGATGCGATCGCGGATGCGGCCGGCGTCGACCGGGTCACCGGGGACGCGGTGTGGAGTCTGCCGTGACGGGGCTGGCGGAGCGGCAGGCGGCACTGGTCCGGGCTCTCGTCGCGGCGGGGGAGCTGCCCGCGGGATTCGACCGCGACGCGCTCGACACCGCATCGAAGGCCCTGCTCCGCAAGCGATCCGGGGAAGTCGGCGGTCACCTTCCCCACGTCCGCGCGGCCCTCGGCGACCGATTCTTCGCGCTGTTCGCCGCCTGGGCCGACGGCAGGCCGAAGGTGAGCACCCACGCGGACGCGGAGGCGTTCACCGCGCACCTCGAGTCGACCGGTCACCTGCCCGAGCCGAGTCGCCGTCGTCGCCGCCTGTACCGCCCGCGACGAACGTGAGCAGCAACTCGTTCACCTCTTCCGGTCTTTCCTGCTGGACGAAGTGCCCGGCTCCCTCGACGAGATGGAGTCCGCGCAAGTCGGGGACGGTGTCGCGCATCCGGTCGAGGGCCTGCGCACCACTCATCGTGAGGACGGGATCGTGCGCACCGGCCACGAACAGCGTCGGCACCTCGATGTCGGCTCCGGCGAGATTCCTGGAGCGTTCCCAATTGGCGTCGTACGCCCGGTACCAGTTCAGTCCGCCGGTGAATCCCGTCCGGGTGAAGACCTCCACATAATGGTCGAACTCGTCCTCCGTCAGCCACGACCACGGCAGGGGTGGGGCTTCGGGCAGCACGTCCAGGTAGCCGTTGCCCTCCGAGGGGTGCTGCCAGATGTCCAGATAGCGGTAGGCGCCCGACAACGCATAGAACAGCCGCTGCAGGAATCCTCGGGGATCGGCGTCGAGTTCGCGGTCGGCGACACCGGGTTCCTGGAAGTAGTGGATGTGCAGGAAGTGTTTGCGCGCCATCGACGCATACAGCTCCGACGGTCGCAGCGGGAACCGGTCGGGCGCGTAGGGGACGGCCAGTAGCACCAGCCCGGACACGCGTGCGCGGTGACGCAGTGCGACGGTCCAGGCGACCGGCGCGCCGAAGTCGTGGCCGACGAACACCGCACGCTCGTGACCGAGACTGTCGAGCAGGCCGATCAGCGCATCCGACACCCGCTCGTTCGTGTAGTCGTCGATGTCGCGGGGCACGTCGGTGCCGCCGTAGCCGGGCAGGTCCGGGGCGATCGCCCGGTACCCGGAAGCCGCGAGAGCCCGCATCTGATGGCGGTAGCTGTAGCCGAGCCCCGGGAATCCGTGGCACAGGACGACGGGCGGCCCGTCACCCAGTTCGAAAATCTGCCAACGGAATCCGTCGACCGTGACCACCCGCTCCGTCGACGACGCCATGCTCCGCATCCCTCCACCGGCTGGAACGTGTTTCAGCACTGTAGCGTAGCGACGACGCCATTAGAATGCACCTGACTCGCAGTGGCGACCGTCGACCGGCGGGGAAGTGGAGTGATGCGCAATGGTGGAGGCACGCTCCCGCCATGAGTTCGTCGCACTCCAGCTCCGGCAGCGCATCATGCAGCGGCAGTACGCGGTGGGTGAGTCGCTGCCCAGCGAGAGCATGCTGTGCGCGGAGTTCGAGGTGTCGCGCGGTCCCGTGCGCCAGGCCCTGGCAACGTTGAAGAACGAGGGGCTCATCCAGCTGTCCCAGGGCAAACCGGCCGTGGTGCGCAGTCACGACATCACGCAGACCCTGGACACGTTCACCCCCTTCTCGCAGTGGGCGCGCCGCACCGGCCGCGCGGCGGGCAGCCGCACGCTCGAGATCTCACGTCGCCGGGTGTCCGAACCTGCCGCCAGCGCATTGGGATCGGCCCCGGACGACTTCGTCGTCGAGGTGCTCCGCGTCCGGCTGCTGGACGGCGAACCGACGATGATCGAGCGGAGCACGTTCACCGACCGCGTCGGCTCCCTGCTGTTCGATTTCGACATCGACACCGGATCGATCACCGATTACCTCACCTCCCGCGGCGTCCGCTTCGAATCGATGGAGCACGTGCTCGACGCCGTCGCCGCGACCGGGGTCGACGCCGAGAATCTCGGCATCGACCCCGGCAGCCCGCTGCTTCGGGAACGTCGGACGTCGCGGGATCAGAACGGCGACACGTTCGAGTACGCGGACGATCGGTACCGCCCCGACCTCGTCGCCTTCAGCATCGTGAACGCCCGCACCATCGACCCCAGGCTTCCGTCGGACGACGGCAACGGAGCCTGATCGGAAAATCAGGTGTTGCGCAGTTCGGCGAGCAGACTGGGCAGGTCCGCGACGCTGTCGAGAACGTGGGTGGCCCCGGCCTCGGACAGCTGGGTGGCGTCGTGGGCGCCGGTGAGCACGCCCACGGAGGCAAGGGCTCCGGCGCGGAGACCGGTGGTGACGTCCGACGTGGTGTCGCCGAGCACCACCATGGACTGCACGGACGGGGCACCGGTGCGCATCAACGCGGTCAGCGCCAGGTCCGGGAAGGGGCGGCCGCGGACACCGTCTCCGGGGCACAACACGACGTCGGCGACGTCCTGCCAGCCGAGGGCGCGAATGATCGCCATCTGCGTCTCGTGCGCGAAGCCGGTGGTGAGCGCCGTCTTGATGCCCTGCTCCCGCAGGGAGCCGAAGAGTTCCACCGCGCCGGGGATCGCGCTGCACCGCCCGTCGTCGACGAGTTGCGAGTAGCAGCGTTCGAATTCCTTGTTCGCGGCCTGCGCCTGCTCCTCGTTTCCGCCGCTGAGATGGCGGAAGACGACGATCTTGGACTGGCCCATGGTGTCGGAGACGTAGTCGAGCATCCGCCTGCGGTCCTCGTCGGTCTTCGACAGTCCGGCATGCGCGTCCGCGGCGAGGAAGGACTGCTGTACCAGCCCGCTGTCCTCCACGGTGGTGCCTGCCATGTCGAAGACGACGAGGCTGATGTCCCGGTGACGTGTTCCCATTGTCTGATTCCTCTCGGTGTTCGGTGAATGTGGTTGTGCTGCTATGCCATTACGGGCAGGGTGTCGCGGCCGAAGACGGAGTCGATGCGGTCCTTCGCCAGACCCATGCTGGTGGTCATGCCGATCCCGGTGGTCACGGTGACGACGTGCACGCCGTCGATCGGCTCCTCGATCAGGAAGTCGGAATCGGGTGCCGAGCTGTACACGCCCTGCCAGCGTTCGGTGACGGTGACGTCCGAGACGCCGAAGAGGGCGGCGGCCTCACGGATCAGCACCTCGAACCCCTTCTCCGACTGGAACGGCTCCGCCGAGATCTCACGGATGTGGGTGTCGCCCAGCAGGATCGATCCGTCGGGCTGCGGCGTGTACATCTGATGGAGGTCGAGGTCGACGTAGTCGGGGTACTCGTCACGCAGCCTCGCCGCGAGTGCCGCCGTCGCGGGAAGATTCTGGAAACCGCTGTACCGCACGAGCGACCAGCCCGTGAAGAGCGGTGCGGGCAACGGCGCGGACAACGGAATCCTCGCGCGCATCATGTGGAGCCGGCACCGCAGGAGCCCCCCGCGCTCGGCCGGCCCCGGGAACAGGCGGTCGATGTCGTAGTTGACGGTGACGAACACCGTCGCCGCCTGCAGATCGCCCCGCGAGGTATGAACGACGCCGGTCTCGAATCCGGTTGCGGCAGTGCGCCAGAAGAAGTCGACACCCGACGCGTCGAGCCACTGCGCAATGGCGGGGGCCGCTTCCCGCGGGTTCACCTGGAGGTCGTCGGCCATGTACATGCCCCCGACGACGCGGTCGCCGACGATGGGTAACGCGCCGAGGATCCGGTCTCGGGACAGCAGTTCCACTTCGGCCGGTCCGCGTACGGCCGCGAACTCGGTCATGACTGCCAGCTCGTCGTCATGTCGTGCCACACAGTATGTTCCGGATTCGGCGGACCAGAACCCGGCCTTGCGTGCCAGGTCGAGCCAGTGCTCCCGGCCCGCTCGGGCGTAGTCGCGGGCGACGCCCGACTGGGCGGTGATGCAGGCGTGGCCGAAGTTCTGGACGGACGCGCCCGCAACGCGGTCGGCGTGGTCGATCACCGCCACGGACAGGCCTCGGTTGCGCGCGTGATACGCGTGCGCGAGGCCGACGATTCCGGCACCGACGACCACCACGTCGTAGCGTCGTTGAGTTGTCATGCGACTCACTGTGGACCCACCCGGGACAACATGTCAATACAAGTACAAGAAATTTGCCGCAGGTATATATAAGTCGCTTTCCGTTAACCGTCCGTTGTGCGACCCGGCGGGCGCGTCGGGTGGTCGCGGTCGGGGGTTGCTGCGAAAATTGCCGCCCGAGTCCACCCACCTGCAGAGGGGCTGATCGATGAGTAGTGGTTCCGGCCCGAGAGCCGTTCCCGTCCACGAACCGGCGTCGTCGAACGACCGCTTCGGTCCCCTGATCGAGCGCCGTGACGACGTCGACTTCCCCTTCTACAACGGGACGCCGACCACGCTGTCGGTGCGGCAGTGGGTCCTGGCGTGGGCCTCGGTCGCAGTCGGCTTCGCAGCCCTGGTCCTCATCCCGCAGACCGACAACGTCGTTGCGCTGATTCCGCGCATCCTGTTCGTCGGTATCCCGCTCGTCGTGCTGGCGATGGTGACGCGCGAGCACTGGACAGCGTTGTTCCGGAAGGTGCACGGCCGTGACGTCCTCACGATGATCGGCTTCGCCGTGCTCAACCTCGTTGTCACGTCGGTGCTGGCGTTGATCGTGCGCGCCCTGTTCGGGGTGGCGTCCAACGAGGCCATCGACGGTGCGGGCGAGGGCGGTGCGCTCGACACGGCAGCGTTCTACGTGGGAACCGGGATCCAATTGGTCGGCGAAGAAGTCTTCACCATCGTCCCGTTTCTCGCGCTGATGTATTTCCTGTTCGCCAAGGCGAAAATGTCCCGCAAGACCGCGATCATCCTGGCCTGGCTCCTCAGTGCGGTGTGGTTCGGCGCCGCCCACCTGCAAACCTACGACTGGAACTTCGCGCAGGCCTTCATCGTGATCGGCGGGGCCCGGCTGGTGCTCACCCTCGCCTACATCCGGACCAAGAACCTGTGGGTCTCGACGGGCGCGCACATCATCAACGACTGGACGCTCTTCACCCAGGCGATCGTGATCAACGCCGCGCTCGTCACCCTGTAGCCGAGTACTCCGCGTCCGACCCTCAGTTGGGAATGGGGATGACGATGGGTGGCAGACCCGGTATCTGCACCTGAATCTGCTGTGGCGGTGCGGGCGCCGGCGCGGGGGGAGGCGGGTAGTTCACCGGCGGTTCGGGTGCGGGCGGCGGGGGAGGTGGCGGCGGTGGGGGCGGGGGCGGAGCCGCAGCGGGCGGAGGCGCAGGTTCCGGGGCGGGAGCCGGCGCGGGACGGGGAGCCGCCTGCTGCACCACCGCGGGCGGCGAATCCACTACCGGCGCCTGGGCTTCCACGGGTGCCACCGGATTCGGGCGCTCCGCCGGCTGCTGCGGGCCGGAACCGATCGGCACCGGCGTCAGTCCACCGGTCATCAGATCCACCACGGTCACTTCGGTCATCGCCAGGTTGGAGGGCTGCACGACGTACAACCTGTCCTTTTGGAAACCCGGCCACGGATCGCCCTGCACGTCTGCGTTCTCGTTCACCACCGGAGACAGCAATGGGCTTCCGCGCACACATCGGACGCGGGGAACGCCGTGGTCGTCGATCAACACGATGGTCCCCGCCTCGAGGACGGACTGGAATGCGCTCGCATGCCCGTCGTCGAAGCCGTGATTGGTGACGCGGGTGTCCGCACGGAGCAGCACAGGTGTCAGGGTCCGGACGTAATTCCGCACGTCGTCGACCTGGAACACACTCGACCAGGCCTGCAGCATCGCGGGATCCTGCTCGAGGTCGTCGACGAGGCGTTGCCGATCGCAGAGCACCCGGTCGGGGCTTCCGCCGTAGAGACCGGCACGGTCGCCGATCACCCGGATCCCGGCGGCGCGGGGTTCGCTCGGCAGATCGGTACCGGGCGGACCGAACGGGACCGTCGTCGGCGTCTGCGGTGGAAGCAGCACTTCCGTCCACGGAAGCTGCCCGCTGTCGGTGGCCCGGTCCAGGCCGACCGGATCGGGGTGGCCCCCGGAACCAGAGGAGCACGCCACGAGCACCGTGGCGGTCAGCGCCCCGGCGACCGACAGCCAGCTACGCGGTGCGCGCCCGGGGCGCGTACCGGCTCGAACGACTGCTCTGCGTCGGGCACGCCGTGCGGCCTGCCCGGCGACGTCGGTGGCCACCACGCCATGGTAAGCACAGTCGCTGATCAGCCGGGCCGAATTGCGGTGTGGTTGCCGGGCCCGGCGTCGGTCAGCTCGTGATCATGTCTTCCTGCGACCAAAATGCGCGCATGGACGTGATCTTGCCGTCGTCGTCGAACGTCATGACGTCGATCGGCGCGATCTCGAGCTTCTGCTCACCCAGGTCGGTGACGAGGGAGAAGTGAAACGCGGCCGAGTTGCCGGCGATCTTCAGCGTCAGGAGCTCGCCGGTCTGCTTCAGCGGTTCGATCACCCCGTAGAACTCCCGCAGCGATTCCACCGTGGTTCGCGGCTCGGTTCCCACCGGATCCTCCACGGTGGCGCCCTCGGCGTACAGTGCGACGACGTCGTCGGCGGTCCCGGTGGCCACCGCCTCGATGTACCTCTCGACGGTCTTGCGGATGTCTTCTGCGGACGGTGCCATGATGCGAACTCCTCAGTCGAATAGAACGTGTTCTAGTGGTGAGAGTAACGCAGCACCGGCCCGGTGGGGAGCCCCTTCTCCCAGGCAGCGGGACATGTCCGCACAGGGGTCCGCCCCTGCCGACGTCGGAAGCCGGCAGGGGCGGGAGGGAACGATCCTCAGGTTCGCGGCGCGGACGCCTCCTCCAACTTCTCCAGCCGGGGAGCGCTCGTCCCCATTACCGGGGCAGCGGACACGGAGGACACCTCTTCCAGCGACTTCCCCTTCGTCTCCGGCGACATGAAGAAGCAGATCACGAACGCGACCGCCGTCAGCACCGCACCGAAGAGCATCGTGGTGCCGGTTCCCAGCGCCGAGATACTCAGCGGCAGCAGGTACGTGCCCGTCGCGGCGCCGAACCGGCTCACCGCGGTGGCGATTCCCACCGCAGTCGCCCGGAACTCGGTGGGGAAGAGTTCGTTGGGGTAGATCCACACCAGGATGCTCGGACCGCCGGAGATGAACGCGTACGCGCAGAAGGCGGCGACGATGAACCAGAGGGGACCGTCCGCCCACAACCACAGCCCTGCCAGCGGAATCACCATCAGGGCCAACGGGACCACGGCGATCGGACGCCGGCCCCACTTCTCGACCAAGAACAGTGCGGGGATGGATCCGGCGACGATGAGCCCGATGATGACGGTTTCGACGATGAGCCCCGCGGAACCGTCACCGGAGATCGAGAAGCCCGACAGGATCGTGGGCAGGAAGGTCAGCAACGCGTAGAGCGGGGTGACGACCGCCAGATACAAAGCGCTGCACATGATCAGCCGGGCCAGGTACTGACCGCGGAAGTAGATCCGGATGTCGGCCTTCGGCTTGTCCGCCGTGTCCTCGACGGTGACCTTGCTCAGGTCGAGTTTCTCCCCGTAGATCTTCTCGACCACAGCCTCGGCGTCGGCCACCCGGCCGTTCTTCAGGAGCCAGCGCGGCGACTCCGGGATTCCGCGGCGCACCAGGATCACGATCAGACCCAGCACCGCACTGGACGCGAGGAGCAGGCGCCAATGGTCGTTGCCACCGGAGATGCCGACGACGAGCGCACCGACCACGTACGCGGAAACCGCGCCCGCCGACCACGCGACAGCCGACATCCCGACCATGGCGCCGCGCTTCTTGGTGGGGGTGAACTCGGTGAGCAGCGAGGTGGCGATGGGGTAGTCGGCACCGATGGCCGCACCGATGACGAAGCGCAGAACGATGAGCTGCCACGGCAATTGAACGAACACCGACAGTGCACACGCGACGACCAGCACCACCAGGTCGAGGGCGTACATCTTCTCCCGGCCGATCCGGTCGGTGAGGAAGCCGAACACTGTGGCGCCGAAGAAGATACCGATCAGCGAGGCGGCACCGATCAACCCTGCCTCGGCTGTCGTCGGGTGAAGTTGCTCGGTCACCCCGAGCAGGGCCACGCCGATGATGCTCATGACGTACCCGTCCAGGAATGGTCCGCCACAGCACGCGATCAGGAGCTTGGTGTGAAACCCGCGTTTGGCGGGTCTGTCCATCACGTCGAAGGAACTCATGTCGTCTCCACTACGTAGATTGGTGCCGTCACCCTGGGGGTGGCGGTCGAGTCGGCCGCACTCGGCCGGTACCGCTAAGGGGTTGTCTTGTTCAGCGCCGAGTAGGCGAGCTGCTCGAGCAGCAGCGAAGCATGATGCGGGGAGTCGGCGCTGACGTCCAGCACCTGCTTGGTGATGCTCAGCGCCAGTGGCGAATACGCCGCGAGTTCGTGCGCGATGCTCAGCGCCTGCTTCACGTGCTCCGCGGAAGGGGCGATCTCACTGACGACGCCCCAGCGTTCGGCGTCGGTGTGATCGAAGCGCCGTCCGCGCAGGACGAGGTCGCGGGCACGGCCCGCCCCGACGATGCGGGTGATGCGGGTGACCCCACCGGAACTGGGGAGGATCCCGATTCCGATCTCCGGGAACCCGAAGACCGCGGCCGGATCGGCGACGCGGATGTCGGTGGCGAGAGCCAGTTCGAGCCCGCCGCCGAGGCAGTAGCCGGTGATCGCGGACACGGTGGGTTGCGGGAGAGCCGCGAGCGCCTCGTACACCGACCCGGAGGTCCGGTAGTACTCGGCGATCGCCTCCGGCGTCATCTCCCGCAGTTCGGTGACGTCCGCGCCGGCCGAGAACACCGAGTCGCCCCCGGTGAGGACCACCGCACGGCTGGACTTCACCTCGGATGACCCCAGTGCGCCGAGCAGTTCGGCTTCCATGTGCGTGGACAGCGCGTTCCGCTTCTGTTCGCGCCTCAGGGTGACGACGGCGACGTCGCCGTCGCGGCGCACATCGACGGTCCCGGCGTTCTCGGTCGACATCGTGCTACTTCTCCCCGGCCTCGTAGCGGAAGGACAGCAGGTTGTCGAGACCCCGCTTGTTGGCCTCGTTCGCGATGACCAGGCGCTGGATCTCCGACGTGCCCTCCCAGATGCGGTCGACGCGCAGTTCGCGCCACAGCCGCTCGACGGGGTAGTCGCGGATGTAGCCGCGCCCACCGAAGATCTGGACGGCCCGGTCGACCACCCGGTTCGACGCCTCGGAGGCGGCCAGCTTCACGGTCGCGGCCTTGGCATGCAGCGTCTTTCGCAGGTCGGCATCATCAGGATCGGCCTGGTCGAATTCCCACGCCACCTGGTGGGTGAGCGCCCGGTTGGTGGTGATGTCCACGACGGAGTCGGCGATCATGCCCTGGATGAGCTGACGGTTGATCAGCGGCTCGCCGCCCTGCACCCGCTCCCGCGCCCAGTCGACGGCCAGGGTCAGCGCCCGCTCGGCGGCACCGATCGTGCGTGCGCCGATCATCAGCCGCTCCTCCGTGAACCAGTCGCGGGTGAGGTCGTGGCCCTGCCCGATGCCGCCGAGCACGGCGTCGGCTCCGACGCGCACATTCTCGAACGTGAACTCGGGGTGCTCGTAGACGAAGGTGTGCGTGTAGCGGGGGATGTGCTTGATCTTCACACCCGGGGTGTCGACGTCGATCAGGAAGATCGTTGCGGCGTGCTCGGGTTCGACGTTGGCCAGCACGATGAGGTAATCGGCGACGTCACCGACTGTGACGAACCACTTCTCGCCGTTGATGATGTACCCGCCGTTGCCGTCGGGGGTCGCGGTCGTGCTCGCCGCGGAGAAGTCCGAGCCCGCGTTGGCCTCGGAGATCGCGACGGCGTCGCGGCGGTCGCCGCGGGCACCGGGAATCAGGTAGCGCTCCCGCTGTTCGGGGGTCGCGTGGGTCAGCGGGTTCGCGGGCCGCCACACCGTGTCCCACAGCGCGTTGGTGAGCTTACCGAGTTCGTCCTGCACGACGGCCTGCTCGAGCACCGTCAGTCCGGCACCGCCGTACTCGACGGGGGTGTTGATCGCCTGCAGTCCCGATGCGAGGACGGCCGCCTTGATGGTGGCGTGGGATTCGTCGGAAATTCCGTTGTTTCTTTCGCACTCGTCCTCGAACTGCATGATCGTGTCGGTCAGGGCGCGTGCGCGCTCCTTGAGGTCGGCGAGGCGGGGGCTGTATGCGAATTCCATGATGAAAGAACTTCCTTGTGTCAGTTGATGTTCGATGAGCTGAGGACTATGCGTGCGTCGAGCCCGAGGGCGTGCTTCGGAGTGACGAACAGTGGGTTGATCTCGAGTTCCGCGATCTCGGGGTGCGCGGTGGCCACGGCCGTGACGGCGGCAATGGCGTCCGCGGCCGCGTCGAGGTTGATCGGGAGCCTGCCGCGAACCCCTCGGAGCAGAGCGGACGCCCGCAGATTGTCGAGCAGACCACGGGCGGTCTCCGCATCGACGGGCGCCAGCGCGAAGGCGACGTCGGCGAGGACCTCGGTGAAGATACCGCCGAGACCCACCATCGCCACGGGACCGAACCGCGGGTCGGTCTGGACGCCCACGATGAGTTCGACTCCCTCACTGAGGTCCGCCATTCCCTCCACGCAGTAGGCGGGCGCGGCGAGCGAGTCGTCCATCCGCGTGAACGCGTCGGTGAGTTGCTGCGCGGTTTCCAAACCCAGTGCGACCCCGCCGGAGTCGGACTTGTGCAGCAACCCCATCGCCTTCAGAACCACGGGGTATCCCACCTTGTCTGCCGCTGACACCGCCTCGGCGCACGTCCGCACCAGTTGCGCGTCCGGGAACTCGACGCCCGCACCGCGGAAGAGTTCGCGGGCGTCCCAGTAGGCGTCGCTGGTGACCGGCTCGGCCGGCTCACTCTCCCCGCCCGCAGGATGCTGCGGCGCAGCGGTTTCCGCGATGACCCCGAGCGCACCCGCGGCATCCTCCACCGCCCGGAAGACCGGGACTCCGCTGTCGGCCAGGACCCGGGCCGCGGCGCTGTCGGGATGCATCGTGTGTACGACGACCGGCTTGCCGTGGGTGCGCGCCGTCTCGGCCATCGCACGGGCGGTGTCGACCTCCGCTCGCGCGAGGTTCTCGCCGTAACTTCCGTAGCCGCCGAAGTATCCGGTGAGCAGGACGGAGTCGACGGCCGGACTCTGCAGGATGGTGTCGAGGACCGAGACGAACGAGGTGATGTCCTGTTCCCCGGCGCCGGCGAGGTCGACGGGGTTCGTCACCCCGGCGGACGGCGGCAACAGGGCGCGCAGTGCGCTGCTGACGTCGGCCGCGAACTCGGGCACCGCGAGGCCGGCAGCCTCCACGACGTCGGACGCGACACCTGCGTGCCCGCCGCCGTCCGCGATGACGCCGACCCGGCGCACCTCTGCGGGTCCGTACCCGAGGAGTGAGGCCGCCACGTCCGCGAGCTGCCGTGGACTCGACACCCGGTACACCCCGGCGGCCCGGCAGGCCGCGTCGATGACCGCGCTGTCGGATGTCAGCGATCCCGTGTGCGACTGTGCCCCGCGGATGGATGCCTCGCTGCCACCCACCGTCAGCAATAAGACCGGCTTCCCGGCCCGGGATGCCTGGGCGGCGGCGTCGACGAACGCCCGCCCGTCACCGAAGTCCTCGCAGTACACGGCGATGAGATCGGTGTCATCGTGCTCCACGCAGGAGCGGATGAGGTCGGCGGCGCCGAGGTCTGCCTGGTTCCCGAGCGAGGCGAACCGGGAGAACCCGTGCCCGCGGGCCTCGAGGAATTGGCTGAGTTCGAGTGCCATGTTGCCGCTCTGGGAGAGCAGCGCGACCCGTCCGGCCGGAAGCGGGTTCGAGGCCAGCGTCAGCGCGGTGCTCGAATCCAGCACACCCAGGCAGTTCGGCCCGAGCAGGACGGCTCCGGCCGCCCGCACCCGCTCCACGACCCGATCCTGCACAGCCTTTCCGGCAGCACCGAGTTCGGCGAAACCGGCGGTGACGCCGACGATCGCGGTGGCGCCCGCCGCGAGGGCGTCGTCCACGGCCTCCTCGAAACCCTGTGCCGGAACGGTGATGACGACGAGATCGACTCGTTCGTCGAGTTCCGACAGGCTGCGGAGCGAGGGGTGTCCCAGGATGCGCTCACCGCGCCGGTTGACGAGGTGGACCGACCGGCTGCCCTTCATGCGGAGGGCCTGAACGCTGATCCAGTTGCCGTACTTCGTCTCGTCGTTGCTGGCACCGAGGACGGCGACCGACCGGGGGTCGAACAGTGCCGTGAGGTCGCGGTCGGTGATCGCGCTCATCGCGTCTCCTCGACCTTCGGAGCGGGATGGCCCGTACCCCAGGCGTCGGCGCCGCCGTCGATCACGAGCGTGGTGCCGGTGACGTAACTGCCTGCGGGGGAGGCGAGGAATGTGACCACTCCGGAGACGTCCTCGGCCGTACCCAGGCGACCGAGCGGAACCGCGGACGTCCACTGCGCGCGGGCCTCTTCGGTGTAGTTGCCCTCCATGCCCTCCGTCGCGATGGTGCCGGGGGCGATGCAGATCGACCGGATTCCGTACCGGCTCCACTCCAGCGACAGTCCGGAAGCGAGGTTCTCGAGGGCGGCGCGGGCGGAGGTGGCATGGACCATCGATGCGATTCCGCGACGCGGGGAGAACGCCATGAAGAAGATGCATCCCGACCGCTGCGGAATCATCGCGCGAACGGCGACCTCCCGGGTGACCGCCCAGGTGGCGTCGACGGCGAGGCGGTGCACGGCGCGCCATCCCTTGCTCGTGATGTCCTCGGCCGGCGCCGCGAACTGGCCGCCGGCGTTGTTGACGAGGATGTCGATCCGGCCGAACGTGTCGAGCGCGCGGTCGACCAGGTCGGTCACCTGCTCTTCCTCGCGAATGTCGGCGGGCACTGCGAGCACCCGGGCGCCCAGCGCCTCGATCTCGGCGGCGGTCTTTTCGAGGGGCTCGGACCGGCGGCCGCTGATGACGACGTCGGCTCCACACCTCGCCATGTCCAGTGCGATCGCGCGTCCGATCCCGGTGCCTCCACCGGTGATCAGTGCCACCCGCCCGCGATGGACGTCGGGGCGCAGCACCTGCCCGGCGCCTCCACCTGGGTTCTCACATTCCATCGAGCGTTCGCCTCTCGTCGCTGCCGTTCCGACCCGGGGGTCTGACTGATGCATCAGTTATACCGTGACGTAGCCCACAGATGTCAAGAGTTTGCCGAAAACTGACGCGACGTCCGAATGTCGCCTGTGCCTGTTAAGGCTGTTTGAGCTGCGGTTATGCCTGAGAACGTTCGACTCCGGCCCCTTCCGCTCAGGTAGTGCAGCGTCTGACTGATGCGTCAGTTTGAGGCGTATGATTTGATGGATCAGTCAGATGACTATCGAAGGAGGGACAGTGACCGCTCAACTCACCGAGGACGCGCGCCGAACGGCGATACTCGACGCCGCGGCTCAGCTGATCGCCGAGCGCGGATACCACTCGGTCCGTATCTCCGATATCGCACAGGTCGTCGGCACCAGCACCGGAGCGGTGCACTACTACTTCCCCGGCAAGAGTGACGTCCTGACGGCGGCCCTCCGCCACGCCATCGACAACGCATTCGACCGGCAGAGCCGCGAACTCAAAGCGATCGACAACGCCCACGAGCGGCTGCTCCGCCTGATCGACATGCAGTTGCCCCGCGTCGGGCCGCTGCGCGACGAGTGGTCCATCTGGCTGCAGTTCTGGGCCGAGGCCACGCTGCGACCCGAACTCCGCCCGTTCCACAACACCTACTACGCGCGCTGGCACGAAACCGTCGTCAAGATCGTCCGGCGCGGACAACGCCAGGAGATCTTCCGCACCGACGTCGACCCGGAGACCATCGCGCAGCGGCTGACCGCGCTCACCGACGGGACCGCCATCCAGGTGCTCACCGGCGCACCGAACATGACCGTCGCCGCCATGAAAGAGGTTCTCGTGCAGTTCGTTCACGACGAACTCGTCGCGCCGCGGACATGGTGACCCGACCACCGCGGACCGCTCGACGCGTTCGAGTCCATGGGCGATAGCACCACCCGCGGCCGCAGTGCCGTCGCCTGGGGATGCGGTGCGGCCTCCGCGGTCGCCTACGGACTCACCCCGACGTTCGCCGCGATCGGCTACGCCGGTGGAGTGTCGCCGGCCGTCCTCGTCTGCCTCCGCAGCCTCGTCGGTGCCGCACTCCTGCTACTCCTGGCCTGGTCCACCGGACGACTGACGGGCGTGACCTGGAAGTCCGCTGTCGGGCTGTGCGCCGTCTGCGGCCCGCTGTTCGGTATCCAGCTTCTGTGTTTCTTTGCGGCAGTGCGCGTGACTGGCGCCCAGATCGCGGTCGTGATCGTCCACATCTACCCACTGTTCGTGATGGCACTGGTCTGGGTGCTCACCCGGAACAGGATCCACCGCGGTCAGTTGGTGCTGGCCCTCACGATGTCCGGCGGCATCGCGCTCGTCGCAGGCGCGGGCGGCTCCGCCGTCGCCCTGAACGGGGCGATACTCGCCCTCCTCAGCGCCGCCGGGTACGCCGTGTATCTGGTGGTCGGGGAACGATGGGTGCACCAGGTCAGCCCCGTCGCCGCCGGCGGACTGGCGTCACTCGGCGCCGGAATCGCCACCGGCACGATCGCCGTCGTCGACGGACAGTCCTGGACGTTCGCACCCAGCGGGTGGGGGTCCATTCTGTTCCAGGGGCTCCTGCTGATGCCCATCGGGATCGGCTGCTCCTTCATCGCGGTGCGCGCGCTCGGCTCGGCCTCGGTCAGCCTCCTCGGACTGCTCGAACCGGTGGTCGGGGTGCTGGCCGCACAGATTCTGCTGGGCGAGCAACTGTCGCCGGTGCAGTGGGCGGGAATGGCCGTCGTCCTGATCGCGTCCGCAGCACTGCCGTGGATGCGGGAGAAGCGTCCCCGTCACGTCGATCGGTCACCGGCCCTCCACGACGCCGAGAGTCGATAGCGACTACTGGTCCGGAGCGAGACCCACAGCCCTCTTCATCGCCTCGAAAGCGTTGTCGGCGTCGGTATTGGGCCCGACGATCAAGATGTCGAGGCGACGTCCGTCGGTACCGAAGACGTACATGATGTCGGTCGGCTGATCCGGATCCGGGCCGGACACCTCGATGCCGTCCCGCCGGTCGATGCCGCGTTGCGAGATGCTCAGCGAGTTCCAATCGAAGGCGACGCGTTCGGTCGTTCCCACTCGATCCGTCAACGCGCTGATCAGGTCGTGCAGTTCGGTGGTCAGATTGGTGGTTCGGGGCCACCACGCCCCGTCGACGCCCTCCGACACCTCGCCGCGAGCGCGCAGGAGCAGCCTCGGGGTCCGGGTGGGTGCGTCGAAAGGCTGCCCACCGTCGGCCGGCCGAGAAAGTCCCAGCCCACGACCGGAATGCGTGATGTTGTCGTCGTGCGTCATCGTTCACGTCCCTTCGCGCTCGCGGTGCGGTCGAAGCCATCCCTGATGCCCGACATCAGCAACTCGTCGGCGGTCAGGGCACTGTTGGGATTGGCGGCCGTATGCATCGTCGAGTCGGCATAGCGGGCATCGGCCTCGGGGGGCACCACCAGGAGCGTCAACCTCGTCCGCTTCAGACCGCTCACGTACAGGGTGTTGAGCGGCTGGTACTCGTAACCGTCGAGATGCACCGATCGTCCCGCGACCATGATCCGGCGCGGCGCAGGAAGCCAGGCCTTGAGGTCGTACACGACCCGATCGACCACACCCATCCGAACCGCCACCAGCGCAACCAGATCCGCAATCTCCACGGTCAGGTCACGGGACCGGGGCCACCAGGCGCCGTCCACCGTGCCGGCACCGGGCGCCTCCGGCTTCAACCGAAGCCGCGGCGACTGCGCCGGGCCGCCACGAGTATGGGCGCCGTGAAGACGACCGGGAAAGTTGCGATCCTGTTGTAGCGTCATGACGACGCTCCCGCCTCGGCCGCAAAGCGGCCGATATCTCTGTCGGCGGCGACGCGATCTCGGGCGTTCGCGTACGAAGTGCCGCCGATACCCTCACCCTACGCGCAGGGGGTACGGCGATCGGCTACGCCGACCACTCGACCAACGGCGGACGCACCGCCGCGCACAGCGGATTTCCCCGGGCGTCGGTGAGCCCGAGACGCGCCGTGATGCGACCGGCAGCCGACGCCGCGTCCGCAGTCGCCGGATCCACCGCGTCCCACATCAACTTCGCCCGGCGGAACATGTCGAATCGGCCGTCGGCATCGAGCGTCCCCCACGACAGGTAGACGAACCGCGCGCCCGGCCGGCCCTGCACGTACGGTCCGGTGATGTCGAGACCCGTCGGCGTCGGCGTCACCGTGCAGTCGAGAACCCAGCGCGCCGCGGTCGCGTCTCCCGACTGCAGACCGAGTAGGTCGCCGTGTGCACCACGGCGTTGCACCGCCACGTGGATGTTGTCGTAGCCGGGGAAATTGGCTCCCGCCGGGCACGACGATCCGGGAAGGTCGGTTGCCTCGATCACGAGTTGCACCCATGTATCAAACCACCCGTGAGTACTTGTTAACCGCCGGTGGTTAATAAGTACTCACGGGTGCGTCAGCGCACTATGTTGACCATCTTGCCGGGAACGACGATCACCTTGCGGGGATCCTGGCCGTCGAGGAGCGCCACGATCTTGTCGTCGGCCAGCGCGATCTTCTCGATCTCCTCGCGCGGGGCGTCGGCGGCGACGGTCACGCGGCTGCGGACCTTGCCGTTGACCTGGATCGGGTACTCGACGGTGTCTTCCACCAGCCACTTCTCCTCGGCCACCGGGAACGGTCCGTGGGCCAGGGACTTCTCGTGCCCGAGCCGCGACCACAACTCCTCCGCGAGGTGCGGGGCCAGCGGTGCCAGCATCAGCACAAGCGGCTCCACCACCGAGCGGGGGGCACCGCCGGGGTACGCCTTGGTGAGGTGGTTGGTGTACTCGATCAGCTTGGCTGCCGCCGTGTTGTCGCGCAGCGCCGTGTAGTCCTCGCTCACACCGGCGATCGCCTTGTTCAGCGCGCGCAGCGTGTCCTCCGTCGGGGCGTCGTCGGTGACGCGCACTGCACCGGACTCCTCGTCGACGACCACACGCCACGCACGCTGCAGGAAGCGCTGCGCACCGACGACGTCCTTGGTCGCCCACGGGCGGGACGTGTCCAGCGGACCCATCGACATCTCGTACACGCGGAGCGTGTCGGCGCCGTACTCCTCGCAGATCTCGTCCGGCGACACGGAGTTCTTGAGGCTCTTGCCCATCTTCCCGTACTCGCGGTTGACCTCGATGCCCTGGTGGAAGAACTTGCCGTCCTTCTCCTCCACCTCGTCCGCGGGTACGTACACGCCGCGCGCATCGGTGTACGCGTACGCCTGGATGTAGCCCTGGTTGTACAGGCGGCGGTACGGCTCGCTCGAGGTGACGTAGCCGAGGTCGAACAGCACCTTGTGCCAGAACCGCGAGTACAGCAGGTGCAGCACCGCATGCTCGACACCGCCGACGTACAGGTCGACGCCGCCGGGATCGTTGGGTCCGTGGAGCTCCGGGCGCGGACCCGTCCAGTACCGCTCGTTCTCCTTGTCGCAGAACACGTCCGGGTTGGTGGGATCGATGTACCGCAGCTGGTACCAGGAGCTGCCGGCCCACTGCGGCATCACGTTGGTGTCGCGGCGGTACGTCTGCAGTCCGTCACCGAGGTCGAGTTCGACGTTGACCCAGTCGACGGCCTTGGCCAGCGGGGGAGAGGGCTCCGAGGACGCGTCGTCCGGATCGAACGACACGGGTGCGTAGTCCTCGACCTCCGGGAGCTCCACCGGCAGAGACGATTCCGGCAGGGCGTGCGCGTTGCCCTCGGCGTCGTACACGATCGGGAACGGCTCGCCCCAGTACCGCTGGCGGGCGAACAGCCAGTCGCGCAGTTTGTACTGGATGGTGCCCTTGCCGGTGCCGTCCGCTTCCAGACGGTCGGTGATCGCCTTCTTGGCGTCGGCGACGCTCATCCCGTTCAGGAAATCGGAGTTCACTATCGTGCCGTCGCCGGTGTACGCGTCCTTGGTGAGGTCGCCGCCGGAGATCACCTCGACGATGTCGAGACCGAACTCGGTCGCGAACTCGTAGTCGCGGTGGTCGTGACCCGGGACAGCCATGATGGCGCCCGTGCCGTAGCCGGTGAGGACGTAGTCGGCGATGAACACCGGCAGCTCGAGCCCGTTCACCGGGTTCACGGCGTAGGTGCCGAGGAAGACACCCGTCTTCTCCTTGTACTCCTGACGCTCGAGATCCGACTTCGACGCGATCGACTTCCGGTACGCCGCAACCGCTTCGGCGGGAGTCGCGGCACCGCCGGTCCAGCGCGAATCGACGCCCTCGGGCCACTGGGCCGCGACGATGTCGTCCACCAGTTCGTGTTCCGGCGCCAGCGTCACGTACGTCGCGCCGAACAGCGTGTCCGGACGCGTCGTGAACACCTCGATCTCATGACCGTCCGCCTGGAACTTCACCTGCGCACCGTGCGAGCGCCCGATCCAGTTGCGCTGCATGGTCTTGACCTTCTCGGGCCAGTCCAGGTACTCCAGGTCGTCCACCAGACGGTCCGAGTACGCGGTGATGCGCATCATCCACTGCTGCAGGTGCTTACGGAACACGGGGAAGTTGCCGCGGTCGCTGCGACCGTCCGCGGTGACCTCTTCGTTCGCCAGCACCGTGCCCAGACCGGGGCACCAGTTGACCATCGAATCGGAGTGGTAGACGAGGCGGTAGGAGTCGAGGACGGCCTCCTTCTCGGACACGGACAGCGACGCCCAGTCCCGTCCGTCCTCCAGCGACCGCACGCCCGACACGAACTCGGCCTCGAGCTCCGAGATCCGCCGGGCCTTGCCCGCCTCCTTGTCGAACCACGCGTCGTGGATCTGCAGGAAGATCCACTGCGTCCAGTGGTAGAAGTCGGTGTCGGTGGTCGCGAATGTGCGGCGTTCGTCGTGGCCGAGCCCGAGGCGGCGCAGCTGCCGCTTCATGTTGACGATGTTGGCCTCGGTGGTGGTCCGCGGGTGCGTACCCGTCTGCACCGCGTACTGCTCGGCAGGCAGACCGAACGCGTCGTAGCCGAGGGTGTGCAGCACGTTGTGGCCCTGCATGCGGTGATAGCGGGCGAACACGTCGGTGGCGATGTAGCCGAGCGGGTGACCCACGTGCAGACCCGTCCCCGACGGGTACGGGAACATGTCCTGCACGAACAACTTGTCCGCGGGAACGTCGCCGGCGAGGGGACCGACCGGGTTGGGCGCGTTGAACGTGCCCTCCTCGCTCCACCGGTCCTGCCAGCGCTGCTCGATCTGGCCGGCGAGCTCCGCGGTGTAGCGGTGCTGCGGGGTCGCGTCGGACGGGTTGGCGGGCTGCACGTGCTCGGTCACTGTGGTCGCTATCTACTTGGCTGACATTCTGAATTAGGGGGATACCGTCAACCAGGGTAGAGCCTCACCCCACCCGGGCTCACCTGCGCGTCCGGGTCCGCCGTATCCTGGTCTCGTGTTGATTGCCTCCGCCGTGCTGTTCGTGCTCGCCGTCGCTGTCTCCGGTGTCGCCGTTGCAGGCCTCGCCGAGCGCCTCCCGCGCAACCGGTGGGCGGGCGTCCGCACCCCCGAGACGATGCGCGACGATCAGACGTTTGCGCTGGCCAACAAGGTCGCAGGGCCCACCCTGCTCGCCGCGGCCGGGCTCCTCGTCATCGGCGGAATCGCCGCAATCCTGATCGGCGGAGTCTTCGGAATCGGTGCCGTCCTCGTCAGCGTCGTGGCCGCCGCTCTCACCGCGGCGACGGGCGGATCACTCGGTGCCCGTGCCGCCGCGGCGGTGCCCGCCGCCGACACCGGCGGGTGCGGCAGTTCCTGCGGTGCGTGCTCGCTGAAGGGCGCCTGCCAGCCGTCCTGACCGGCTGCCGACGGCCCGTCCATTGAAGTCCTCGCGCGTCGTCGACCCCGCAGGCGCAGTGTTCGGTCTCCTGCTGCCGGTCGTCGCCGCCCTGTTCGGGGTGATCCTGACGAAGGTCTGGGAACCGCGGCTTCCGGTGGAGATCGCCACCCACTGGACCACCACCTCGCCCGACGGCTTCTCCACCCCGATGTCCAGTGCCTGGACCTTTGCCCTGGTGGCAGTCCTGTTCGGTGGCGGATGTGCCGCGATCGCCGCACTGGCCCAGGCGATGCTGATGATGCGCCGCACGATGCTCGTCGTCGGACTGTCCGTGGTCGGCCTGATCCTGACCGTGCAGGTGGTGCTGCTCTACGTCCAACTCGACGTCACCGACGTCTCGAGTACCGAACTTCCGTTGTGGTCGCTCGGCGTCGGCGTCGTGATCGGCGCGATTGTCGGCCTGCTCGGCGCCGCCCTGCTGCGCGACTACCGGCCCCGGGTGTCCGCCACCAGTCCTCCCGACCCCCGGTTGTCGCGCGCCGACGACCCGGCGACGGTCGCGGACACGGTCGGTTTCGGCACCGTCGGCTCGCTGGTGCTGCTCCTGCTGCTCGGTGTCGCGCCCGCTGTCGCCGTCTGCCTGCTCGTCGACGGGTGGTGGCCGCTCGCGGTGTTCTTTCCCGTCGGGCTGCTGATCGTGAGCCTGCTCCGCTTTCGGGTGATCGTCGATCCGTCCGGCATCCGGGTGGTGAACATGGGCATGACCGCCCTGCAGTACGGCATCGACGAGATCGAGGGCGCCCGCGTCGACGTGATCAAGCCGTTCGACGACTTCGGCGGCTGGGGACTCAAGGTGAAGGGCCGACGGAACTACGGCGTCGTGACGAGGACCGGTCCCGCCGTGATCGTCACGACCGCGTGCGGCGACCGGCTGACCGTCACCAGCGCACGGGCCGAAGAGCTGGCCGGTGCGCTCAACACGTTCGCCGACAGGCGGCTCCGCCACCCGTGAGTGGCCCGGGAGTGCAGGGACTCGCTAACCACTCACGGGCGGGAGGCCTGGTGCACCGCGTCGAGCACGCGGTCGAGGTAGCCGAGGGCGGCCCGGACCGCGGCGTCCTCGTCGCGGGCGGCGATCGCGTCGATGACGGCGCGATGGTCGTCGGTGGTCAGCGACGGGGGGTGGACGCCTTCGGTGAAGTCGTAGGTGGCGCGGGTGGGTTCGAGGATCCCGGCGAACAGGTCGGACAGCACCGGATTGTGCGCGGCCTCCACGACCCCGAGGTGGAACGCGAGGTCGGCGTCCGCGAATCGGGACGGCTGATCCGTCGTTCGCTGCCGCTCGTCCAGTAGCGCGGACAGGGACCGCAGGTCGTCGTCGGTGCGGCGACCGCACGCGAGCCGGACGGCCTCCGTCTCGAGCGCCCGCCGGACCTCGAAGACGTTCAGCATCTCGGCGACCGCGACCTGCCGCCCGAGCAGCCCGCCGATGTCGGTGCGGGCCCGCACGAACGTCCCGGACCCGCGCCGGATCTCGAGGATGCCCGTCGACGTCAGGGTCTTGATGGCCTCGCGCACGGTGTTGCGCCCGACCCCGAGCAGCGTCATCAGCTCGGGTTCCGTCGGGATGCGCTCGCCCACCGTCCAGTCGCCCTGGGCGATCTGGCCACGCATCCAGTCCAGGGACTGCTGATACGCGGATTCGCGCCGAACCACTGTCATGTACTCATCCTCACACCTCGCCGGCTCGCGACTCATGACCGGCCCGCCTAAACTACGTAGGACGTCCCATGTATTCGGACAGCCCGAGGAGGCGACCCCACACGTCCACGTCAACCGCTCATGCCGACACCGTCCCGACCTCCACCGCCCGCACCACCAGCCGCCACTTCCATGGCCTGAACTACCTCCTCGTCGTGCTGCTTCTCGGCGCCAACATCCCCACGGCGCTGTACTCGCTCTACCGCCACGAGTTCGGATTCACTCCGCTGGTCCAGACGCTGATATTCGCCGTCTACGTCGCCGGACTGCTTCCCTCGCTGCTGTTCTTCGGCCCGCTGTCCGACGCACTCGGACGCCGTTTCGTGTTGCTGGCCGCCATCTCCTTCAGCCTGCTGGGCGCCGTGGTCCTCGCGTTCGCCGACTCGACCATCTGGCTGTTCTTCGGCCGAATCGCCCAGGGCATCGCCGTCGGTGCGTGTTCGGCCGCCGGGTCCGCCGCCCTCATCGAGCACGAACCGGCCCGGAACCTCCGCCGCGCAGGTCTCGCCGCCACCCTCACCACCGCACTCGGTGCGTCGCTGGGCCCGCTGTTCGGCGGGGCCGTCGCGCAGTATCTCCCGCACGCCCTGGTCCTGCCGTACGTGCTGTTCGCGCTGGCTCTGCTGCCCGCGCTGATCATGGTGCTGCTGCTCCCCGCACCCACCGGCGGGCAGTCCCACCCCACCCAGTTGTTCCAGGTCCCGCACGTCCCCGCACCCATCCGCCAGGTGTTCTGGCTGTCCTCCCTCGGTGTCGCACTGGCGTGGGGCGCCGTCGGCCTGTTCCAGTCGGTGGTCCCGACGTGGATCATCGGCCTGCTCGGCGTGGACAACCTCGTGGTCGCCGGCGGTGCCGCCGCACTGGTCATGATCTGCTCGGTGACAGCGCAACTCGTGGCCAACCGGCTCGGAACCGTGCTCTGCCGAACCCTGGGCATCGGTGCCGTCGGTGCAGGCATGATCGGGTTGCTCGTCGTCGACTTCGTGCCGTCCCTCGCCCTGCTGTGCGTCGTGACCGTCATCGTCGGTGTGGGGCACGGACTCTCGTTCGCCGGAGCGATGCGCGCGGTGGGTGCCGCCGCCGCGGAGCACGCCCCCGACGCCCAGGGCGGGACGCTCGCCGCGTTCTTCACCGTCGGCTACGTCGGTCTCGCCGTGCCGTCCATCTGCGCGGGCATCGCCATCACCGTCCAGGGCATGCACGTCGCCATCATCGAACTCGCGATCATCGGCGCCGTCCTGTGCGGCGTCCTCGCGGTGCTGAGCGTCCGCACGAAGGGTCGTGACCACGCCGTTCTACCCTTGACGGCTTGAAATTTCTCAGCCGGTTCCACCTCGACGAGTTCGTCCTCGGCATCGTCGCCGTGGCGATCCTGGGGAGTGTTTTCCCGTGTCGGGGACCGGTCAGACCGTGCTCGAGTGGGCCACCCGGATCGCGATCGGCGTCCTGTTCCTGCTGTACGGCGCGCGGCTGTCGCCGCAGGAGGCGCTGAAGGGACTGAAGCACTGGCGGCTGCATTCCGTCGTGTTCGCCGCGACGTTCGTGCTCTTCCCGCTGATCCAGAAGTATTCGAGGCGCAGCCGCGAGGAGTCGGCCAGTACTGTGGCATGAGAGATGTGAAATGCCGATGCCCGAGCCACTTCGTCACTGCGAGTTCCGCTTCTACGAGGAGCTGAACGACTTTCTGCCGCCGGTACGGCGCAAGCACACGTTCGAGCACGAATTCGACGGCACCCCGTCGGTGAAGGACCGGATCGAGGCGCTGGGCGTCCCGCACACCGAGGTGGATCTGATCCTCGTCGACGAAGTGTCGGTCGATTTCGCGCACCTGCTGCGCGGCGGCGAACGGGTCGCCGTGTACCCGATGTTCGAACGACTCGAGCTGACCGGAGTCACGAAACTGCGTCCCCGACCGCTGCGCGACCCGACGTTCGTGCTCGACGTGCATCTCGGCCGACTCGCTCGCTACCTCCGCCTGCTGGGATTCGACACCCGCTACCGCAACGACTTCGCCGACCCGGAACTGGTGGACATCTCCCTGTCCGAGCATCGCATCGTCCTGACCCGGGACACCGGCCTACTCAAGAGGTCGGCGCTCACCCACGGCGCGTTCCTGCACGAAACGGACCCACGCAGGCAGTTGCGGGAAGTGCTGGACCGCTTCGACCTTCGGTCGCGAATCTCACCGTTCACGCGGTGCGCGCGGTGCAACGGCCTTCTCGCGCCCGTTCCCCGTGCCGAGGCGCTCGCCGAGGCACCACCGGGCGTCGCGGGCAACGAACACGAGTTCAGTCGGTGCCGGGACTGTGCGCAGCTGTACTGGCCGGGCAGCCATCTTCCGAAGCTGCGCCGACGCCTGTCGGAGGTCGGGGTGACGCTCGAGGTGGATTCTCAGGATGCGTGACGCAGCTGCTCGGCGAACTCCGCCGAGCACACGCAGTCGCCGAATTCGTCGCAGTCGATGATCAGTGCGTGCCGGACCTCGGACAACTCGACGCACGACTCGTCCGTGCACTCTGCTCCGTAGAGCGCGTGCACGATCAGTGTTCCGTGACAGGTGTCGATCACGTGTGCTGTCCTCCTCACTTCGTTCCCCACCTCTGTTGATACCACCCGTCCCCGACAGTCCAGGGACGTGCGCGGGGTGTGTCGGCTAGTTGCGCTCGACGTCGATCGGGTGAGTGGCGAGCAGGGCGAGGGGGAGCGGCTGCCGGCGCAGCACCTGCGCCCACACGTCGACCCGGGCGGGAGCGACCACGTCCGACGCGAGCGCCGAGATCACGATCCAGTCGTCGCGCTGGAGTTCGGAGTCGAGCTGGCCGTACGTCCAGCCGGAGTAGCCGGCGAAGATCCGGACACCCTCCACCAGCGGGGCGATGACCTCGGGGTCGGAGTCGAGATCCACCATCACCACGCGGCCGTGGACCCGGCGCAGACCCGCGACACCGTCGGCCTGCGCACCGGTGCGCAGTGTCGCCAGGCACAGTGCGGCGTCCCGTTTGACGGGGCCGCCGACGTACAGCGCGGAGGGGCGCGCGGCGAGCGGCGCCCACTGTGGCAGCACGTCGTGCACCGCGGTTTCGCTGGGACGGTTGATGACCACGCCGAGGCTGCCGGCGTCGTTGTGCTCGATCACATAGATCACGGTGCGACGGAATGCGGGTTCGACGAGATCTGTGGACGAGACCAACAGGCTGCCGGGCCGGACCACCGGTTCCGTCGACGCCGTTCGATCTTCGGGTTCTTCTGCGTGCGCCACCTGAACATCATCCCACCGCGGCGGACGCGATGTGACGGAGGACGCGACGTGCGTCCGGTTCGCCGCTTTACGCCGCGGGCAGCCCCGCCGTCTCGGCCAGAACCGCGAGGTGGTGCTCGAACAGTGCCCCCGGTGTGGTGAACGTGTCGGCGCCGTACTGCCCGAACACCTCGAAGTTGACCGCCCCGAACAGCGCCGACCAGACCAGCACGCCGCGGGCGAGCAGAGGGTCGGGGGTGGTGAGTCCGAGTTCGGCGCGGATGCGGTCGAGGTCTGCCGCGAGCTCGTCGTCGATGGGCGCCGCCGCGGCCGCCTCGAGCCTGCCCGCCCGGAACGCGGTGTCGAAGATTCCGACGAGTGCGTAGATCACCCGCGTCCCCGGAGTCGTGGTCTGCTCGCCGGGCGCCTGGTAGCCGGGAACCGGGCTGCCGAACAGCAATCCGTAGCGGGCGGGCTCACGCAGCGCCCACTCGCGCACCGCCCGGCCGAGTGCCAGGAACTGTTCCCGCGGTTCGGCGGCGGACGCGACGGCTGCCTCCGCGGCGTCGCCGAGTTCGTTGTATCCGTCGACGACGAGCAGCGTCAGCAGTTCGTCGCGGCTCTTGACGTACCGGTAGACGGCGGAGGACACGACGCCGAGGTCCCGCGCGACGGCCCGCAGCGACAGGGCCGCGGCGCCGACCGCGGCCAGCTGTTCGCGTCCGATCCTCGTGATGTCCTGCAACGTCTGTTCGCGGGCGCGCTCCCGTGGTGTTCCTGGCATGGGGTCCAGACTGGCAATTTCAGAGAGCGGTGTCAACAAAGGAGAGCAGTGCTCTTGACAATGAGGTCGAGGGGGAGCATTCTCGAATCAGACAGAGAGCAGTGCTCTCGAATCGTCGAAATCGACTCACACAGCAGGAGCGGACATGTCGAACATCGAGATCGTCACCGGAGCAGGACCCGTCGGCTGGACCGTCGCCCTGCAGCTCGCCGAGCAAGGGCGCCAGGTGCGGGTCCTCACGCGGTCGGGCAGCGGCCCGGACCATCCCCTGATCGAGCGGCGGAAGGTCGACGTCTCCGACGCCGACGCACTGCGTGAGGCATTCGACGGAGCAGTCGCCGTCTACCACTGCATCCACGCCGCCTACAGCGCGGACGCGTGGGAGCGCGAACTCCCCGCCGCCGAGCAGACCGTGCTCGAGGCCGCAGGCCGCGTCGGCGCCGTCGTAGTGTTCCCCGAGAGCCTCTACTCCTACGACACGTCGCACCAGCCGATGACCGAGCACACGCCGCGGTCGGCCGACTCCGGCAAACGCGGCATCCGGACCCGGTTGCTGAAGGCCCGCGCCGAGTCCTCGACCCCCACCGTGAGCGTCGTCGCGTCCGACTTCTTCGGACCGCAGGTGCTGAACGCGCACGCCGGCGAGCGCATGGTGCCCGTCGTCCTCGCGGGCAAGACGATGCGCGTCCTCGGTTCCGCCGACCTGCCCCACTCGTTCACGTACGTTCCCGACTTCGCGGCCGCGATGATCGTCGCCGCCCACGACCCCGCCCTGTGGAACTCGGTGCTGCACGTACCGACGGTCCCGGCCGTCACCCAGCGGCAGATGGTCGAGGCCTATGCGAAGGCCGCCGGGGTTCCCGCCCCGAAGGTGAGCACCCTGCCCGGCTGGGTGATCCGCGGCGGCGGGCTCGTGCACCAGGGGAGCCGCGAACTGGCCGAAATGCTGTACCAGTTCGAGGAGCCGTTCGTGATGGACTCGTCCGAGAGCGAGGCCCGGCTCGGGCTGACCCCGACCCCGCTGGACCGTGCCGCCGAGGAGACCGTCCGGTGGTGGCAGGACAGGTCGGTCGCGGCCGCCGGATAGGGTCCTGTGAATGGCGAAACAGCTCGGCAACCGGCGCGAGGCGTGGCGCAGAACGGCGTACACCCTCCGGCGGTCGCCCGGGCTGGCCCGCCTCGCGACGGTGCGATTCGCCAGTCAGCTGGGCGACGGCATGTTCCAGACGGCACTCGGCGGCGCGATTCTGTTCAACCCGGAGCGCGCAACGGATCCCGTCACGATCGCCGCCGGTTTCGCGGTACTGCTGCTCCCGTACTCGGTGATCGGACCGTACGCGGGCGCGCTCCTCGACCGCTGGGACCGCCGCGCCGTGCTGCTGTGGGCGAATGTTCTGCGCGGACTGCTGATTCTGCTGACCGCCGTGTTGCTGGAGACCGGGACCGGTGAGTCCGCGCTGCTCCTCCTCGCCCTCGCCGCCATCGGCGTGAGCCGGTTCGTTCTCGCGGGAGTCTCGGCGGCGCTGCCGCGAGTGGTGCACCGGTCCTGGCTCGTGGCCACCAATTCGGTGCTCGCCACCGCCGGCTCCGTCGTCGCCGCACTCGGAGCCGCGACGTCCGTCGCCATCATCTCCCTCGTGGGCGCCGGCGACCGCGGCTCGGGAATCGCCGTCGCGGCAGCCGCCTGCGGTTCCGCGGTGGCCGCGTTCGCGGCGTCGCGCTTCCACCATCGGCTGCTCGGCCCGCACGCCGACGAGAAACCCGAATACGGGGCGGTCCGCGCCGTCGCGGCCGGACTGCGCAACGGGGCGGTCGCCGTGTGGCAGTCACCGGGCGTCACGACGGCGATGATCGGAATAGGCACGCACCGGATCGTTTTCGGTGTCAACACGCTGATCATGGTTCTGGTGCTCCGCGACACCGCCACCGTCAGCGCCCTGCCCGGAGGTCTGGCCGGTTTCGGTGTCGCGGTCGGCGCCACCGCCGCGGGCATGCTGCTGGCGGCGATCTCGACGCCGTTCCTGATTCCGCGAGTCGGACGGTCCCGCACCATCGTCGGCGGCCTGATCCTCGCCCTCGTCGTGCAGTGCACGCTCGTCGCGACGCTCACGCAGGCGTCGCTGCTGTGCGGTGCGCTCCTACTCGGATTCGCCGGGCAGTCCATCAAACTCACCGGTGACGCGGCAATGCAGATCGAGATCGAGGACGACCGCCGCGGACAGGTGTTCGCCCTGCAGGACACGGTGTTCAACGTGGCCTTCATCGCGTCGATCGCCGTAGCCTCCCTCGTGATCGCCCCCGACGGCCGGTCACTCGGGCTGGTGCTGGCGGGTGGTGCGGTCTACGGACTCGGACTGCTCGGCGTCCTGTTCAACTCCCGACGCGAACCCGCCTGACAACCGAGCTATTTCGACCCCGGCATCGGCACGTTCTGCAGCCGCACCTGACCGCGGGCCACCTCCTTGCCGGTGTCGGTCGCGGTGATCACCACCGACCACAACTGCTGCACCCGACCCTGCTGGATGGGCACCGCGACCACGTCGACCCGTCCCTCGGTGCGGGCCCGCAGGAAGTCGGTTCCGTTGTGCACACCCACCGCGAACTCACCACGGTCGGCGACGGCAGTGCTCGCACCGATGCTCGCGGCCGATTCGACCGCCGTCGTGTAGACGCCGCCGTGCACGACTCCCCACGGTGTGTGGTGGTCGGCGGACAGGTCGATGTGGCCGACGACCTTGGTCCCCGACACCTCGTCGAGTTCCAGGCCGGCAGCGGCGACGAAGGCGCTCGCCGCCTCCCGGGTCAGATCGGTCATGATGCGTTCTCCTCGTCGAACACTCGGTTAGTTTGAAATCCCAACCCACTGTGCCCGGCTTCGGCACCGACGTCAATGGTCCGGTAGTACCGGTTCCACCTACGCCCGATGAAATTCACCTGTGCGACAGTGAGACCGCACTGTGACCGGACGGGCCGGGCTCGTGCGCCGAGGATGCCGTCGCCGGGTGTTATCTTCAACCCGAACGTGCAGGTCGGTCCACCGTTACTCCGACCACCGATCTGGAGGGGTCCCGTGGTCGAGAAGTCATGGTCTGTGGCCGGAGTGCCGCTGTGCGTCGCGGCCGTCGTGGCCGCGACGATCGGCTTCACCGCCGCCCCCGCCGCGGCCGAGACCACTCCGTGGCTGCCGGTGAATGCCTGCGGCGAGACCGGGTTCAACCCGGCAAAGGAGCCTCCGAGTCCGGGCGGCGGCCCACTGCTGCCGCCCCTTCCCCCGACCGTGAGCATCCCGATTCCGTACCCCGACTTCGTGCCGGTGCCGGTCCCCGGACCGACCGCCGACCAGACGCGTGTCGCCCAGGACCTTCCCGCCGACCCGTGTGCGGACCCGTGCCCCGACCTCACCGATCCGGTCGACGAACCGGAGACCGAGCCCGGGTCCTCGGGTTCTGCAGGCTCTTCCGGTTCCGCGGGGTCGTCGGGTTCTGCGGGGTCGTCGGGTTCTGCGGGGTCGTCGGGCTCGAGTGCGCTGACCATCCCGAAGATCTCGATCGATCCGCGTCCCGAGACCATTCCCATCCCGGTTCCCGGCGGCCCCGGACCCGACCCGCAGCCGGCGCCTCCCGTCGAGATCAACCCCGCCGAACGTGGTTCCCTCACCGCACCCGTGGCGAAGCCGGAGGTCGGCGACGTCCGGTTGGTGTCGCAGCTGACGGGCCGCGGTTCGGAGAACCGCACGGACAAGCGCTGGCAGGTCGACGGCACCGACCTCGGCATCACCTGGGAGACGAAACCCGGTGAGGTCGCGGTCGCATTCGGCGACACGTTCGGCAAGGACTGGGCTCCGCCCGGCGCGTTCGGCGAGGACTGGCGGAGCAACGTTCTCGGCCACAGCAACGACACCGACCTGTCCGACGGCATGACCATCGACAGCATGGTCCAGGACAGCCGGTGCCATGCCGCCGAGATCATCGACAGCAGGCACATCAACAACTTCGAGACCACCACCATCCCCACGTCGGGGTTCGCGATCGGTGACCGTCAGTACCTGAGCTACATGTCGGTGAAGCGCTGGAGCATGGTCCCCGGCATGTGGTACACGAACTACGGCGGCATCGCGTACTCCGACGACAACGGGCAGACCTGGACCAAGGACCTGCACGCCAAGTGGGACAACATCTTCGGCGCCCGCTTCCAGGTGTCCGCGATGGTGCCGCAGGGCGACTACGTGTACATGTTCGGCACCCCCAACGGGCGGATCGGCACCATCGGCCTGGCCCGGGTGCCGGTCGAACAGGTCCTCAACACCACGTCGTACCAGTACTGGTCGGACGGCATTTGGACCCCCGTGTCCCAGCACCTCGCGACCCCCATCGTCGGTGGGGTGGCCAGCGAACTGTCCGTCCGCTACGACGCGACCGCGGGCACCTGGCTGATGAGCTACCTCGAGCCCGTCGGTGGCTCGATCATCCTGCGGCGGTCGTCGAGCCCGCAGGGTGTGTGGTCGGACGGCGCGACGCTCGTCGACACGGCCGACTACCCGATGGCGTACGGCGGCTTCATGCATCCGTGGTCGACGGACAAGGATCTGTATTTCACGATCTCGGAGTGGGACAGCTACAACGTCTACCTGATGCACGCGTCCCTGCACCCGTGAGTACTTATCAACCGCCCGTGGTTAACAAGTACGCACGGCATGGAGGGCGACCTCGGTGGCCTTGACGACGAAGAACACGTCCAGCCCCGGCACCAGATCGAGTTCCGCGACGGACGCCGCCGTCACATCGGCGCTGAGTTCGAACCTGCCTCCGGCTTCGGCGGCGCGCACCCGGACCGTCGGCCCACGCACCTCGATCTCCGAGATGGACACCCGGAAGACGTTGCGCGGACTGCCTTCCGGAGAGCGCCGGTGGACGGCCACCGAGTGGGGAGCGAACACCGCGACCGCCGGCGCACCCGGCACGAAATCGGCGTCGGGCAGACCGTGCAGCCGAACACCGGTCTCGGTCTCGAAGCCGTCCTGCGCCCCGAACACGGGAACGAGGTTGAGCCCGGCGATCCGCGCGGCGAACGCACTGCGGGGGCGGGTCAGCACGTCTCGCACCGAACCGAATTCGACCACCTGACCGCCCTCGACGACGATCACCCGGTCGGCCAGCGCCAGCGCGTCGAGGATGTCGTGGGTGACCACGACCGCGGTCCGGTCGCCCTCCCGCAGCACCCGTCGGAGCAGGACGCGCAGGGCGGGCGCCGCGGCCACGTCGAGGGCTGACGTGGGTTCGTCGAGCAGGAGGGCCTGGGGTTCGGCCGCGAGGGCCCGCGCCACCGCGACCCGCTGAGCCTGCCCCCCGGACAGCTCGTGCGGACGACGGTCGGCGAACTGGGTCGCATCCACTGCGTCCAGCCATTTCTCGGCGATCGCCCGCGCCTCCCGACGTCCCCGGCCGGCACTGCGCGGGGCGAATGCCACGTTGGCGGCCACCGTCAGATGCGGGAACAACAGCGCCTGCTGTGCGAGCAGCGCGATGCCGCGCCGGTGTGGGGGCACGGCGACGCCCCGGGTGGTGTCGGTGAGCACGCGACCGTTCAGTTCGACGCGTCCGAAGTCTGGGCGAACCAGGCCGGCGACCACCGAGAGTGCCGTCGACTTGCCGGCACCGTTCGGGCCGAGCACCGCCAGCACCTCGCCCTCGCCGAGGTCGAACCCCACGTCGACGCCACGCGCATCCACCCGCGCCTCGACGCTCAGGCCGGTCATACTGCAGCCCTCGACGCCCAGCCCCGCGAACCCACCACGATGAGTACCGCGACCACGACGAGCACCAGCGACAACGCCACGGCCGCATCGGCATCGGTCTCACGCTGCAGGTAGATCTCGAGCGGCAGGGTTCTCGTGACGCCCTGCAGACTGCCCGCGAACGTCAGTGTCGCCCCGAACTCGCCGAGCGCCCGCGCGAACGACAACACGGCCCCGGACACCAGCCCGGGCAGCACCAGCGGCAGCGTCACCCGCCGGAAGACGGTGGTGGGGCTCGCACCGAGCGTCGCGGCGGCGTGCTCGTACCGGCTGCCTGCGGTGCGGAGCGAACCCTCGAGGCTCACCACCAGGAACGGCAGCGCGACGAACGTCTGCGCGAGCACCACGGCCGTGGTGGTGAACGCGATGTGGATGCCCGCGACCTCGAGGTGCTGCCCGATGAGGCCCTTCCGGCCGAACGTGTACAGCAGGGCGATACCCCCGACCACCGGTGGAAGCACCAGCGGCAGGAGCACCAGCGACCGCAGCACGTGCAGTCCGCGAAAACTGCTGCGCGACAGCACGGCCGCCATCGGGACACCCAGCAGGACGCACAGCACGGTGCTCAGGGCTGCGGTCCGCAGGCTCAGTTCCAGCGCTGCGAGCGAGGATTCGGACGTGACCAGCTGGAAGAACCGCGACCAGTCGACGCTCGCGAGCATCGCGAACAGTGGCAGGACGACGAACAGTCCGCCCAGTGCCGCCGGAACGAAGATCCAGCCCGGAAGCCCGGACGGGACTCTGACGCGCGTCGGCCGGATCACGGCTGGGCGAACCCTGCCTTCGCCAGCACTGCCTGGCCGTCGGGTCCCGTGACGAGGTCGACGAAGCCCTGCGCCGCGTCCGGTGTTTTCGAAGCGGACAGCGTCGCAATGGGATAGGTGTTCACAGCCTGCGCGGCCTCGGGGAACGCCACGGCCGTCACCTTCTCACCCGCGCTCGCCGCGTCCGTGACGTACACCAGTCCGGCGTCGGCCTGGCCGGCCGTCACCTTGTTCAGCACGTCGGTGACCGACGACTCCTCGCTGACCGGGGTGAGGTCGACACCCGACGCGGTCTCGACCTTCTGCGTAGCGGAACCGCACGGAACCTGCGGGGCACACGTGACCACCAGCGTCCCCTCACGGTTCAGATCCGTGAAGGACGTGATGCCCTTGGGGTTTCCGGGTGCCGTCACGATGGTCAGCGTGTTGGCGGCGAAGTCGACGGGACTGCCCTCGACGAGTCCGGCGTCGACCACCTTCGTCATGTTGGTGGTGTCGGCGGACGCGAATACGTCGGCCGCGGCGCCCTGGTCGAGTTGAGCGGCGAGGTCGGAGGATCCGGCGAAGCTGAACTCCACGTGGGATCCGGGGTTCGCGGTCTCGTACATCTGGCCGAGTTCCGTGAACGTGCCCTTCAGCGATGCGGCGGCGAACACCGTGATGCCGCCACCCGGCGCGGACGCGGACGCCGACTCGGCCGAACCCGAGGCTCCGCTGTCGTCGTTCGAACCGCAACCGGTGAGAAGACCGAGACCGAGTGCGGCCGCAGCAGCCCCCGTCGTGGCCCGCCGCCAGGACATCCTCATGAAACTCCTCCCGGTGTTTCGACGATCACCGTGGTCGACTTGACGACGGCTACCGCGACCTTGCCGGGCTCGAGCCCGAGGTCGCGGACGGCTTCGCTGCTCATCAGGGAGACGACGCGGAAAGGCCCGCACTGCATCTCGACCTGGGCCATCACCTTGTCCATCACCACCGCGGTCACGATGCCGGTGAATCGGTTACGCGCCGAGGAGTCCGATCCGAGCAGATCGGGCGACTTCGAGGCGTTGGCGCGCGCGAACTCGGCGAGCGCGGGGCCGTCGACGACCTTGCGGCCCGACTCGTCCTTCTCCGCCGCGAGACTGCCGTTGTCGATCCACCGCCGGACCGTGTCGTCGCTGACGCCGAGCAGTTCTGCTGCCTGTCGTATCCGGATACCCGTCATCCGAGAATTGTCCGCGCATGCGTCATGACCGACATCCTATGTCGGCAAATACGGACTGATCAAGTGCGCCTCTCCGCAGATGCGGATCAGTACACGTCGCGCACGTAGCGCTTATCGGTCGCGAGCTGCTTCATGTACAGCTCGGTGTCCTCTTCGTCCAGGCGCCCATGCGTGCGGACGACCTCACGGACCGTCTCGTCGACGTCCTTCGCCATGCGGCTGGCGTCGCCGCAGACGTACAGGGACGCACCCTCCTGCATCCAGCCCCACAGCTTGGCGCCGTGCTCGCGAATGCGGTCCTGCACATAGATCTTCTGCCGCTGGTCCCGGGAGAACGCCGCATCGAGGTGGGTGAGAAATCCGTCGCGGTGCATAGCTTCCATCTCCTCGCGGTAGTAGAAGTCGGTAGCCTCGTGCTGCTCACCGAAGAACATCCAGTTCTTGCCCGTGTGACCCAATTCCCGGCGTTCGTGCAGGAATCCGCGGAACGGAGCGATGCCGGTGCCGGGACCGACCATGATCATCGGTGCATCGGCCGCCTGCGGGGGACGAAAGTGCGCCGACTTCTGCACGAAGATCGGCACGTCGGCCTCGTCGCAGTGATCGGCGAGGAACGTCGAGCAGACCCCGGAGCGGTTCTTGCCCTCGTGGTTGTAGCGCACCGCGGAGACGGTCAGCTGCACCTCACCCGGATCGACCTTGGGGCTCGACGAGATCGAGTACAACCGCGGCTGCAGGCGCTTGAGAACGCTCAGCCACTCGTCGGCGTCGGCGTCGACCCCGTACTCCGCCAGCACGTCCATCGACTGCCGCCCCCACAGCCACTGCTGGAGCGCGATCTTGTTCTGCGGGCGCAGCAGCCGCGCCAGCTCGGTGTCCTGGGTGCGGCTCTGCACGAACCGCAGCAGCTCGGGGGTCACCTTCGTGATCTCGAGCTTCGTGCGCAGCGCCTCGCGCAGCGTCATCTCCGGCAGGTCCGGCAACGTCACGGGCGTGTCCGGGATCGACCGGGTGACCTTCAGCCACTCGTCGACGACGGCGTCGCTGTTGGTCGGCCAGACACCGAGAGCGTCGCCCGCCTCGTAGGTGAACTCCGGATCGCTCACTTCGAAACCGAACTGCCGCACGTCCTTCGACGATCCGGTCGCGCTGAGCGGAATGTTCTTCGTCAGCCGCGTGATCAACGGCGTCTTCCGCGTGAACGTCGCCGCCTTCTTCGCCGCGGGCCGGGCAGGCGCGGGTGCGGACGCCACCACGGTCGCACCGTCGGCCGCCGCACGCTCCCGGACCAGCTTCTGGACCTGGGTCAGCCACTGACGTGCCTGCTCCTCGTAGTCGGGTTCGCAGTCGACCCGCTCGGTGAGACGCTTCGCCTCCAGCTGCTCCAGCCGGGCGTCGATCCGCTTGCCGTGCCCGCAGAAGTCGTCGTAGTTGGAATCGCCGAAAGCCAGCACAGCGTACCGGGTCTGCGACAGCTTCGGGGCCTCGTCGCTGCTGAGCGCGGACCAGAAGTTGCTGCCGTTGTCGGGGGCGTCGCCGTCCCCGAACGTGCTGGTGATGATCAGGAGGTCGCGGACGTCGGCGAGGCCCGCGACGTCGTAGTCGTCCATGCTCATCAGGCGGGTGCCGTGCCCGGCCGCTTCGAGTTGTTCGGCACATTCGGCGGCGAACTCCTCGGCGTTGCCGGTCTGCGACGCCCACACCACCACCACGGGGTGCTGTACCGATTCAGTGTTCGCGTCCGGCACCACGACGCTCTGCGGAACGTCGGAACGGGAGAACAGCCCCGCCATCAGACCGTCCAGCCACACTCGCTTGGACCCGGAGATCGGTGCGCTTCGCGGAAGGACCGGAACGCCCTGGATCTCGGTGGACTGCAGCCCCGACAGCAGCCCGGCGAGGTACATGCGTTCGTGTTCGTCGAAGGTGGGGGAGGCGGAGTCGTCCAGGCCCAGGATGCGACTCATCTCCGCGGCGGGCGAACCCTGCGCGAGCGTGAGCGCCCCGCCGGATTCCGGGGCCTCCGGCGTCGACACCGGGGCCACCCGGGTCAGGGAGACGGCGCACGCCTTGAACTCCGGCTGGAAGGACGTGGGATCGACGGCGTCGTTGGTGACGGCGTTGATGCTGAGGTACTCGCCGAAGGAATCGTTCCAGTGGAACGGGGCGAAACACCCGCCGGCGAGGACGCGGTCGCTGACGACGGCGGGAAGGACCGCGCGACCGCGCCGGGACGCCACCTCCACCTTGTCGCCGTCGGCGATCGAAAGCTTCTGCGCATCAGCGGGATTGATCTCGACGAACGGGCCGGAGTTCAGCTTGTTGAGCTTGGCCACCTTGCCCGTCTTCGTCATCGTGTGCCACTGGTGCTGCAGGCGACCGGTGTTGAGGACGAAGGGGTAGTCGTCGTCGGGCATCTCGGCGGGCAGCATGTGCGGGCGTGGGAAGAACGCGGCCTTGCCGCTCGCGGTGGCGAACGCCAGGCGGGGGAGTGAACCGTCGGGAGCCGACAGCAGGTTCTGGCTCACGCCGTCGTTGACGTAGCGGAGGGGGTTGCGATCGGTGCGGTTGCCGGGCGGGCTCGGCCACTGCACCGGTGTCTCCCGCAGGCGGTCGTAGGTGATGCCGCGAAGGTCGTAGCCGGTCTTGGGATTCCAGGTGCGCTTGATCTCCTCGAACACGTCCTCCGAGGAGTCGTAGGTGAACGCGTCCGCGTATCCCATCTCGCAGGCGACGCGGGCGATGATCTGCCAGTCGGGCAGTGCCTGACCCACCGGGTCGACGGCCTGCTGCAACAGGGTGAGGTTGCGCTCGGAGTTGATCATCACCGAATCCGACTCCGCCCACAGCGCACCGGGCAGCAGGATGTCGGCGTAACCGTTGGTCTCGGTGTCGAGGAAGACGTCCTGCGTGATCACGAGCTCGGCGGCCTCGAGACCCTCGATCACCGTCCGCCGGTTCGCCACGGTGGCAACGGGATTGGTGCAGATGATCCAGCAGGCCTTGATGTCACCCGCCACCATCCGCTCGAACATGTCGACGGTTCCGGTGCCGACCTCCGTGCGGATACTGCCCTCCGGCAGCTCCCACAGATCCTCGATGAACGCCCGGTCGTCGGCGGCGAGCACCGACCGCTGCCCCGGCAGGCCGGGACCCATGTACCCCATCTCGCGGCCACCCATCGCGTTGGGCTGACCGGTAAGGGAGAACGGGCCGCTGCCCGGACGGCAGATCGCACCGGTGGCCAGGTGCAGGTTGCAGATCGCGTTGGTGTTCCACGTGCCGTGGGTGCTCTGGTTGAGCCCCATCGTCCAGCAGCTCATCCAGTTCTCGGCCTCACCGATCCACTGGGCGGCCTGACGGATGTCGGATTCGGGGATGCCGGTGATCTCCGCGACCTTCTCGGGGGTGTACTCCTCGAGGAACTCCGACATCACCTCCCAGCCCTCGGTGAACTCGGCGATGAACTCGGGATCGGTGTGCCCGTTCGTCACGAGCAGGTGCAGCAGGCCGTTGAGCAGTGCGAGGTCGGTGCCCGGCGCGATCTGCATGAACAGGTTCGACTTGTCGGCCGTCGCGTTGCGGCGCGGGTCGACCACGATCAGCTTGGCGCCGGCCTTGACGCGGTCCATCATCCGCAGGAACAGGATGGGGTGACAATCCGCCATGTTGGCGCCGATCACGAAGAACACGTCGGCCTTGTCGAAGTCCTGGTACGACCCGGGCGGGCCGTCCGCACCCAGCGACTGCTTGTAACCGGTGCCCGCACTGGCCATGCACAGCCGCGAGTTGGACTCGATCTGGTTGGTGCCGACGAAGCCTTTCGCGAGCTTGGTGATCAGGTACTGCGCCTCGATGGACATCTGACCGGAGACGTAGAAGGACAGGGCGTCCGGTCCGTGTTCGTCGAGTTGTTCCTTCAACCGGCGCGCGGTCTCGCTGATCGCGGCGCCGACGTCGATCGAGGTGGGTGCCTCCCCGCGCTCGTCGCGGACGTACCCGGTCTCCATCCGGCCACCGGCCACCAGCATCTCGGCGCTCGTCGCACCCTTGGTGCACAGCCGCCCGAAGTTGGTGGGATGGTCCTTGTCGCCGGACGCCTTGAGCACGCGGCGCGCACTGGTCTCGGGATCGATCCCGACCTCGAGCACCATGCCGCAGCCGACACCGCAGTACGAGCAGGCGGTCTTCACTGTGGAAGTCCCGGCTTTCTGCTGCTGCATCGACTAGCTCCTCACCTGCACGGTCGCAGCCTGTCCACCCGGCTCACGACCTGTATCAATGCTGCCGTGAACCGTGTTTCGTCGGGATTAACCCCCGTGAGCGTTCGGTGACGTCTCTCGCACCCGGGCCCGAGCACGGTGGTGATGTCGAGGCAGAATCGACCAGGTCATGTGACCGTCGTCACTTCAGGTGAGTGGCCGCCCGAAAGCGGAGTAAGGAGAACCGAGCGGATCGACGCTCGGTCAGCCCTGCTGCGTGGCCCACCACGACAGCAGTTCGGCCTCGGCCTCGTCGCGACTGAGGGGGCCGCGATCGAGCCGGAGCTCCTTGAGGTACTTCCACGCCTTCCCGACGTCGGGGCCCGCCGGAATGCCGAGCAACTCCATGATCGCGTTGCCGTCGAGGTCGGGGCGCACCCGCGCGAGGTCTTCCTGCTCGGCGAGCCGGGCGATCCGCTCCTCGATGTCGTCGTATGTCGCCTGCAGGGCGGCCGCCCGCCGCTTGTTGCGGGTGGTGCAATCGGCGCGGACCAGCTTGTGCAGCCGCGGCAACAGCGGGCCGGCATCGGTCACATACCGGCGCACGGCGGAATCGGTCCACTGACCCTTGCCATAACCGTGGAACCGCAGGTGGAGGAACACCAGCTGCGACACGTCGTCGACCATCTGCTTCGAATACTTCAGCGCCCGCATCCGCTTGCGGACCATCTTCGCGCCGACCACCTCGTGGTGGTGGAAGCTCACACCACCGCCCGGCTCGTTGCGCTTCGTGTCCGGTTTACCGATGTCGTGCAGCAGCGCCGCCCACCGCAACACCAGGTCGGGGTCGCCGTCCTCGAGGTCGACGGCCTGCTTCAGCACGGTCAGCGAGTGCCAGTACACGTCCTTGTGCTGGTGGTGCTCGTCGATCTCGAGCTTCATCTGCGGCACCTCGGGCAGCACGAAATCGGCGAGACCTGTCTCGCACATCACGTTCATGCCGTCGATCGGGAATTCGCCGAGAATCAGCTTGTCGAGTTCGGCCCGCACGCGTTCGGCCGTGATCCGCTCGATCTGCGGCGCCATGTCGACGATGGCCTGATGCACGCGCTCGTGCAGCGTGAACCCCAGCTGAGACACGAACCGGGCGGCCCGCAACATGCGCAGCGGGTCGTCGTTGAAGGAGTTCTCCGGCGCCGACGGCGTGTCCAGCACTCCGGCCAGCAGGGCGTTCATGCCGCCCAGGGGGTCGACGAAGTCCTGCGATCCGTCCGCACCGATCCGCACGGCCATCGCGTTGACCGTGAAATCGCGCCGAACCAGATCGTCCTCGAGCTTCGTCCCGAACTGGACGACCGGATTGCGCGACACCCGGTCGTAGGCGTCGGCGCGATACGTCGTGATCTCGATCTGCTGGCCCGCCTTGGCGGCGCTGATCGTCCCGAACTCGATGCCCGTGTCCCACTGGTTGTCGGCCCAGCCGGACAGCAGCTTCTGCACCCGCTCCGGGTGAGCGTCGGTGGTGAAGTCGAGGTCGGTGCCGAGGCGGCCCAGGATCGCGTCCCGGACACTGCCCCCCACCAGGTACAACTCGTGACCGGCGGCAGCGAACCTCTCACCGAGCGGCGTCAGGACTTCGGACAGCTCGCGCAGCGTCACCGCGGCGCCGGCAAGCAGTCGCGTACGGCGCTCGTCGTCGAGAGAAGGGGCAGTCACGTCCAGGAAGCTTACCGAGGTGCGCAAATAGCGAGATACGCATACACGCTGTCACCTCGCCGTTCGGTTCACCACAGGTGTGTCACGAAGCGTCTCGGTTCGGGTGCGGCGTTCCGGTGGAGACGGCAAAGCCAACTACTATCGATGGGGTGTCTGCTGCCGAACGTGCGAACAGGAGTCGCCGCAACTCGCGGCGGCGCGGCGCCGTCGGCAAACCCGCGAAACCCCACATGAGGACGGTTCGCGAAACCTCGGCGGGCGGGCTCGTCGTCAACGGTCTCGGCGGACCGCGGGAGAATCTGTGCGCCGCGCTGATCGGACGCACCGACCGACGCGGGCGGCTGCTGTGGTCGCTGCCCAAGGGACACATCGAGCAGGGCGAGACCGCCGAACAGACCGCGATGCGTGAGGTCGAGGAAGAGACCGGCATCCAGGGCACCGTCCTCGCGTCGCTCGGCAGCATCGACTACTGGTTCGTCACCGAGGGCCGACGGGTCCACAAGACCGTCCACCACTATCTGCTGAGATGCCTCGGTGGGGAACTGTCGGACGAAGACGTGGAAGTCACCGAGGTAGCGTGGGTGCCGCTCGCCGAGCTGGGATCACGCCTGGCCTACGCAGACGAACGGAAACTCGCAGAAATCGCCGGTGACTTGATCTCCAAGATGACTACCACCCCGACCGCCCCCGACCTGAAGCTCCAGAAGGGGCCAGACGCCGGATGAGGATGGCTTTGCGTCGGGTCGGTGCCGTGACGTTGACCGCACTCGCGGTCGTTCTGGCTCCCACCAGCACCGTGGTGGCGGCGGCCCAGGACCCGGTGCCGCCCGAGAGCGCCGGGACCCAGACGGTCGACGAGGACCCCGAGTTCCTCGAACTGCACATCGACAACGTCACGCCGTCCACGGTCACCACCACCAGCGACCCGTTCGTCACCGTCACGGGCTCGGTGAAGAACGTCGGCGACCGCACGGTCCGCGACGTCAGCGTGCGGTTGCAGCGCGCCCCCGCCGTCGCGAGCAGCGAGGGCCTCCGTACGTCTCTGACCCTCGATCAGTCGCGGTACGACACGGTCGGCATGTTCGACACGGTCGCGGGCCGCCTCGACGAGGGGCAGAGCAAGCAGTTCACGCTGTCGCTGCCGCTGCGGTCCGACACCGACATCTCCCTCGACATCACCGAACCCGGCGTGTATCCGCTGATGGTGAACGTGAACGGCACCCCCGAGTACGGCGGGGCGGCGCGTCTCGACGACGCCCGTTTCCTGCTTCCCGTGTTCGGGGTCCCCGGCACGCCGGCCGTGCCCCCGGACATCTCCAGTCCCGTCGCGGTCACCATGCTGTGGCCGCTCGCGGACCGGCCCCGGCTCGCGGCGGGGGTGCCCGGCTCCGTCACCGAACCGGTCCGTCTCGTCGACGACGACCTCGCGACGTCGCTCGCGGACGGCGGCCGCCTCGACGAACTGCTGGGCGCGGTGGAGTTCGCCACCCGGGAGAGCGTCGACCGCGACCACACGCTCCGGGACAGTATG
>NZ_JASHKX010000074.1:0-3715 GCF_030058635.1 Rhodococcus sp. IEGM 1305
GTGGTGTCGAGGTGGCCGGTGAGGTGGAGGGTGAGGGGGATGTTGTAGGTGGGGGTGGTGGTGTCGTATTGGTTGAGGAACCAGATGCGTTGCTGGGCTGGCGATAACGGCACGAACTCCGGTTGGGGCCCCGGAGTGGGCACCGGCAGCGGGGCGTCGTTCGAGTCGTGGTCGAGGTGGGTGGACAGGACTCGCGGTGTCCGGTCCTCGAACAAGGTCCGGACGTCGATGTGGGTATGCAGCGTCGAATTGACCCGCGCCACCACCCGGGTCGCCGTCAGCGAGTTCCCGCCCGCCTCGAAGAAGTTGTCGTCGACACCGATGTGCTCGAGCCCCAGAACGGCCGCGAATGCGTTCGCGACGGTCTCCTCGACGGGCGACGTCGGTCGGTGCGCGGAATCGGCCGGGGAGTCGAACCGGGGATCGGGCAGCGCGGCGCGATCGAGTTTGCCGACCGGGGTCAGCGGGATCCGGTCGATCGGCACGATCGCGCCGGGCACCATGTGCGCCGGAAGTCGTTCGGTGAGATAGGCAGAGAGGCGTGCCGGGTCGAGCTCCGCGGAACCGACGACATAGGAGACGAGGATCGGGTCCCCGGCGGGCCCGGTGCGGGTGAGTGTCGCGGCGTATTCCACGTCCGGGTGGGCGCCGAGGACGGCGTCGATCTCGCCGGGTTCGATGCGGAACCCGCGCACCTTCACCTGGAAGTCGGCCCGGCCGAGGTACTCGACCACCCGACCGTCGGACTCGTCGGCGATCCAGCGGACGATGTCGCCGGTCCGGTACATCCGCTCGCCCGCCGGCCCGTATGGAGCGGCGACGAAGCGTCCGGCGGTCAGCCCCGGCCTCCGGTGGTATCCGCGGGCCAGACCCGGCCCGGCGATGTACAACTCACCCGGAACACCGTCCGGGACCGGCTGCATCCGCGCATCCAGCACCACTTCCTCCGCACCGGCGATCGGGCCGCCGATCGTCACGTCGGACCCGGGTGCGAGCGGCGCGCTGATGTTGGACATCACGGTGGTTTCGGTGGGGCCGTAGCCGTTCCGCAGAGCACGGCCACGGGACCACCGGGTCACCAGACCGGGCGGACACGCTTCTCCGGCCACGAGAATTTCGCCGAACCCGTCGTATCCGTCGAGGTCGTCGGGATCGGCCGAGGCTAGCGCGGCAGTCGGGACGAAGGCATGCGTCACCCGTTCGGCGGCGACGAAGCGGGACAGTTCCGTGCCGCCGACGATGGTCGGCGGGCTGATCACCAGAGTCGCGCCACAGCCGAACGCCAGTAGATAGTCGAACACCGATCCGTCGAACGAGGGTGACGAGAAGTGGAGCACGCGCGAGTGCCGCCCCGGACCGAGGCCGGCCGCCTGCGCCGCGGCCAGCGTGGCCAGCCCGCGGTGCGGAACCACCACGCCTTTCGGGACACCGGTCGATCCGGACGTGTAGATCAGGTACGCGGGATGGTCGGGTCGCAATGGCCGGCGGCGATCGGCGTCACCGAGGGCGCCGCTCGACTGTTGTTCGACCGTCGTGATCGTCCCGGGTTCGTCCAGGACGAGCCACGGCACCGTGTCCGGGAGCCGCTCACGTTGCGGTGTCAGTGTGACGCCGAGCGCGACACCCGAATCGGCGATCATCTCGGCGATGCGTGCGGCGGGATAGCCCGGGTCGATCGGGACGAAAGCGGCCCCGGTCTTGGTGATCGCCCAGACCGCGAGGACTGACTCGAGGGACCGCGGTATCGCCATGGCAACGTAGCGTTCCGGGCCGGCGCCGTGCGTGATCAGCAGGCGTGCGAGCCGGTTCGACGCCTCGTCGAGGTCGCGGTAACTCACCGCGCGACTGGAATCCTCGAGCGCGACGGCGTCCGGATCGAGGGCTGCGGCGTCGGTGACGATCGCGGCGAGCGTGCGGGTGGCGGGTGCGGGACCGCCGCGCACGGGCGCGAGCGCACGGAACTCGTCGTCGCCGAGAAGCCGCACCGACGCGACGGTCGTGTCCGGTGCCGTCGCGATGACGTCCAGAGCCCGGCACATGCGTGCCGCGATCGCCTCGGTGTCGTTGCGGCTGAGGAACTCCGGCAGAAACTCGAACTTGAGGTGGAGTGTGGTGTCGGTGTCGGTGGTGGTGGCGAGTGCGAGGGGGTAGTGGGTGGCGTCGGTGGCGGAGGTGGTGGTGATGGTGAGGTCGGTGGGTGGGGTGGTGGTGTGGTGGGGGTAGTTCTCGTGGACGGTGATGGTGTCGAAGGTGGTGGCGTGGGGGTTGGGGATGTGGGTGAGGGGGAGGTGGTGGTGGTCGAGGAGTTGTGTGTGGGTGGTGTGGGTGCGTGTGAGGAGGGTGGTGAGGGTGTCGGTGGGGTGGAGGGTGATGCGGACGGGGATGGTGTTGATGAAGAGTCCGATCATGGTTTCGATGCCGGGGATGTGGGGTGGGCGTCCGGAGACGGTGGTGCCGAAGGTGATGTCGGTGGTGCCGGTGTGGGTGGCGAGGACGAGGGCCCAGGCGGTGTCGATGATGGTGTGGAGGGTGAGGTCGTGGGTGCGGGCCACGGTCCGCAACGCATCGGTGTGCTCCCTTGACAGCGAGACCCGATACTCCTCGGGGAAAGTGGATGGGATGCGGCCGCGCGCGGACGGCACCAGGATCGTGGGTCCTTCCAGTCCGTCGAGGACGTCGGCCCACGCGGCCCGGCTCTCCTCGAGTGACTGCTGGGTGAGCCACTCCAGGTAGCGGCGATACGGGAGGAGTCGCGGCACAGCGCCGGGGTCGGCGTGGTGCTCGTACAACTGGAGGAGTTCGTGCAGGAGAAGGGGCGTCGACCAGCCGTCGAGCAGGATGTGGTGATGAGTGAGGGCGACCTGGTGGTGGGTCGGTCCGTGCGTGATGAGCGTGAGCCGGAGCAGGGGTGGCGCGGTCAGGTCGAACGCGGTGGTGCGGTCGGCGGTGACGATGTCGTGAGCGACCGTCGCGTCACGCTCGGCGCGGAGATCGTGGTGATTCCAGGGAAGTATTGCAGGAGTGACGATTTGAATCGGGGTGCCGTCGTGAGTGTGTCCGAAAGCGGCGCGGAGGTTCGGGTGACGGCCGAGAAGGGTGTCCGCGGCGTCGCGGAGACGGTCGGGATCGAGGGGTCCGTCGATGTCGAGGACGAGTTGGACGACGTAGGTGTCGAGGGCCTGGCTGGTCAGTTCGTGGTGGAACAGGAGACCGGCCTGCAAGGGGGTGAGGGGCCAGACGTCGGTGAGGGTGGGGTAGTGGTGGTGGAGTGCGTCGAGGGCGGGTTGGTCGAGGTGGACGAGGTCGAGGTCGCTGGGGGTGAGCCGGCCGGCGCCGGGTCGGCTGATGTGGTCGGCGAGGGCGGTGAGCTCGGTGACGTCGGCCGCCGGCAGCACACCGGGCGGATACACCCAGGTGGCGCGCAGGATCGGGGCGCCCCCTGACTCGTAGACGTAGGCATTGACGTCGAGAATCGCTGCGACGGGCACGTTTCCGAGGATCGTGGTGTCGAACTCGATGCTGGTTATCGGTTCCCAGCCGGCACCGTTCGAGAGCCGGTGCGGCGGGTGGTCGAACCGGCCGAGGTAGTTGAGGGTGATTTGGGGTTGGGGGAGGTTGCGGAGTTGGGTTGCGGTGTGGGGGTTGAGGTATCGGAGGGGGCCGTATCCGGTGCCGTGGTCGGGGGTGGTGTGGAGTTGTTCTTTGATGGTGGTGA
>NZ_JASHKX010000038.1:0-58900 GCF_030058635.1 Rhodococcus sp. IEGM 1305
AGTTCAGGGCGGCTGCCGGGACGAGTGCGGTCGCGGCGCACCGCCACAGCAGGCCTCGGCGGTCGAGGACCAGGGTCGGCAGATGCCAATCAGTGATCGCCCTGCCGTACAGATGCGCAGGGATGGTCGCGGTCAGTCGGACACTGCGCCACTGCGCCCGCCCCGCCGGGGCGGGGCAGGTCGGCAACTTCACCGTCAACACCAGCTCACGGTCTGCCACGGTGATCTGCGCGAGTTGCTGATCGGCGGCCGACAGTTGGGCCATCGCCGCCATCCGGGGTGGTTCCTGTATTTCGGTGATCCGCAACGGGCCGGCCGGTGCCCCGCCGTCCCTGCGTAAGCGTGCGGCGAGCTGGCGTCGCACTCCTCGAGCGAAACCCGAGGGTACATCGTCGCCCGGCCCGGTCGGCGGGGACACAACCCCGGTGGCCGGATCGAATCGGGCCGACAGTGCCGCGATCGCGGTGTCCCGATAGGCCAGGGTCCGCAAGGTCGCGACCACCTGCGCCGTCACCACCCGGCTCACCCGCGACGGCACATAGACCCCGTCCGGATAGATCGGAGCCCAGCCGAGACGGGCCGCGGCGACATGACCTTGCGCGGGCAGCCTGCGGTCCTGCCGGTCACGGCCGGCGGCGAGCACATCGAACGTCGCCGGCTGCCACAGCCGCGACACCAACCCGGCGCCGGCCGCGGTGACCAGGTCGAGCAGCCACCCCACCCGGGTGTCGACGTCGTCGAGGCCGATCGGCTCGCCGGTCGCGTCGTCGACCGCCACATGGGCGCGGGTGGTCACCGAAAACTGCCGCGCCGCAACCGCAGTCCGACGATCCCCGCTGGTACTCATCGGTTACCCCGACCCCAACCGGGCTGCGGCATCGCCCCGGCGCCTGCGCCGATTCCGCTGCGAGCGCAGCCGGCGGCACCGGCCGGGAAGCGACACCACCAACACCCATGCAGTCATCAACCAGCTCCTCTACCAGCGACTCATCGCCCCGATCGCGCCCAACCCGGACAGTAACCCCCACCTATGACAAGTAACGCTCGATCCGCGCCACCGACGAACCCAGCCAACCGATCTCGCCGCACCACCCGCACCGCCGTGCATCGGCCCTCGGCTGCGTCCTCGAGCATCCCGCCGCGTCCCATCCGCTGCCCCTAGCCGCGGTCCTCGGAGGCCGGGTGCACCACACCACCGGCACTATCCCGCAGCGTCTTCTCCCGGTTCTCCAGCGATGCCTCTTGCCCGGTGGAGACAGGAACCCGGTAACACTGCGCCTCCACCCGGGCCGGCGCCACCGCCACCGAACCCGACGCGCGCCTGCCCGGGTAGACGTCCAGATCCACGCGATCAAACACCTGATGTCCCGCACCGGTACGCCGAAACCCGCAACCGACCCTCCGACGCCGCCGAACGCACACTAGCCACCGACGTGCCCAGGTACTCCGCGGCCTCCCCAATCCGCCTGCCGCAGAAAGTAGTAGATACTACGAGATAGTCATGGAATTTCGATCAACAGCGGGAAGCCTGGTCGATCCCACGAGCATCGACTACTTCCGTCAACTTCTCACACGGCAGATCGCCCGTGTCGGCCACCGCGGCACGACACCACCACCGGCACCCGGCGCCCCACCACAGTCGATCACGGGCGAGATCGTCCCCGCGAAACCGTCACGGAGGGACGCGCGGCGAGCCGCCGGAATTAGCTCGTCGCGCAGCCCACGGTCAACGTCCACTTCGCGCACCCTCCAACCGAAACCCGTTCGGTAGGAACCTAGCTGAACGCCACCCGCATCGGCGGCACGAATGCCGCACACCGAACCAGGGGAACCTGCCAGAAGCCCCTCAGGCAGGTTCGCCCGTCCAGTCTTCAGAATCCGGGATGCTGTCGCACGGAACGGTCGGCTGATGGGAACGCTCAGCAGTGGCCGAGATTGCCCTGCCGCAAAGCCGAGATGGTGTACAAGACGATGACCAGCGGATAGTACAGATTGAGCACCGCACTTCTCCTCCAGGAAAGGGAGGGCGAGAGGTTGTTGCCCAGCCGAAGTTCGACGTACCCGATCTGCCGACGAGTACACGGCCACAGCTACCTCCGTGTCATCGGTCGCTGCATTCTGCGCGGACAGCATCGTGCTGCCCGTTGGTGCCCGAAGCCACAACCACCGCGTGCCCGGATCACGCGTGTCCAACCGGGACGCGCTGGCACGACCAGTGTCGTTATCGGTGGTGTGGGTGCTTACTCTCCCGTTCCGCACCCGGCAAACGATTGTAGTGGCCGGGACGCCCGGGCGATTCCCCCTCCTTGATCGGGTGCCGATTCTCGGCACGGTCCGTCGGCAAATCTGCGCACACGGGACTCGGTTCGACTGTGAGGAGGGCGGAGCACGTCAGCACGACCGCCGTGACCGGAGATGTCAGAACAACCTCGTCTCGACACCGCCTGGGACGCCAAGAACTCGAGACGGGGTCACGCCCCCGCTCACGGGCACGACGGGACGCACCCGCCGCAGCGCCGCGGTGGTCGAGTCAGCAAGATAGCCGACCACGACCTGAAGTGCGTCTGCATGGCCCCGAGGATGACTCTGTGTCGCAACGTCGTTGGCACGTCGGAAGTACGCGGCTGGGGGATCCATATCCATGCCCCTTCGCCTAATCTGCACGACGTCAGCGGTACCTTCAGAAGTCCTCATCGATGCAGGCCAGACATCACCGACCATGCAGGCCTGTCCCGGACCGGTGGTGTGCTGTGCGTGCAGAACCGCGGAGTTGGCTTCTCCGTCACGAAACTTCCAGTGGACGGTCGTCGACGCCTGGGCATTGCCGTTCGCTTCGGTGGTGACATCGAGCTAGATCTCGTTCTGGGGATTCGCGTAGGCCCGATCCGACGACGGAGCTTCCGGCGTGGCCGCAGGGTCGACGTCGTTCTGATTGCCGGCGGGGTTCTTCACGCGCGGCCGCGAGCGCGGCTGCGTTTCGCAGTCGACCGACTCTCTCGAATTCGTCGAGGACGCGCCTGAGTTGCGGCAAGGGTGTGGTCGCCTGGCCTCGAGTTCGACCCCTCCGTCGTTCCCAGTGAACAGGAGGCCCTGGACACCACGCCGCGACGGAGGATTGAGCTTTCACGCCTCGCCGGCATTCAATGTCCGCCCGCCACGAGCGTCACCCGTCGCTGTGCCTCACCCGCACCCGCTCGGTCGGCCGACGCTCGTGGCGGGCGGTAACGCCAAAGGTCGGCCTCGATACCATCCCCGCATGCTCACTGCCGTGTTGTATGGACTGGGAACTGCATTACCGTTGCTGATCGGGGCCGGCGTCGGCCTGCGATACCACCTGCCCAAACCACTACTCGCCGCGCTGATGGCCTTCGGAGCCGGCACCATGGTCGCCGCGGTCTCCACCGAACTGTTCCAGCCGGCGTTCGAAACCGAAGGAATCTGGGGCGCAGGCGCGGCCCTGTTCGCGGGCGCACTGGTCTACGTCGTCGCCGACCACCTGATCGAGAACAAACTCGGCGCCGGCGCCCTCGGATGGGCTTTGATGCTCGGTGCCCTGCTCGACGGCGTGCCGGAAAACACGGCACTCGGGGTCACCCTCGGCGGCAGCGGCGGAATCGTGCTGCTCGTCGCGGTCGCAGTCGGCAACGTCCCCGAAGCCGTCGCCGGAGCGGCGTCGATGCGCGCCCAACCCGGTTTCAACCGGCCGCGAGCCTTCGCCGTGTGGGCAGCAACCGCAGCGTTACTCGTCCTCGTGGTGATCGGAGCGAACCTGGTGTCCGACCAGATCTCCCACGGTGCGATCGCCACCATCCAGGCCTTCGCCGGCGGCGCGACCATTGCCGTACTGGCGGATTCGTTGATGCCCGAGGCGTACCGGGAAGGTGGTTGGTGGGTGGGCCTGTCCACCGCGCTGGGATTCCTCGTCGCATTCGGTCTCGGAGCATAGACCGAATACGACGGCGTCCTGGCCCTACCGCACCATGGGTGCGGCCGGTGACCGGGGTCGGGCGGGCCGGTGCCCTGCCGGAACGATCGTGGCTCGCAGCAGGTCCCGGGCTCCAGCGACGGGCGCCCTAGCCGAGGCGCCCCCCGCCGACCCGGTGTTTACGATCCTGCCATCCCGGCACCTACCAACGGTATGGAGCACCGCCGTGTTGCGGGTATCGCCGATGTCCCGACTGTGTGCGCTCGCCGGGTGTGCCGCCGATTCAGCCGACAGTGTCCAGCAGTCGGGCCCCCGGACCGTCCGGATGCCGCCCCCTGCACGAACATTGACCCCGCAAGGCTCACCGAGGTGGACAGAAGGAAAAGTGAGCGCGTGGGTTCTGTAGATCCTCGGAGTGCTTTTCACGATGGTGCTCGGCGGTCTCGGTGTGTACCAGCTGTGGCGGAGGCGCGGGGTGCGCAATGTGAGGTTGGCGCGTTGGATCGAGCAGGGTCCCTGCGTGATTTTCGGGACCTTCTCCGGGCCGATCGAGGTCCGTGTCCGCGACGGAGGTGTAATCAGTAGGTGGCCCTCGACACCGCCGACGACCGTGCCCGCCGCGTCTTCGAACTTCTCGACGAGTACGGGTGGATTCGCGTTGGTCGTCACGCTCGTCGACCAACGGAATTTCTTCGTGCCGGTGACCCATCGGCCCCACCAGCGACCGCGAGGCCCGAGATACCCTGAACGCGACGCCTATCCGGGTCGCTGGGAGAAGTACCCCGATGCCGCCAGCGCACTGATCGTCAGCCCCAGCCCGTATGGCACCTGCGCCGACCTCGAAGCCATCGCACAGGTGTGCCACGAGCGGGCAAGCCGCTCACCGTCGACGAGGCATGGGGAGCGCACCTTCCGTTCCACGACGACCTGCCGACCTGGGCGATGGACGCCGGCGCCGACGTCTGCGTGGTCAGCGTCCACAAGATGGGTGCGGGCTTCGAGCAGGGATCGGTCTACCACCTGCAAGGGTGACCTCGTCGACGGCACGCACCTGTCGCAGTGCGCGGACCTGCTGACGACCACCAGCCCGAACGTGATGCTCTATGCGGCCATCGAGGGTGGCGGCGACAGATGGCCGAGCACGGCAAGGACCTGCTCGGCCGCGCGCTCGCACTCGCGCTCGCCGGCCGCACCAGGGAACGGATCGCTGGCATCGACGGACTGATCGTGCTCGAAGATCGATTGCTCGGGGAGCAGACCTCGCACGATCTCGACCGCCGCGCCGGGATCGTTGCCGGCGACGGCCATCATCGCCGCCTTCACCGACAGCGAGCTGCCGCAGGTCGAGAAGAAGGCCAATGGATGGTGACGCACTGGTTGAGTGCGGCCGCTGAGTGGCGGGTGTAGGGCCCTGGTTGGAACATGGCAGCGGCCCTTCAGTTGCCCCCACGGCGGGGCCCTGGGCTGGCGACCCAGTCGGCCCCACCGGATTGTGTCTCAGCTACCGGCGGCGGTGGTGGCCGGCTGCGGGTGGGCGGCGAGTTCGGTGAAGGTGTCGGCGACCCAGTCGGCGACGAAATCGCTCACGTGCGGCAGGTGGTCGAGGCCGACGTGTTCGGCGCCGCCCTCCGCGGCGGTGAAGATGCGCAGCTGCCGTTTCGGGCTGGCGGTGGCCTGCTCGTAGGAACGGTGGGCGTATTCGACCGGGATCTGCCGGTCGTTTTCCCCGTGTGCGATCAGGAACGGGACGGTGATGTTCTCCACGACACCGTCGAGGTTGACGCCGTCGGCGAAGTCGAGGAATTCGTCCAGGTCGTCATGGCCCCAGACCCACTTCACGTGTTCCCAGTAGTGCGGTACCGGGCGTTCGCCCTCACGGTCGACGCGGCGACGCTGTACCTTGCCCCAGTCGTGGTTGGCACCCCACGCCACACACAGCGCGAGGCGCTTCTCGAACGCGGCCGCGCGGGGTGCGTAGTAGCCGCCGAGGGACCAGCCGACGAGACCGATCCGGTCGGCGTCGATGGTGTCGATTGCCTCGAGGTAGTCCACGCAGGCTGCGGCCCATTCCTCGGTGGCGATCTGCGCAGTGAGTCCTTGCAGGCGCAGTGCTTCGCCGCTGCCGGGGCAGTCGACCATCAGGGTGGCGATGCCTCGCCGGGCGAGTTCGTGGCAGAAGCCGGAGAAGTACATGTGCTCTTTGGTGCTGTCGAGACCGTTCCACATGATCATGCACGGCACCGGTCCGTCCGCGGTCTCAGGCTGGGTGAAGTAGGCGGGCAAAGTGGTGTCCCGGAAGGGGATCGTGACCTTGCGGGTGAGCGGGTCGGCCAGTTCGAACGACTGCTCCATCAGTTCCAGGACGCGGCGGTAGATGGCGTTGCGGTCGGGTGCGTCGGCGCTCTGCATGCGTTCGGCGTTGACGAGGTAGTTCGCGGCGCGGGCGTAGGTGCGGCCGGCGGTGCGTGCATGGCCTGCCGCGAGATTGCGGTCGGCGTTGTCGACGAGGTCGTCGACAACTGCGGTCCAGGACGCGAGGAACTCCTCGGTGCCGGCGTCCTCGCCGCGGGTGGCGGCATCTCGGATCGGTCGGCAGGCGCGGTCGATCTCGTCGATGTAGCCGCCGCTGTTGAGGGTGGCGACGACGCCGAGGTTCCAGACGTAGTTTCCGGGAAAGTATTCGAACATTGTTGTCTCCTTATTTGTTTCGTTGTCAGCCGGGCAGTACCGCGGACCAGCCGCCGTCGATCATCAGGTTGGTGCCGGTGACGTAGCCGGCCTCGTCGGAGGCGAGGAACACCGCGTAGTTGACGACGTCGGCGGCGGTGCCGAGGCGACCGAGCGGGATGGCGGACGCGATGTGCCGCATCGGGTGGTCGTCGGAGAGGAGGGTCGATTCGGATTGTGGGGTGCGGATCATGCCGGGGTTGATGCAGTTCGCTCGGATGTGGTGCGCTGCGCCCTCCGCCGCGAGCTGTTTCGTCATCGCGACCACCGCTCCCTTGGAGGCGGTGTGCGCGAGCCGGGTGTTGGTGACCGAACCGGTCACCCCGGCCGTGGATCCGACCAGGATCACCGACGCGTTCGCCGCCTGCGCCAGGTACTTCCACGCATGTTTGACCGGGAGGAAGACGAGGTCGACTTCGTGGGCCATGACGAAACGCCAATCCTCGAAGGTGATCTCGGGGATCGGGGCGAACGTGGCGAGTCCGGCGTTGGCGTAGAGGATGTCGATCCGGCCGTGGGCGGCACCGATGCCATCGATCCATGACCGCACTGCGTCCTCGTCGGTCAGGTCGAGAGGATGAACACTGTTCATGATTCCGCCCGTGGCGGTGACGAGGTCGACGGTCTCGGCGGCCGCGTCGCTGTTGACGTCGCAGCCGTAGACGGTGGCGCCCTCGGCGGCGAAGCGCACTGCCGCCTCACGGCCTTGCCCGCCGGCGGTGCCGGTGATTACCGCGATCTTCCCGGCCAACCTGCCCTGTTGCATGGTTGTGCTCATTTGACCGCGATCGGGTTGACCGGGGCGCCGACGGCGCCGGTGACTGGCAAGGGGGCGGCGGTGAGGAAGAACTCGTAAATCCCGTCGGCGGCGCAGTTCTCGGCGAGAGCGTCGAGGTCCCACATCTCGCCGAGGAACAGCCCGATGTTGGGGATGGCGACCTGGTGCAGGGGTTGGAATGCGTTGTCGAACTCGTTGGGCCGCACCTCGAACCCCCAGGTGTCGGTGGCGATGGCGGCGATTTCGCTGCCGTGCAGCCAGTCGGCGGTGGTGAACGACAATCCCGGTGCCGCGCCGCCGGCGTAGTCGCCCCAGCCCTCCCGCCGTGCGCGGGCGAGTTGTCCGGTGCGGACCAGCACGATGTCGCCTCTACCCACGGCGGCAGAGGCGCCATGGGCGGCGATGGTCCGCTCGACGTGCTCGGTGGTGATCGCGAACCCGTCGGGCAATTCACCGTCGGTGCCGACCACCCGCCCGACGTCGAGCAGCACTCCGCGGCCCACGATCAGGTCGGCGGCGGTTTCGATCCCGGTGACCTGATCACCCTGCGAGGTGACGACCTGCCCTGCCCGGCGCCCGTTCCAGGCCCGTCCGTGGTCGAAGATGTGCCCGAGACCGTCCCATTGGGTCGAGCACTGCAGCGGCATCGCAATGACGTCGTCGGCGCCGCCGAGACCGTGCGGGAAGCCCTGGGTGCCGGCCTCGGCGTCGGTACCGGTGTCGAGCATCGTGTGCACCGGGTTGGTGCGTCGGCGCCACCCCTTCTGCGGTCCATCCATGTTGAACTGCAACGACAGACTGAAACTCGTGCCGTGGCGGATGAGCGCGGCGGCACTCGCCCGCTTGGCGTCGTCGAGGAAGTTGAGGGTGCCGTGCACATCGTCCTCTCCCCACCGGCCCCAGTTCGAACACCGCTGGGCCGCGGCGGCGATCGCGGACTCGGGATCGGTGCGGTCGAGGGTGACCGCTGCGGTAGCGGTATGCGCGTCGGTCATACGGATTCCTTTGTGATCGATGGAGTATTCGTCGCGGCGCGCAGTGCATCCGAGATGGATTTCACCCCACCGTGGGAGGTCGCCCCGCCGTCCACGGTGATCTCGCTGCCGGTGATGTAGGCGGAGTCGTCGCAAAGCAGGAACTCGACGGTGCCGGCGACCTCGTCGGTGGATCCGGCCCGTCCCAGTGCGGTCTCACCGATCGAGGCGGAGCGGAACGCCTCGGGGGCGGACGCGGTCATCGGGGTGTCGATGAATCCGGGGTGGACGATGTTGACCCGTATCCCGCGCTCCCCCAATGCCAGGGCGGCGGTGTGCGTCAATCCGCGGACCGCCCATTTGCTGGTGGTGTAGGCCACCGGGTAGTGGGCGGTCAGGGCCGCGATGGATCCGATGTTCACGATCGACGCCCCAGCGGGCATCAGCGGAGACAGTGCCTGGATCGCCAACAGTGGCGCCAGGACGTTCACCGCATAGGCGTCGGTCATGTCCGCGGCGGTGACCTCGTGCAGGCGTGCCCGGCGGGTGATGCCGGCACAGTTCACCAGTCCGTGGATCGTTCGGGCGTGGCGGTCGGCCAGGGTCCGCCATTGCTGCGCGTCGGTGACGTCGAAGCCGCGGACGGGTGGGACCGCGGTGCTCGTGCGGTCGAGTGCGATCACCTCGGCGCCCGCGTGTTCGAGGCGACCGACGATGGCCGCGCCGATGCCACCGGCCGCGCCGGTGACGACGATGGTCTTCCCTGTCAGTCGTTCCGCGTTATGGGCAGTCATGCGCGATCCACCGCCGCGAGGTGGCGGGCCCGTTCGGCAGCGTGGTCGCGCCGCCTCGGTGCCGGCAGGATCGGCGCGGGAGCAGCCGGGGTGCCGATGGTGTTGGTGAGGGTGCCGATGCCCTCCACCAGGAGCGTCACGATGTCACCGGGATGCAAGGGGGGTGGGTCCTGTCGGCCGCGCCGTCCCCACTGTTCGGCGAGGCAGCCGCCGTTGCCGACGGTGCCGGAGCCGAGGATGTCGCCGGGTTCGATGCGGGTGTTGCGGGAGGCGTAGGCCAGCAGGGCCGGGAAAGACCAGGCCATGTTCGACAGCACGTCCGCGCCGACCTCGACGCCGTTGACCTGCGCGGTGCAGGCCAGAGTCAGGAACCCGTCCTCATCGTGGAAATCCGCGAATTCGTCGGCGGTGACCAGCACCGGGCCGAGGGTGTTGGCGAAGTCCTTGCCCTTCGCCGGTCCGAGGCCCACCTGCATCTCCCGTTTTTGCAGGTCGCGGGCGGACCAGTCGTTGAGGACGGTGTACCCGAAGATGTGGCCCGCGGCCTCCTCGACGGTCAGATCGGTGCCTGCTTTGCCGACGACGACGGCAACCTCGAGCTCGAAATCGAGGGCCGCGGATTCCGCCGGCGGGATGATCCGCGCGTCGGGACCGGTGACCGAGTACGGGTTGGTGAAGTAGAAATGCGGGGCCGCGTACCAGGCGTCCGGCACCCCGGCCGCATCCTGGACACTCGCGCGTACCCCCTCGACATGTTCCTCGAAGGTGACGAAGTCGCGGATCGTCGGGGGCCGGAGGGGAGCGTCGAACACAGCATCCGCGACCGGGACGGGCTGGGCCGTCGCTACCGCCTGCTCCCCGGCGGCGAGCGCAGCCGGCAGCCCGGCCCGTACCAGCTCGAGCACGGTGGTCCCGGCCGGGAACGGGTGCACTGTGTCACCGTCGAGTACCGCCGCGACGGTCGACCCGTTGTGACGGATGGTGGCGAAACGCATGAGATGTCCTCGATCAGTCGAAGGGATGGAAGAGGCGGGGCCGGTTTCAGACGGGCGGGGCGACGAACAGGCCCTTGTCGACGTCGTTGAACGATTTCGCGGCCACGAATTCGTCCATCGCGTTGGCGGTGCCCCACTGATCGGTGACCTCGGCATCGGAGAAGTCGTAGAGGTGCGGATGCCAGCTGTCCTCGTCGACGACGTCCAGTTCGGTGGTGTATTCCATCGTGTTGCCGTTGGGGTCGAGGAAGTACGAGAAGGTGTTGTTTCCCGCCTGGTGCCGGCCCGGGCCCCAGATCTTCTCCACCCCGGCGCGCAGCATTCGCCCGGTGCCGCGCATGTACTCGTCGATGCCGCGCATCTCGAACGAGGCGTGATGGAGGGCGGCGTGGGGGCCGCGGGCGATCGCCATCGAATGGTGAAAGTTGTTGGTCCGCATGAACCACATCATGTTGCCCATCCGCGGGTGCATCAGGATGTCGGAGACCTTGAATCCGAAGTGCTTCTCGTAGAACGCGACTGTGCCTTCCGGGTCGGTGGTGTTGACCACCACATGCGAGAGTTTGACCGGAATGGACTCGCCCTCTTCGATCGTGCGGTGCCGGCGGACCGCGACGTCTGCGGAGATTTCGATGGTGCGGCCGTCGTTGTCGAAGAACCGGAACCCGTAACCACCGCCCGGGGTGTGCAGCGTGTCGGGTTCACCGACCAGTTGCACCCCGCCGCGGCCGAGCTTCTCGGCCAGACCGTCGACGGTCGCGGCATCGGCGGCGCCGTAGGAGATCAGGTCCAGGCGCTTGTCGGTGGCCTTGCGGATGCGCACCACGTACTGCTCGGGGGAGCCCTCGGCGGCCAGGTAGGTGGTGTCACCGTCGATGCCGGCCACGGACAGGCCCCACTGGTGGGTGTAGAAGTCGAGTTGTTTCTCGTAGTCGGGCACGGCGAGCGCGACGTGCCGGAGGTGGGTGAAGGCGTAATCGGTCATCGGAGACTCCAGAAGGTGAGTGAGGGGGTGCCGAGGAGGCCCGGTATCAGGCCGGGGTGCTGACGAGTTCGGCGATCCGGTGCATCAGGGTGGGGACGTCGGCCTCGGGGTCGGCGTCGAGCATCCACTGCCCGAGCTGGACCGAGGCGTCGACGACGGCCTTGGCGCGGGGCAGGCGGCGGGCGGTGAACGCCTCCCACAGCCGGTCTCCCACGGGTTCGGTGGTGAGCAGTTCGCTCAGCACCGCAGCGTCCTCGAGTGCCTGTGCTCCGCCTTGGGCGAGGGTGGGTGGGCACACGTGCGCGGCGTCGCCGATGAAGACGATCCGCCCTCGGTTCCAAGGCTTTTCGAGCACGTGAGTTTCGAACCAGGTGTAGTTCACGGCGTCCGGATCGGTGAGCCGGGCGGTGATGTCGTCCCACGGTCCGTGATACTGCGCGGCGAGCGCCTGCATGGTCTCGAGCTGTTCCTGCCTGGTCAGCGACGAGCGATCCTGGGCGTCTTCGACGATGTAGGCATACATCGAATCCGGACCGGTCGGGCAGTATCCGGCGATGTAGCCGGCGCCTCCGTAGAACAGGTCGGTGCGGGTGATCGACGCGGGCCGTGAGCAGACCAACCGCCAGATGCCCATACCGGTGGGTCGCGTTTCGAGGTCGACGCCGAGGGCGCGGCGTGTGGCCGAGCGGACCCCGTCCGCGCCGATCACCACGTCGTAGCGACCGCGGGCCCCGTCGGAGAAGGTGACGTCGACACCGGTGTCGTCCTGGGCGATCGAGACCGCGGTGACGCCGAAGCGGATCTTCGCTCCCGCGGCCTCGGCGGCGCCGTGCAGGATCGCGGCCAAGCGGGGACGTTCCATACCGACGGTCGCCGGCAGGTCGGGTCCGCCGGTGCGGGCGTCGGGGATCTCCGCGATCAGCGCCCCGGTCTCGTCGGATGCGCGGATTCCCAGAGTGTCGAACCCCCACCCGCTCTGGTTGACCTGCTCCCACACCCCGAGGTCACGCAGAACGCGCAGGGCGTTGCCCTGCAGGGTGATCCCGGACCCGACGGCAGAGGCGCGTGCCTTGACCTCGATCAGATCGACGCCGACACCGGCTCGAGCGAGGGAAATCGCGGCCGCCGAACCCGAGATGCCGCCTCCGATGACGAGGACGGAACGTGCGGTAGAAGTGTGCATCGATGTTGCTCCCAGAGACGGTTCGTATCGGCGAACGAGCTTTCGTTGTGTTCCACTGTGAGACCTGCGCCACCATCAGGGAAGGTGCAATTAGTGATGCTCGATATAAACTGGATTTATGTTCAACTCGGCGGTGGAGGTTTCTCGGTGACGGCGAGACAGGGTCGCGACTCGAGTGACACACCGCCCTTGCGCACACTGGCGAATCTGGACCTGAACCTTCTCGTCACGCTCGACGCGATCGTGCAGAACCAGAGCGTCACCCGGGCCGCCGAACAGCTCGGCGTCACCCAACCGGCGGTCTCGGCCGCGCTGGCGCGGCTGCGCCGCCATTTCGGGGACGAGATCCTCCACCGGGTCGGCAACCGATATCAGCTGACGCCGTTCGGTGTGGATCTGCGCCAGCGCACCCGGTTGGCCCTGGCCGGCGTCGAGCGTGTCTTCGGCAGTCGAGGGATCTTCGAGGCCACCGACACCGTGCGCGAATTCTCAGTCGTCGTCAGCGATTACGCCACGGCCATACTCGGGCGACGGTTGACCGATCTGATCACCGCGCACGCACCACATGCACGACTGCGCTTCATGCCCACCACCCCTGATCACGTCGCCCGGGCCGAGCAGATGCTCACCGCCCTCGACGTCATGCTCGTCCCGCACGGCTTCGTCACCGACCTGCCCAACAGCGAGGTGTTTCGCGACGATTGGGTCGTCGTGTCGGACCACGGACACCGCGTCGCGCGCGACGGTCCCACGGTCGATGATCTGCGGACACTGCCGTGGGTGCTCGTCTACCACAGCCAGACCGCGTCGACGCCCGCCGCGCGACAGCTGCGCATGATCGGGATCGAACCCCGAGCACAGGTGATCACCGAAAGCTTCCTCACCGTACGAAGTCTCGTCGTCGGCAGCGATCGGATCGCCCTGGTCCCCCGCCGCCTGCTCGACGTCCCAGGCATGCGCGACGGCCTCACCGCTCACCGGCCTCCGGTGGACCTCGGCCCGCTCGTGCAAGCCATGTGGTGGCACCCCGTCTACGACCACGAACCCGAACACCGATTCCTCCGCGAGATGATCCTGCAGGCTGCCCGCGAGGTATGCGGACCGCTACCACCCGCCGAGTAGGACGCATCAGCCGAGCAATGCCGCGAAGGCGCGTTCGGCCTGGTCGATCAGGTCGATCTGCTCGAGGATCTCACGGGGGCTGGACTCTCCGACTACCTTCTGCAGCAACGGGTCGCGGAGCAGAACAGTTGATGTTCGATGCACTGCTGCGCAAGGTCCACCGCGACGATCCCAGTTTCGCCCAGTAAGCACTTGCTGTGGTGCGGACCGGCTGTCGCCGGGGCGAATTCATGCCAGGCCGTCGATACTCCATCGTGGCGGCAGTAGCCGGCCCTCCGCGGCCAGCCCGAAACCTCCCTGCCTGATGCCCGGCATGCACGGATGGGAATCAGTTCGGAGCCGCACTGCGATCGTTCGAGGCTGTTGAGCTCATCGAGAACCCGGTCGACGGCGCCGGTCGGGATACGGAAGTCTTCGCCCTCCGAAGCCCGGAGACGGTCGCGCAGGTACCGGCCGACGGGACCTGAGCAACCCACACCCACCTCAGGACCGACCCGACTCAACGACCGCGTAGCAGCTCAGCGGCGACGAAATCCGGAATTCCCCGCATGTGCGAGCCGGTCACCCCGCCCGACGGAAGCCTGCCGCCGTCAACCGCCTGAGTACCTGTGATACCGGCGGCCGGTTGTCGTCGGCGAGCCCGTCCCATCGGCCGCAGGCCCGGTGCCGGTAGCCCTTGACTTCTACAAGGTGCACGAAAGATGGCCGAAATCAATGGGACCGTGGACGCGAGCTACTCGGGCATCTAGGTGCGTAGGCCGGCCCACGCTGCTGGTGTTCCTGCCGCACCGAGTCGCTTCACCTTCGGGGACCTGCGCACCCAACCGCGGCTCGGACAGGACCGCACACGCGTCTCCAACGATCTGCGCCGACTGAAAATTCGCAACCTCATCGTCCCCGATCGAGGACACCTCACAGCAGTCCTGATGCAGTCAGCCCCACCCGCAGGGCTTCATACTCGCTGTCGTGTTCTTGACGGCGCTGTGGGTGGTGACGACGTCGTTGTGGCAGGTCAGGCACTTGCATCGCCATGGCGCCGGGGATCCTGGGTGTTCCCCACCGGCTCGAATCCCGCGCTCCGCATTACCGCGGCGGCGACAGCTGGGTCAGTCCGCGTCTTGGCGTTGGCTCTCAACCGCCCGCAGGGCTTGCACGGGCCCCGGCCGGGACTGAGCGCCGACAATCGTGGAGCCCCGATCGTGCCGCACGACACGCAGCGGCATCGCCACGGCGCGTCGACCCCCGGGTACGGGCCCAGTGGTTCCGCCCCGGCGGCACGCATCCGCTCAACAGCTGCGTCCGGTGCCAGCCGCTTCGGCATCCGCACGCCTCCTCCACTTCGCCGCGCACCGCCCCGAGCACAGGCGCTGTCGGTCATCGTCTTCCACGTCGGCAGTTCAATCACTCACGGGGTGAGTGGCTTTCGCCCGGAATGTGGTCGATGTCATTACCCGACGCTGACGACGGCGTCGAGGGTGGCGTTGTACTGTGGGATCAATGCATCGTCGATGGGGTGCTTGCCGTCCCGCTTGTAGCGGATGGCGAGCAGCCCGTGCTGGTACACCTTGTCCGCGCCGAAGGCCTCGACGTAGTGCGCTGCCTGTGCGACATCGGAGAACAGGTACACCGAGACCTCGTCGACGGCGATCATCTGAGCGCATTTCAGATCCTCGCAGCCCGCGGTGATGGTGCGATTCTGACGGTCGCTGGTGGGCAGGCCAGTGGCGACGAAGGCGTCGATCACATCGTGGGCGGTCACCGTCCCGGCGGGGATCGTCGGCGAATCCGGGGGGTGTCCCTATGGTTTTCGTCAAGCCGCTGAGGGGGTTGGATTCCGGTAGAGTTCCTTGTTCTTGAGCATGGCGTAGAGGACGTCGCAGCGGCGTCGGGCGAGGCAGATCAGGGCCGCGTTGTGTTTCTTCTTCTCGTCCCGTTTCTTGTCGTAGTAGGCGCGACTGGTGGGGTCGTGGAGGGCGGCGAAGGCGGACAGGAACAGGGCGCGTTTGAGTTTCTTGTTGCCGGAGCGGGCGGGGTGCTCGCCACGGATGGAGGATCCCGATTTTCGGGTGACCGGTGCGATGCCGGCATAGGCCGCCAGGTGGGCGGCGGAGGGGAAGGCGGAGCCGTCGCCGACCTCGATCAGGATCCGAGCTGCTGTCCTGACGCCGATGCCGGGCATCGAGGTCAGGACTGGGGAAAGAGGGTGGTCATCGAGGGCCCTCTCCACGTCCGCGGCGACCGCTTTGCGTTGTAACAGGGTCTCTTTCAGTGAATCCGCGAGTTTGGGGAGAACGGTTTCGGCGGCCGCGGTGCCGGGCACCACCACGGCCTGCTCGTCGAGGGCGGCAAGGATGTCGGTGGCCAACCTGGCGCCCATTCGGGGTGCGTGCTTGACCGCGATCGCGGTGAGCTTGCGCTTGCCGGCCTGCCGGATTCCGGCCGGCCCGCCGCAGCGGGAGAGGATCTCGAGCACCGCCGGATGGGTTATGCGGGGGCCGAGGACCCGCTCAAGGGCAGGGTGGATGGAGGTGAGCAGGCCTCGGATGCGGTTGCTGACCCGGGTGGCCTCACCGGCAAGGTCGTCGTCGAATCCGACGAGGACCTCAAGCTCGGCGAGGGCCTCGTCGCCGGTATCGACCCGGCGCAGGGTGTGCGGCATGGTGCGGGCGGTATCGGCGATGATGAACGCGTCTCGGGCGTCTGTTTTCGCCTGTCCGGGGTACAGGTCGGCGATGCGGCGCATCGCCAGTCCGGGCAGGTAGCCGACCTCGTGGCCGCCTACGCGGGCCACGGTGACCGGCAGGGCGCCGATCGTATTGGGTTGGTCGACGACCACCAGCACCGATCCGTGGCTGGCCAGGCGGTCGAAGACCGCCCGCAGCTTCGCTTCGTCGTTCGGCAACGCCTTGTCGTAGATCTTCTTTCCGGCGGCGGTCAGTCCGACGGCGTGGTGTTCGCCTTTGCCGACGTCGATGCCGCAGTACACCGCATAGTTCGAGTCCATTCAGGGGTCGTCCCTTGTGTCTCGGTCGGCCGGTCGCCGATCCGGCATCGACGCCCGGCACCCACGTTACAAAGAGACCTACCCAATTTCGGTTGGCCGTGTCCCTATTAGCGGTCCGTCGACGCCACCACACCCGGCGACACCACCCCCCGGATCATGCGAGAGACAGGGGCAAGGAGTCATACCGGGTCTGGCGACCGTAGCCCTTCTGTGAAGGACCGTGAATAAGGTAACGGGCATGCCGGTACTCACCGCGAACTCTTCCTAAGGGAATCGGCGTAACCGACGTCCGGGTCGCCGCCTTCGAGAGGGTGTGGGGACCCGATCACTGGCGCCACGACGTCGACGACTGGACGGTGCTCGGGCTGAACAGCGAACTCTTCGGTTCCGGTCTCGACCAGGTGACCAGGCAGGGGGCCTGAATCGAAGACACGGCCGAGAACGTCCCTGACTCGCAGCGGGTGATCGTATTCCTGCACAAGCCGATCCGGAAAGCGCTGGACGAGCCGGTCGGGCACGCCGTCGACATCGGGGACTCCCGTACCCGGCTACTCACAGCCCTCGGGAAGATGCCACTCGCCGCCGTCGGCAGCGGGCACCTGCACTGCTACCGGCAGACCGTCCGCGACGGGGTGCGCGAGGGCTGGGCGCCGTCCACCGGATTCGTCGCCGGCGAGGGTGAATCCCTTCCCGGGCCGCTCCACCAACCCGGCATCGTCGAGTACGACTGCACCGGCGGGGCGGTGCGCGCAAGCTACCGCTCCGTGCCCGGCCTCGAAGACGTCACCGCCGCAGTGCCCGAGGTGACCGCGGCCATCGACGCACTGGGACACAGCACAGTCGGCTGACGTCGAGTCGAGCTGTTACCGGCCGACGTCGGTAGACGCCTGCCCCGCATCCTCGGCGTTCACTGCCCCGTCCCGGGCCGGGGCGGGGCAGGGTCGTCATGAAGACTGGACAGTCCGGTGACGAATCCCCGGACATCCAACAGGCGCCCCAGGTGTACCGCCGGGCGGATGACGACGGCGCGGTCGGCGATGCGGGCTCCAGCGAGGACCTTCTCGAGCAAGGCTTCGAATCGGTTGACGTCGGCAAGGTCTCGAACCCACAGGGTCATGACGAGGTTGTAGCGGCTCGCGGTGGTGACCGCGAGCCGGACCTCCGCGAGCCGCGCCAGCGTCGACCGAAGCCGATCGATCGACGACGCCGGCACCTGCACGAAGTACCAGGCGTTGATCGGCCACCCTGTATAGCTGCGGGCAACGTCCGTCCGCAAAATTAGGTCACCCGAGTGACGAAGTGTCGCAATGGCATCAGCAACTCGCTGATTGCTGACGCCCGCCTTCGCGGCGATGTCACCGGCAGGGGTGCGCCCGTCGCGGTACAACTCGCGGACGATCACCGCCTCGAGGTCGGCGGGAACCTGGCGTGCTGCACGTGGCCGGGGCGCTTTGGCCCGGGGCACTCGTTGGGCCTCCGCCTCGGAGAGGGCGTTCAATCTCCAGTCGCTGCCCTCCACGAGAACCTCGGTGACCAGGTGCGTGCGAGCGTGGGTGATCAGACGCTGGTCACCCAGCCGGTCGATGACGAACGCCGACAGCGTCTCGAGGTCGGCTGCCGCGACCACGGCGACGAGATCGCGGCCACCGGACGTGTGATCGATGGTCCGCACGATCTCTTCGTCGGCGAGAAGACTCGCGGTCTCGGCGGCTTTGCCCTGCGCGCATTCGATCTCGACGATGGCCACTGCGGGGAAGTGCCGACGTTGCCCAGTGATCCACGCAAGCCCTTCATCGGCGATCCTGGCCCATCGCCGGGCGAGCCCGACCGGATCGGTGGCGAGAGCCCGGCCCAGTTCGGTCCACGACGCTCGCGGCTCGAGTTGCAGAGCGTGAATCAGCCGTAGATCGGAGTCTCTGCGCAGAGAATCCGGATTCGAGGTGGCCATTTTGCATCGTTTCCTGACATTTAACTTATCGGATTTCAATCGGACTGAGGATACGACCACCACACAGACTTCGCTGGAGGAACATATGAGCACTACGCCGCACACCGGCGCGAGGCGGGCCACCGGAACCTCCGCGGCCGTCGGATTCCTGATTGTCATGGAGTTCGGAAGCGGCCTGTTGCAGGGGTGGTACCCACCGCTTCTCACGAGCATCGGAGAGGAACACGGGACCTCGGCAGCAGCGCTGAACTGGGTGAATGCGATCTTCCTCCTCGCATCGGTGGCCTGCGTGCCGATTATCGCCAAGCTCGGTGACATGTACGGCCATCGCAGAATGCTCGTGGCATCCGCAGCGGCAGTGGCCGTGGGATCCTTCGTCGTCGCTTTCGCCCCGTCGTTCGCCGTCCTTCTCGTCGGCCGTGCCCTGCAGGCGCCGTTGATCGCGTTCCTGCCATTGGAATTCGCCATCGTCCGGCACCGGGATCCAGGCAGGGCGGGACGCAACATCGGTCGCCTGATCGGAGCACTCACCGGCGGCGTCATCGTCGGCGGATTCCTCGCGGGCTGGTTCATGACCCGCATCGACAACCTGACCCTCGTGCTGTTGGTGCCCGGGATCATGATGGCGATCTGCGTCCCGGTCGCCCACTTCCTCGTCCAGGAGACGACCGTCCGCAAGGAGGGGCGCATCGACTGGGCAGGAGCGGCGCTCCTGTCGTCCGGACTGCTCATGGTGATGGGCGGCGTATCCAACGGCAACGCGATCGGGTGGGCAAGCCCGCTGATCGTCGCTCTCGTCGCCGCAGGTGTGGTCACGCTGGCGGCGTTCGTGGTGCTCGAGAATCGAGTGACCAACCCCCTCATCGACTTCCGCGTCCTGAAGCAGGGCCGCCTCGTTCTCCCGATGCTCATCGCCGCCCTGCTCGGAGCTCAGTCGTTCGGTTCCCAGGCGCCCATCTCGTTGTTCTCGCGAGCCGATCCGAATGCGTACGGGTACGGCCTCGGTGTGACAGCCACGGTCGCGGGTCTCCTCTTGTCGATTACTGCCACCGGAGCGTTCATCGCCTCGACGATCAGCGATCGGATTGCGCGCACGCTGACACCACGCTTCGCCGTCGTGTTCGGCGCCCTCGTCAGCGCCGCCGGGTACGTGGCGATGCTTGTCGCGCACGCAAGCGTGGTCACCTTCTCCATCTGGCTGTTCCTGGTGGGCTTCGGCGCCGGACTACTCGCGGGTGTGGTGCCGGCGATCATCGTCAATCGCGCTCCCGAAGATTCGGTCGGAATTGCCTCCGGCCTCTACAACAGCTCCCGCACCGGAGCGGGATCGGTTGCCGGCGCAATGTTCGCGCTCCTCATGTCATCACTGGTCACCTCGGTGACCGTGGGCGAGAAGACGAGCTCGGTTTCGTCGTTCACCTCCTACGCCACGGTCTGGGCGATCTGCGCCGCCCTCTGCATCGCCATCGCCGCCCTGGCCCCCTTCCTCGATTCCCGGCGCCCGCGGACCACATCCGAGAACCCAGTGCTTCCCGCCGGTGACAACGAACCCGCACCCGTCTGATCCCGCCATTCACCATTTCACCGAGAGGAATCCCCTGTGCCTGACCCGACTCGAACCATCCACGCAATGAGCGCCACCGACCTCAACGAGGCCTTCAGTACTGGTTCGCTCACCCCGCTCGACGCTCTGGAGTCGACCCTCGCACGGATCGCGTCCAAGGACGACAGGCACCGCGCGATCTACGTGATCGACGCCGACGAAGCTCGTGAGTCCGCACGGCGGAGCACCGAGAGGTGGCGCAACAGCACCCCGCTCGGCCCGCTGGACGGCATCCCGGTAACAATCAAGGAGAACACCGCAAAAGTCGGTCTGTCGCAGTCGTATGGAACCGCCGCACGCGAACCCGTGATCGCAACCGAGAACTCACCCGTCGTCGACCGCCTGCAGGAGGCAGGCGCCCTCGTCGTCGCCAGCACCAGCATGCCCGACTTCAGCGGCCTCGGGTCCGGGGTGTCGTCCCGACACGGCACCGCACGCAACGCGTGGAATCCCGCGTGGAACACCGGCGGCTCCTCCTCCGGTGCGGCGGTCGCCGCCGCACTCGGGTACGCGCCGGTCAACATCGGAACCGACATCGGCGGGTCGATCCGCATACCCTCAGCCATGAACGCAGCCTTCGGTTTCAAGCCGTCCTACGGGCGGGTTCCGATCAACGACACCTACCTCGGCCGCTGCGCCGGCCCGATCACCCGCACCGTCCGCGACGCCGCCCACACGATGGCATACCTCGCCCGCCCCGACGCACGCGATCACAGCTCACTCCCCGACGAATCGATCCGGTGGACCGACCTCTACATCGACATCCGCGGGCTGCGCATCGGCGTCAATTTCGCTCCGGTGGAAGGCAAGTCCGCCGATTCCGAGATCGTCGCGGCGATCCGTCGGGCGGTCGCGGTGTTCGAAGCCGCCGGCGCCCAGGTGGAGATCGTCGACCCCTACCTGTCCCGGGACTACCTGACCACTGGATTCATGCCCTTCTTCACCGCGCATCTGTGGGCGCAGATGAACGACAAGAACATCGTCGACGATCTCACCAAGGCGAATCAGGAGATGGTGGAGGCGGTGTCGCGCATCGGCGCGCTCTCCTCCCTCGAGCTCATGCAGGCCTACGACTCGATCGGGCCGCTCGTTCAGGAGACCGTGGACATGCTGGGCCGCTACGACGCGGTCCTGTCCCCCACCTCCGGCATCCTCGCCGGGCCGGCCGAAAGCCCCATGATCCACGAGTTCGCGGGCCCGGCCAACTTCACGTCCGCATTCAACGCCGCAGGTACCCCCGCAGCCTCGATCAACTGCGGCTTCTCCAACGACGGACGGCCGATCGGACTGCAGATCGCCGCAGATCGCCGGCGCGACCTGACCGTCCTCCAGGTAGCCGCCTGGTACGAGGCCCACCGCGGCCCGGAGGCGACCCCCAACTGGAGCGCCCTCGACTGACCACAGCGCCTTCCTACGGCAGAAAGCCGCCGCGTTCCGATTCACCAATAGGAGAAAGAATGAGCACCACAACAAGTAGCACGCACGACCTCGCCCACCTGATCGACGACCTCGCACCCCAGTTCACCGCACTCAGTGACACGATCTGGGACAACCCCGAATTACGTTGGGAAGAAACAGCATCCGCCGAACACCATATCGAGCTGGCACGCTCGGAGGGGTTCCGCATCACCCCGGCGATCGGTGGCGTGCCGACCGCATTCAGCGCCGAGGCCGGTTCGGGCGTACCCATCATCGCCATTCTGGGAGAATACGACGCGCTCGCCGGACTCAGCCAGGAATCCGGCAACCCCGAACGCACCCCCGACCCCACCAACACCTCGGGTAACGGCCAGGGCTGCGGCCACCACCTCCTCGGCGCCGGGTCACTGCTCGCCGCCACCGCCGTCAAACGCCACCTCGAGGAGAACGGGCTACCGGGAACCGTCCGCTACTACGGGTGCCCCGCCGAGGAAGCGGCAGCAGGCAAGACCTTCATGGTGAAGGCCGGCGCGTTCGACGACGTCGACGCCTCGATCTGCTGGCATCCCGGCGACAGCACCCTGGTACAGCGCGACCACTCTCTCGCGTATATGCAGTCCTATGTGCGGTTCACGGGCGTCGCCTCACATGCAGGAGCCTCACCCGAACTCGGCCGCAGCGCACTGGACGCCCTCGAACTGATGAACGTGGGCGTCAATTTCCTCCGCGAGCACATGCACTCCGACTGCCGCATCCACTACGCCATCCTCGACGGGGGCGGGCGCTCGGCGAACGTCGTCCAACCCTACGCCGAGGCCTATTACGTCGTGCGGGCGCCGAACGTCCGGGAGATGCGTGCGTTGTTCGCGCGCGTTCGCAAGATCGCCGAAGGCGCCGCGCTGATGACCGAAACCGCGGTGGAGATCGAGATCGACGGCGGCTCCTCGAACCTCCTGGGAAACACCGTGCTGGAAGTGTCGATGCAGGACACGCTCCTCGAGCTCGGACCGGTGCCGTTCGACGAGGAAGATCTAGCAACCGCACGGAAGTTCCTCACGGACAAGCCTATCGACATGTTCGGCACCACAATCGAAGAGGGCGACAGCCCCCTCCACGACGGCGTGATCACCTTCGACGCCGGCGCACCCCGACGAGTGCTCACGGGGTCGACCGACGTAGGTGACGTCAGCTGGGTCACCCCCACCGTGCAATGCACCACTGCCTGCGTCACCCGCGGCACCCCCGCACACTCATGGCAACTCGTCGCGCAAGGAAAACTCCCCGCCGCACACAGGGGCATGATCCACGCGGGCAAGATCATGGCCGGAACCGCCATGAACCTCCTCACCGATCCCGCGCTGCTGAAACTCGCCAAGGAAGAGTTCGTCGAACGAACCACCAAGCAGCCCTACGACTCCCCCCTCCCCGAGGACCTCATCGCGCCACCGCTGCGGTAGATAGATCGGACGGGCACTCACACGGTGCCCGTCCGGTGATGTGAGATGTAACGTCGCCTCCGACGGGAGTGAGGGGCTTGGCAACCGCGGCCACCGGCGGTTCCCCAACTCATATGCAACCCACCCGCTCCACTCCGCGCGGGAATCGTCAAATCAGGTGCGCGGGATACCTCGCACCCATCCCCCGCGCACCGCTGCGCGGACAACCACCCACCGCCGAGGATCATGATCCCACAGGCTCATAGCCTTCGCGGCAGGATGGCCACGCTGTGCATCAGTGCAATGTCGCAGCTCACGCGACCGGCATCTCGGCCTGAGCATCATGGAAGGCTCGCTCGATTTCCACCGAGATCCGGCCGCGGGAGGACACTTCGTGACCCGCCCCGATCGCCCACTCACGAATCTCCCACGGAGCCTTACTCGCCACTTCCTTCTTCGCCGACTCCTTTGCCGCGACCGCCTTCTTCACGGCTGCCTTCTCCGAAGTTGCCTTTCTCGCGACTGTTTTCTTCCCGGCCGTCTTTGTCGCGGCCGTCTTCTTACTGGCGCCGTTTATGTCTGAACCTTGGACAGCCATTCGCTCACCATTAACCCGTTCTACGTCGACGGTCGCACCACTCGCGACAAGCCGAGCGGTTGATAGATCCCCCGTCTCGGATCTCCACGTCGATCACATCGATGAACGTCTCCGAGTACCTGGCACACGGTGCACGGGCTGATATACCAGGTCCTTTGTCCGCAATTCGGCCGATGAACCGCACGACACAGGTACCACTTCCGTACCCTGATCATTCCTGGATGGCGATGAGCCGCCCCCGGACCTCCCCGCGCTCCAACTTGACCAGCCCATCGCCGATCTGATCGAAGGAGATCTCCGTGAGGTCAAAGCTCAGCTTCTTGTCGGCGAGCAGCCCCAATACTCGGGCGAGTGCGCGGGGGTTGTCCACGCTGCTGCCGACCAGCTGCAAGTGCTTCGCAATGAGCGAGGGCACCGAGATCTCAGCCGTGGCCTTTCCTGTACCCACCTGCACTATCCGGCCGTACGGCGCTATGACCTCGACCGCGCCCGCAGTCGTCGTCCCGAAACCAGCGAAGTCCATGATCACGTTGAGATTGAACGGCTCGAATCCCAGCACATCCTCGACAACTTTGTAATCGCCGGTCGACTGGGCCAGTTCGCGGGCCTCGGAGTTGACCTCGGCGACATACACCTCGGCGCCGGCAGCCAGCGCAATCCGAGCAGCGATCGACCCGAGTCCGCCGTACCCGATGATACCCACGCGCTCGCCGGACTCAATACACCCATGCTCGTGCACCGCGCCGTAGGAGGTGGCCCCGGCGTCGGTGGCGGCCGCTGCTTCGGTGAAACTCACACCGTCCGGGATGTGCACGACCCGGTCGGCCCGGACCGCTACTTTCTCGGCGAACCCGCCGTCCCGACCAACACCTGCAGTCTCAGGGCCGATCGCGGCATTGGCGACACGGTCACCAACGTTGAAGCTCTCGACTCCGGGACCTACGGCACACACAACACCGGCGAGTTCATCGCCCAGGGTCTGAGGCAGGGACGGGGCAAGGAACGAAAGGGTCCCATCGACCATGCCAACCATGGTGTGACAAAGTCCGGACGCCTTGATATCGATCAGGATCTCGCCGTCTTTCGGCTCAGGAATGTCGACCTCGGCGAGGACCAAAGGTTGTCGTGCACCAACAAACTGCCAAGCCTTCATGGTCTCACATTCCTTCGATTCATACATCACAGCCACCCACCGTCCTCTATAACCAACGTTCCATGAGATTCGCTCCGTCTGGTTGGATTCAAATTCTGCAGTCGCGCATAGCGGCCCCACCGGCATTCACCGCGTAATCGCTTCGGTACCAGCGATGCCCGGTTTCGCTACTTCGCGCTCGCGCCGAGATCAACGGGCAGCGCCGCCCCCGTGACGTACCGGGCTTCGTCGGATGCCAACCACAGGAGAGCATTGGCGACATCGATCGTCTCGACCCACGGCATGTCCCAGATATTGACAACCGAGTAGCTGTTGACGGCGTCCTCGAAGGTCGGGTTCTCGAGGTCTGGACGGAAGGCCTTCCGCACCATCGCATTGTCCAGCATCTCGGTGGCGACGTTCGTCGGGTGTAACGAGTTGACGCGAATGCGGTGTGGTCCCAGCTCGTGTGCCAGGTTCTTGACGATCCCCGTGACACCGAACTTGGCCGCGACGTACCCGATGGCACCGGCAGCGGCCTTCAAGCCCATCGTCGAACTAGTCGCGATGATCGAGCCACCTTCCCCCTGCTCGATCAGTGTGGGGATAGTGGCCTTTGCGGTATGCCACACCCCGGTCAGATTGACATCGATCATCGTCTGCCACTGAATTTCCGTCCACTCATGGGCGGGTGCCATCGTCAGGATCCCCGCGTTGGCGACCACGACGTCGAGCCTGCCGAGAGCCGCCACACCCTCCTCGACCCCCTGCCGGACCTGTTCGAAATTCCGGACATCGCCTTGCACTGGAACAATTTTGCGTCCCAGCGCCTCGACGCTGCGCACGGTCTCAGCGAGGTCCGACGGCGTCGACGCTGCGTAGTCGACGGTCTCGATTGGCGCGCACGCATCGAATGCGATGATGTCCGCGCCTTCCTCGGCCAGTCGAACGGCATGGGCTCGGCCCTGGCCGCGTGCGGCTCCGGTGATAAATGCAACCTTGTCTTCTACCCGTCCTGCCACTGTCTTGATCACTTTCCTTTTCGGTTGGCTCGACATTCGAACAGATCTTCCGGTTAGTTCGTGAGGCGTTCCGCGCCGAAGATGACCGACAGCAGCGTCGCGGTCTCGTCGCCGCGGTTGCGCCACGTATGAACGACACCGTTGACGACGATCGTGTCACCGACCTCGAGCACCCGCTCCGAGCCATCTTCGAGCTCGAACACAACCGATCCCGAGACGATCACATTGACATCGACCGAATCGGTGGCATGTGCACCGCCGGAGGGCATCTCACCGGCCTTGGTCACCCCGGCCCGATCCTCCCCCGCGGTGCTGTGGGGTGGGATCGTCCATGCGAGAACCCATGTGCCTCCCGGAGAGGGGAATCCGAATCCGTCTTCGACGGGTACCTTCGGCGGGATCTGCAGTTCGCTGGCCGTCCGCCACACCGAGGACAGGGTGGTATTCGTGGACGGTAGTCCCTCGAGCTGGTTGTCGGAAACGAAGACCGACTTACCGTTCTCGTCGAAACCGGTCACCACTCTGCGAGTACTCATCGTTGACTCCGTTCTTCTGTAGGTCGACCTGTTGCGCTGCTGGTCGAAGGGTGTGTGTCAGAGCGCGCCGCCGGCATCCACCAAGTGGATGGTCCCCGAGACTTCCCGCCCGCTGGCAGCGACCAGGTAGAGCACGGCAGCGGAGATGTCCGCGGACTCCGTCAATGGAATGGGCAACGCGTTCAGGGTGCTCGCCGCCTTGACAAAATCGACTCCCGTCGGTCCTTCCAGCTCAGGCCGGAACAGCCATGCGTTGCATCGTTGAGAACCATTTTCGGTCGCAACAGTGGTCGGATGGGGTGTTGACACCGGATTCCACTCGGCGCGCGAGTTCCTATGCAACAACACGCATGAAACACACCAAACCGGCCTTGGCCGCCGAGTAGTGAGCGATGTTCCCGTTCGGGCGCAGGGCGGCCAACGAGCTCGTGATGACGACGGAGCCGTCCCGCCAGCCCGCGACGATGTGGGAACCGAGTCGTCGATAAGTTCCTGCACATCGACAGTTCGAGAGGAGAGCATCAGTTTGCCCTTCGAGATGTTCGTGGACCTGAATCCACTGCGAAAATGGGTTTTTCGGCATATCGCATTGCTCGACGATCACGCCGGAACTGCACAAGACGAGAGACGGGCATTGTGATTTTCAGCTTGTTCGTCTCACAATGTAAGTGATCCACGACACGCCTGTCCAGACCCTTACGTGGAGCGCTTTGAGGGATAGGACCTCACCCCGTAGACGACGCCCGGACGGCTCGATAGGTTTCTGGGACGAATCAACTTAACCGGTAATTCGCCGGATCGCCGACGTCACGGTATTGCCACCGTACGTGGACCCGGCGGTGGTGGACTGACTACCAGCGGACTCGCCCATAGGATCCATCGGGTGCCGCCGAATCGTCACGACCATTCGCCGCTACCTGCAGAATCGCGAGCCACTAAGGTTGCGCCGTTCCGAACAGCCCCACCGATGATCACGAAGTGGCCCAGTTCGATCCGATCCCGGAACACAATGCCGACCTGCCCATCACTCGGCAGTTGCTGCACGACTCCGCCAAGGTCATGACCGGCGGCCGAGGACAGACGTCGCGACCCGGACGACTTCCGTCGACGCCGACCGAAACTCGGCCCTGCGACCCTTCGGCGCAGGCCTGCGCCGCGACCCGGCCGCCACTACCGCCGCGACCTTGCGCGACGTGTGCCAAACCGCCGGCGAGTGTGTCAGGATCGAGCTGCCGAAGGCCCGGCATCGAGGGGCTGGCCCGCACTGAAGCTGACGGGCAAAGTGAGCAGCGAGTTCAGAAAATTTGACTGCATACGCCGAGTGGGGCCGGCGACCTCGAGGTCGGGAACGCGCCGGATGAGCTCGTCTAGTGCAATTCGCAACTCGAGTCGAGCCAGTCCCGCCCCGAGACAGAACTTGGGCCCGCCGGCACCGAATGCGTAGTGACGGACGCGACCGCGGGTGACGTCGAACATTTCGGGCCGCTCATTCATTTCCGGATCGTAGTTTGCAGCAGCGAGCCACTGAACCACCTTGTCTCCCAAACGGATCGCTTTCCCCCCTATCTCGGTGTCGGACGTCGCGGTCCTTCGCATGTAGTAGACGGGTGACACCCAGCGCAGCATCTCTTCAACCGCCACACCGACCAATGCTGGGTCGGCGGTCAAGAGCTCCCATTGTTCGCGACGTTCAAGCATACTCATTACCCCGATACTCAACGTGTTTCGCGCCGTCTCGTTCCCGGCACCGATGAGCTGGATGACCATTCCGCCGATCGCCGCGGCGTCCATTGGCCCCGTCAATCTCGGCATGTGCGAGTACAGTGAGCAAATCGTCGCGCGGGTCGTCGCGGCGCAGATCGGCGATCTCGTTGACATAGGCGGAAATCTCCTCCAGAGCCCTCGCCGTTTCTTCCGCGCCTCCACCTCGCACCTCGGGATCTTGCGTTGCCACGAAGCGCAGACTCCAGTCGTGAAAAAGTGAGACTGATTCGTCCGGGAACCCCAGCAATTTGGCAATGACTACTATCGGAAGTGGAACCGCAATGTCGGCGACAAGATCGCATTCCCCGCGCTCGATGACGCCATCGATCAGCTTGGTCGTAAGGCTACGAATCTGCCCCTCGAGCGCCGACACTGTGCGAGGTACGAACGCCTTGCCGAGAAGGGAGCGAACTTGCGTATGCCTCGGCGGTTGCATGCCCAACAACGTCGTGCTCAGGGCCTCGAGGGGCGTCATGCCATCGGTCTCGTAATTGAGGTACCAGCTGCGGTCAGCAGAGAACAGCTCGAGCTGAGAGGCCACGGCAGCGATATCGCCAGCACGTGTCAACGACCAGAATCCTGCACCATCCTCCGCGCACTCGGCCCACTCCGGAGGTGGTGGATTCCAATGCACCGGATCATACTCGCGAAGCACTCTGAAGGCCTCTACCGGTGGGCCAGAAGCGAACTCGGATGTATCGGTCAGATCTACCAACTCCGGATCTGTAGTAGGTGAGGTCTCGTAGCGTTGAAGGATCGATGCAATCGCGGCGGCACTGGCTCGGCCCAACCTGGCGAACAGGTGATTTCAGGATCGTCGGCCGACCACCGACTACCGCGAGAGTTGAGCGTCGCCCCGAAGGCCCATGCCCGAGCAATTCGACCGGACCGTGGAAGTAAGCTGACGTCGCCTTACCCAAGTTCTTCGATTCCGTAGGCAACCGGCATCCTGGGCATCAAACTCGGACCACAGCCGTGAAGAACTCCCCACTCGATCGCACTCATCGCAGTAGGCCGAGTCCAGCCGAATCATTGACTGCTAGCTGCACTTCGATGATTTCGGGTGTGGTAATTTCGGGTTGCGATCATGAACTTGTCCTTACGTAGGATGCGTGTCGATCCGGTACGGCTCGAACCCGTCGGCGGCTAGCTAGCGCCATTCCGCGACAGCGTGCCTGCCTGCCGACTCCGGCAAGTCGTCCGCGACCATCGCCGCGAGTTCAACGAACGCCTTCCGCGTCGCTGGGCGAAGCAGATTCAGATCCACCACCGAACCCTCGGCGAGGTGCTCGTCGAACGGCACCATCTTCACGGCCCGGCACCGGCGCAGGAAGTGATTGGCCGCGGTACCGGGAGGTCCGATAAACGGTGGATCCGGCCTGGTATCGGTTACTTGATGCGTCCCTCGAAAGTGATCGCCAAGGCATTCAAGGCAGGCTTCCACCTCATCGCCGATCGTGCCCTACCCCGCCCTCTGGGGTCCAGAGCCCGGGTCGCGAGAAGAGACACTTCAAAGTGAACCGCCCCCGCTTCCCGGAGACATCCGAGCCAGGTTTGATCCTGGATAGATGGAGGAGGATGTCGCTGTGGGGACGAGGAAGTATCCGCCGGAGCTGCGGATCGTGCGGTGCGGTTGTATCGGGAGTCGGAGCCGTCGGACGCGAAAAACGCACTCGCCCCCGGTAACACATCTTTGACACGGCGCAGCTCCGCGTTCTCCTTCGCCAGCCGCCGATACTCCTCCAACATCGACGTCGACGTCCGATCGTCACGCTCGCCGTGATCAGCCTCGGCCCGACGGATCCAGTACCGCAACGCCTGCACGTTCAACTGCTCGGCCAGCCGCCGGATCACCGGCCTGAGATCGACCCGACCCGGTGGGGGTCACGAGGTTCATCGACGCCCATGACTTCTTCCCGATCTTCTCTCGTATTCCGGGTCCTGTATATCGCGTCATCGACCTATTACGACTGGCGCGCCCGTGGCGCCGATCGGGTGGCCGCGCTAGATCTGAGCTAGATCCCGGCCCCGTTAACGTTCAGGCGGTCCCGGTCCTCGAATCCTCGTTCCTTCAGAACGCCGAGCACCTGGCGCGCGAAAGCCTCGTTCAGCTCGATCAGCGTGAAGTCGTCGAAGCTCGCGCCGGTCCTGCGGAACAGCTTCGACGCGGCCGCGACCGGCCCGAGCCTCATCAGTCCCGGTTCGCACCCGGCAGCGGCCCACCCGGTGAGGAAACCCATCGGCTCCGAGCCCGAGTTCGCCGAGTTGATCCTCGGCGATGACGAGCATCGACGACGCCGCGTCATTCTGCTGACTCGCATTGCCCGCGGTGACGACACCGTCCGGTAGCGCACTGCGCAGCCGCGCCAGCAACTCCGCCGTGGTGTCGGGACGGATACTCTCGTCCCGCGAGACGACGGAGAGCTTGCCCATGCGATCGGTTATCTTGACCTCGATCACCTCGTCGTCGAACTTGCTGGCCTCCCAAGCCGCGTGGGTCTTGGCGTGGCTCTCGGCCGCGAAGGCGTCGGATTCTTCCCGTCTGATTCCGCACCGCGACGCGACGTTTTCCGCGGTCTCGATCATTCCGCTGATCCTCCTGAACCGCCATTCCTGCCGGGAGCGCTCCCGCCCGCGGTCGAGACGGTCGTAGAGGTTGAGGGATCCCGCGCGGGTGCCCAGCGGGCACCGGTGGTGTAGTGCTCGATGTTGCTCATCGACTCGACACCGCCGGCGAGCACGACGTCAGCCGCGCCGGTCTGCACCATCATCGACGCCGTCACGAGGGCCTGCAGGCCCGTGCCGCACCGGCGGTCGGTCTGCAGGCCGGCAACGGAGACCGGCAACCCTGCCTGAAGGGCGGCGCACTGTCCGATACATGGGGCCTCGGAGTTGGCGTACGACTACCCCATCACGACGTCTTCGATGAGGATCGGGCTGATCCCGGACCGCGCCACGGTCTCCTTGAACATTTGGCGGCCAACGTCTCTGCCGGGACGTCGCGCAGGGCGCCGCCGAAACGGCCGACCGCGGTACGGACGGGGCGACCAGTGCTGCTCTTCGCATGTGTTCTTTCCTTGTGTCTCAGGCAACCACGACGCGGACGGTTTCGGCGACGCACGCCGGCTTGTCCGCACCCTCGATCTCGATGGTGTATTTGACGACCACTTGCGCGCCCTGCTTCGTGTGCTCGAACGACACGATCTCGCCACCGGCCCGCACCTTCGCCCCGACCTTCACCGGCTGGGGGAAGCGAACCTTGTTGAGACCGTGGTTGATCACCAGCTTCACGCCGTCGACCCGCATGAGGTCGGCGAGCATGGCCTGCACCAACTGGAAGTCACCGAGCGGGGTGCCGCCCCTGCTTCGTGATCGCCGCGAACGACACGGACTCGTCCGGCGCCCGCTGCGCGCTACCGACGACGAGGGCCGCGATGTGCACCCGGCCCCGGGCGAGCGACGTCATGGCGGCGCGGTAGCCGGCCTCATCCCTGCCGCCGACTAGAGCCGATTCGGGGATGGTGACGTCGTCGAACCCAACTTCCGCATCCAGGCGGCGCCTCCAACGGACACACGAAGATCGCCGGCAACAGAAGCTGCGCAAGAGCCTGACCCCGCTGACGAAGACGATCGTGGTCCCGCGTTCGATCGCGCGCGGGACCACGATCGCGTCACCGCAGCAGCGGTATTCACCCCTTCCGGCCTGGATGTACTTCTCAGCTGCCGCCGTTCTGTACGCCGTCAGCCAGCAACACCGGATCGGCGACGTTTCTCATACCGTCACCGTGCCACACCGGCTTGAAGCCACCTGTTGTTCACCCCAGGGCCGTTGAGCCAAAAGGACTGAGGAGACAGATGCAGTATCAATGCGCCGCGCCGCGCGGCCGGATGGTGATTTCGTTGATTTCATAGGGCTGTTCGATAACATCTGTCAGCACCCGCGCCAGCTGGTCCGGGGCCAATGAAGGCTGGCTGCGCAGGTCCTCCCTCAGTAAGTCTGTGTCGATAACCCCAGGATTGAGAAGGCAAACGCGTACATCCGTGTTCGTAGTCTCCGCCCGGATCGATTCCGCAAGCTGCGCAACAGCCCACTTGGTCACCGAGTACATGCTTCCGGGACGAGTGATGGTGCCTGCGACGGATCCAATCAGGATCAATTGTCCCGAACTCCTGAGCAGGTGCGGCATCGCCCCTCGAGCGGTCAGCGCTGTCCCTAGAACGTTCGTGCGGACCATGTCTGCCCACTCACTGGGATGCAGACCACGATCGGATACGAAGGAAGTTGTGCCGGCCACCCCTGCATTGGCGATCACAAGATCGATCCGTCCCCAGCGCTCTGCGACCAATGCCATCGCATTGTCGATTTCGGACCATACTGAGATGTCAGCGCTGACGGCCAGTGCAGACTCAGCGCCCAAATCTGCAACCAGAGCATCGAGGCGACCTGCGTCGCGGGCAACCAACGCGACCTTGAACCCCATGTCCACGAGGGCTCGCGCGGTCGCGCGACCGAGCCCCCCCGACGCACCGGTCAGAACCGCGACGCGCGACTCCGACCGGTTGCCGGGAACGCCTGGGTCCGGGTTCGATTCAGTGGACACGGCGAATGTAGCCGTATTCCGATTGCCCGAAGCCGACCTTGCCGTCGCTGGTGCGGAGTCGAAGGATCTCGTCGAAGGCGGCGAAGGTCGGCCCTTCACGCCGGGGCAGTCCGATCGGGCACCATCCGCTCCATAACCGCTCTTGGCCATCGATGATCAATTCGCGCCCGTCGGCAAGCTCGTAGCGTGTCTCGATCGCGAATCCTGCTGCGTCCTTGGGAATATGGACCTCGCGTACCGCTACCACACCGTTGTCGTCGACGAGACCACCGCCGGCCCGGGCGATACCGTCCGGATGCATATGTTTGATGACCGCGATTTCGAAATCGTCGAAGGTCGCCCACAGGTAGTAGTACTCCGGGAATTGCACCGAGTCGTCACGGTATCCCCACGTACGTGTGCGGTACCCGGTGGCATTCAGATCGATTGTCTTCCCTCGGAACGTGAGGGTGCCCGTCATCGAAAGCGGGTGCTGGAAGTGCTGCAACGGCTCTTGGTCGCCATACTTCGGAATCGATCCACCCGGACCGAAGTTGATCGGCTGACGCCGCGCCGTGAGTGTGAGGTCGCCTTGGACCTCGGGATGGGTGACCTTGACCGACCCCTTGAGATCGAACTCGATCGACTCACTCATGAACCGGTCCGACCGAGCAGGCAGCTCTTCCCTGAGATCGAACTGCTGACCACCGACGGAGAGGTTGAGCTGCGCTTTCGTGGTCGGGTGGTTCGGTGACGAGTTCCAGTGGAAGAACCCGTAGATCTCCTGGTCCTGATCCCAGAACGCGAGATAGGCGTGGTCCTTCCACGGCGGAGCGCCATCCTCGATGGTTGCCAGCGCCGGGTAGCTGTTGGGACCCCACACCGGGTCGCGCTCGTAATGCTCGGCCAATGCCTCATCGTGCTGGATGGAGGCCGTATCTGACGGTGCCAATATTCTCACTCCTTCTGTCGACTTCTGGAGTCGTGGTTGGGAATCTTGTTCGCGGTTTTCCGGTCAAAGGAAGCAGTGGGTCAGGAGTCCAGTATTTCGACGAGGCCGGTCGCGCCGTTGACGCGGATGAGATCCCCGGTCTTGATGCGGAGGCTGGCAACCTTCGTGTTCACCACACAGGGAATTCCGAGTTCTCGGGCCACCACGGCGGTGTGACTCATCACTCCACCGATATCGGCAACGAGGGCCGAGGAAAGGAAGATGAGCGGTGCCCAGGCTGGATCGGTGTCTCTCGCAACGAGAATCTCGCCGTCCTCCACGCGGGCATCGGCAGGATTGAGTACGACGCGTGCCCGCCCCTCCACTACTCCGGGGCTGGCCGGTGTTCCCTCGAGGCTACTCAAGGCCTCAGCAGCGGTTGCATCGAGCGGTTCCGGTATGCCCTGCCACGCGTCGGGCAGCTCTATCTGCTCGTACCGGCGACGCAATATCTTACGTTCGGCTACGACAGCTTTCGAATTCTCAGGACCGGTTTTGAGCTCATCGAGTGTCAAGTAGAATACGTCCTCGGCGTCGTTCAGCTTCCCCTCCTGTGCGAGTAGGGCACCCAACCGCCGAGCCGCCGCACGGACAACGTCGAGGCCCTGCAGGAACGAGACCTTCGAAACCCCTCGCATGGGCAGGTAATGGGCCGCCAACGCCAAGCCAAACCTGCCCGGTATCCGATGTGTGGATGCCAGCTCGCTGAGCAGACGCCGCTCGAGTTCCCTGCGCTTGTCGGCACGCTCGGAGTGCATTACACGCGGGTCTTCGTCGTCCGGTCGTTGCCGGTACGCACCGAGTTGCTGTTCGATCATCGAGGGGTCTTCTCTCCACGAGTGATTCGACAGCTCGCCTTCCCTCCAGCCGTGATAGCCGTGCCGGCGAATGAACTGCTCGAGTGTCAGCTCTCGGCGCGAACACGCCCAGAGGTCGTCCACGAGCGCGGATTCCTCGTGTCCGCCGTAGCCTGCTACCAGCTCGTGCGGGTTCACCGAGGTCCCCTTACACAGCCACCGGATGACTCGGCTCAGCGACTGGAAGGCACCTTGCGTGAGATTCACTTGCAATGCCAGCGACCGCTGGAATCGGTCGACACCTTCGGCAAGTATGTCGACGGCGCGCGCCCGATCGGCCGTTGCCAGTTCACTCACCGCTGCCGACCAGAACTTCCCGACCTCGGTGCGGTTCTGACGCATGCGTCGCGGAACCACCAGGAACGGAAGTGGTAGGCGCGGTATGGCACGGAGGCGATTACGCTGTCGCGCCCGGGATGTCAGGGTGTCTGGCAGCGATGAGAAGAACTGCCCGATAATGGCCTCCCCACTCAGCCCGGGCACCCGGTCGGCCCACGAGGCATAGTAGTCCAGCCGGAGTGCTGCCCGGCCGTAGAACAGTCCGACGACCCAGTCTTTGGAGTCGGCCGGAATCTTGGCTTCCTCCTTCGTCAGCGCGCCGATGAATCGGTAGTGATTGCGGTTGGCGAACTCTGACACCGGGAGCCAGACCGAAGAGGTAAGCGGTGTGGAGACCCCGGGAATTGCCTCTTGCATATTGGTGATCGTCCAGAGGCCGTCACGGCCGGCGGAGCCGTGAAAAAGATTCGTCTCCCCTGGATCGAGCGGGTCGTTGTCGAGATGGACCGCTCCGTTCGGGTCGTTGTCGAGGCGGCTCCAGACCGTCTCGGGCCGGGCCTGCAACAAGTAGAGGCGCCGCCTCCCGTCCCCATCCGCGGCGATAGCCCACTCGATGTCCTGTGCGATCCCCTGCGCTACCTCGACTCGCATGCCGATCGCTGCAAGTTTCCGTGCCTCATCGTCGCTGATCGCGGGTCGCCGTCCCGCTTCTTCGGTCACCGGACGCACAACCGGTCGGCCCACCTCAGTGTCGAACACGTGCGCCGCGTCCTTCACACGGATGTCACTGCGGACATCACTCGTGCTGCGGTCGACCCAAAAACTGTCGGAGATGACATCGCCCCTGACCACACCCTCGGCCAGACCCAGCGCGGCCTCCACATATACCGCAGACGAGTTCCCGGTTGCGGGGTCAATCGTCATCATTACGCCACCCGCCTGAGCGGGGACCATCTGCTGAACCACCACGGCCATCGCCAGCCCGCCGAGTTCGTCATCGAGTCGGCGGCGGTAGCTGATCGCCTGCGCGGTGTACAGACTGGCCCAGCAGCGAGCAACGTGGTCGAGAACATCGTCGGCGCCCCGCACCCATAGGTAGGTCTCCTGTTGTCCGGCGAACGAGGCGTCCGCACGGTCCTCTGCGGTTGCGCTCGACCGCACCGCGACGGAACTGTTGCCGTCGGCGATCGCGGCGTAACGCTCGAGAATTTCGGCCCGCAGTTCCGGGGCGATCAGGTCCGCGCTGAAGTGTTCGGCGATCTGTTTGGACGCCAGCTGCAGTTCCTCGACGGTTTTCGCGCTGGCTGCGATGCGGTTGAACTCGTCGATCAGGTCCGGGCTCACGCTCGCACGGTATGCCGCGGTCGTGATGACGAATCCGGGTGGAACATCGAGTTCCAGCCCCCAGAGCATGCCAAGCCCAAGCGCCTTCCCACCAATCTCAGGGGCCTTGTCCTGAGAGCACTCACTGAGTTCATATGTGAACTGCATCGGCCACCTCGTCGACTTCCGTTCAGGTTCACCGGCGCGTCCGAGCCGGTTACGATCTATTTTTAAATAACTCGTCTCAATATAGAAGGGGTATGCGATGCCGTCAACGAATTCGTCACATTCCGCCCGCACACCAGGAGCTTCCATCGGCACACCCGCATCCGGCTACCCCGGCGGACCCGCCCGTTTCACGGCTTATACATCACACTTGTGCAATGCTCGCGACCTTGGAGGCCTGCCGACCACCTCCGGCACAGAGACGGTCCACACCATGCTGATACGTAGCGCGAATCCGTGCCTGCTCACCGCCGCCGAAGTGGATCTGCTCGTGGACGGACTGGGGATCCGCACCAGGATCGACCTTCGTGCCCCCAGGGAAACGATCATCAACCCGGGCAGCTGGACCCGTCGGCCGGACGTGAATTCCCACGACTTGCCGTTTGCCGAAATCGAGCCGCCGGGTGAGGGAGGAGACCCGGCCGAGCAGATTGCCTCGTCCTACCTCATCTACCTACTGCGCTCCATCGATGCAGTGATCCGGGGCATCGAACTCATCGCTCGACACGACGCCGCGGCAGTTCTGATCCACTGCGCTGGAGGTAAGGACCGCACCGGGATCATGGTCGCCTGTCTCCTGGACGTGCTCGGAGTCGAGCACCGTTCTATCGTCGAAGACTACGCCCGATCTGCCAACGAACTCGCTCGAACCCGCCGCGAGCTGGCTCGCCTGACTCTGTATCAGCAGCGGATCGGAGCAATCGCCGACCGTTGGGGTGGTGCCGCACCGGAGGTCATGTCGGCCTTTCTACGCCGCCTCGGCGCAGAGCACGGTGGCTCGGCAGCACTGCTGAGGGCGCACGGTCTCAGCAGCGAAATGGTCGACGCTCTTCGTTCCCGCTACCTCACCACCACGATGAGGTAGCGGGGACGATAGGTCGAGTGCCGTTACCGCAGGAATGAATCCCAGCACGGACGATGCGCACCCTGATCGCAGCCCGCCGCTCGAGCCGGCCCCAGCGGGAATCGCAGCGTCTGGCGAGCTGACGATCAGTGAAATTCGAAATGACTGTTTTTCGAGTAATCGACCAACACATCGATATTCACGAATTCTGCACTCCACCCTAGCGGTAAAGTGATTCGATCTGGGTCGCGTACTTGTCGTGGACAACGCGACGCTTGAGTTTTCCCGTCGGCGTCAGTTCGTCCCCGTCAGGCGACCACACTTCGGGAACGATGACGAACTTCTTTAGTTGTTCGTTGCTGTTCATCCGGCGATTGGCCCGATCGACTGCTAGACCGACCTCGTCCAACACCTGAGGATGCCTCGCCATGTCCTCGAGGCTCGTACCCTGTAAGCCGTACCGATCGACCAACCGCGGTAGTGCCTCAGGCTCGAGCGTGATTAATCCTGTGACGTAACGCCTGCCATCGCCGATGGCGACGACCTGGCCGATCAGTGAGCTCTCCGCCTTCACTGTGGACTCGATGAATGCCGGCGACATGTTCTTGCCGGACGAATTGATGATGAGCTCTTTCTTCCGGTCGACGATCGTGACGAACCCGTCACCGTCGATCCTGGCGATGTCACCCGTGTACACCCACCCCTCGCCGTCGAGGGCAGCCGCTGTGTCTTCGGGTCGGTCCAGGTAACCCCGCATGTTCATCTCAGACCGTGCCAGAAGCTCACCATCCGGCGCCAACTTCAATTCAACACCCGGCAACGCCCGTCCCGCGGTGCCGGTCTTGAAATCGTCGACCCGATTGAAGATGTTCTGCCCGGTCTCGGTCGAACCGTAGGCCTCGAGTAGCGGCACGCTGATCGCCCGGAAGAAGTAAACCAGTTCAGGTGCTGAGGGAGCCCCACCAACGAACGCAGACCGAAGGCGGTCCAGCCCTAGATTCTTCAGGATGGGCGAGAACTCTGCCACAGACGCCTCGTGGAATGAGAGCTGCTCGGGAGTCAGCTCCTCGACCTCGGGGCCGCTTGCGCGATCGTCACGTCGGCCCCTGCGCATGCCGATCTCGATCACGTTGCGCAGCATGTCCCGCCGCGGCTCGGGTTCCGCCTCGACTAGCGTCTCGATTGCGGCACGCAGTTTCTCGAACACGCGGGGAGTTGAGAACAGTGTGTCGGGACGCGCGTCGAGCATGCACTCATTCAACCGTGAGATGTCAGGGCACTCGGTCACGGTCGCGCCGTGGACCAAGGATCCGTACAGGGCGTTGGTGCGCCCACCAGAGTGCGCCAGCGGCAAGAACGATACGATCCCGACGCGCGACAGCGGGATGGACTCCTCCAAGGCACGCAGCTGCGACATCACCCCGTGGTGCGTCCATTCAACCGCCTTCGGTTTCCCAGTGGTCCCGGACGTGAAGATGAGTGTGGCCAAGTCGTCCTCGCCAACCTCGGCGCGACGAGCCGCGAGATCGAACTCAGTATCCGTGGCGCCGTCCCTCTCGAGTTGCGCCAGCCCATCCGCAGAGTCGACACCTGCGACGACGAGCTCGACTCGTTTTCCTACGAGGTCGAGCGCCTGGGTGGCAGGTTCGAGGAACGCGACGTCAGTCACCACAATAGTCGCCTTGGCGGTGGAGACTTGATAAGCGATCTGCTCGGGAGAGGAACTGTTGAAAATCGCGAAGGGCACCGCACCGAGATGCGTGGCGGCGTGGTCGAGCAGGTGACACTCGATGGTATTAGGCAACAGTATGGCGATGCGGTCACCCGAGGAGAGTCCGCGTGCAGCAAGTCCTGCAGCGAGATCCCTCACCCGACGTTCGGCCTCGTACCAGGTCAACGCTACGGCGTCACCCAGGGACCGAAACGCGACTTGGTCACCCCATAGTGCAACCGCTCGTCCGAATGCCGCGGGAACGGTGCGCTCCCGCGCAGGCTTTGGCACCGTATCAGTAGAATCTGAGGTCACCTGCACTCCTAGAATTATCGACGTAGACGGCTGTCGTGGTCACTGTTCGATCGATCGTGTCGTGGCGCTCACGCGACAGTGGCGAGCTTGATCACAGGCTTCCGCCGGCGTCCACCACTAGGGTCTGTCCGGTGATATAGCGCCCGGACTCCCCCACCAGATGCAACACCGTTGCGGTGATGTCGTCGACGTCGAGCGCGGTGATTCGCATCTTGTTGAGTGTGCGCGCGGCTACAGCGAAGTCCTCGCGGGTCGGTGCCTCGAGATCCGGCCGGAACAGTCGGTAGGTCGCGTCGTTCAGCACCATGTCGGTGGCGACTGTCGTCGGATGGATCGTGTTGACACGAACCTTCTTCGAGGCAAATTCGGAAGCCATAACCCGCATCAGCGCCACGACACCCGCCTTCGCTGCCGCGTAATGTGCCGTGTTCGCGTTCGCCACTATCGATGCCAGCGAACTGATCATGACAACCGAACCTCCACGCCCGCTCTCCAGCATCGTGGGGACGGCGGCGCGGGCGGTATTCCACACACCGGTGAGGTTGACGTCGAGCATGGTGCTCCACGCCTGTGGACTCATGTCCAACGTGGGTGCGGGACTAGAGATTCCGGCGTTGGCTATAACCATGTCCAGCCGACCGAACCTCGCGACACCTTCGCGTACCGCGACCTCCATCGACGCCAGGTCCCGAACGTCGCCCTGGGTCGAATATGCCTGCCGTCCGGTCGCTTCCACCAGACGCACAGTCTCCTTCAGGTCAGCGGGGGTCGCCAACGTATACGGCACCGACTCGATGTCCGAACAGATGTCGACGGCGATGATATCGACCCCACGCTCGGCTAGCCGTACAGCGTGATTACGCCCCTGCCCGCGCGCCGCTCCAGTAATGAAGGCCACCTGGCCGGTAAGGTTCCGGTCAAGACTCATTGATGAACCACCCTTCACGCCACCGAATGCCATCTGACGACGGCCTCCGCCGTCGCGCGGATCGCTCACGCAGCGATAATCTATAATTGAGTTTACTCGTCTCAAAATATTATGGGGCCACTCTCTCGACGTCAAACGCCCCACACCCGGCCTATGCCGTCGCGAGCGGCTCCACGTCCAGTGCAAGGTGAACTAGTATGACAACAGATCCAACGCTCTCCGTCCCCGATCATCGCCCGGATGTCGCCGCCGCGATACGAGCACTGTCCCATGTACTGGCACGCAAGCAAGTCTCCGATCCCGATCTCACGAGACGGGTCGTCGAACAACTCCGGGAAACGACCGTCGAACTTCTCGCACTCGCCGACGACCAGCGCGAACTTGAAGCCGACCTGGAGCGAATGCTGTCTTACAAGGACGGAGACGAAGGGATGTTCGCATCATCCTCGTGTCCCGCTACCGGCTCGGCCAATCCGTTTGGTCTTGGCGCCACGGTTGGCAGGGACGGAGGGAACGTGGTCGCGACGGTCACCTTCGGACCGGCATCGTCAGGCCTGCCGGGAATCACCCACGGTGGACATCTGTGCACCGTGATCGATGGCGTCATGGGGTTGGCTGCGGTGAATCTCACCGGCGGCCCTGCGGTGACGGTAAATCTGTCCATCGACTTCCTGGCGCCCGTCCCGATTGGTGAAGAGTTGCACCTGACCGTCTCCCTCTCGGAGTCCGTCGGCCGCAAACACACCTTCGAGTTCCTCGGCTCCCTCTCCACCGGGGGGCGGCCGGCGGTACGAGGGAGCGGCTTGTTTCTTCGCCCGCGAGGAGCCTGACCGAGCATGTTCCACTCGGCGGCACTGGCGGACAAGCGCGGATGCTCCCCAGATATGCGCGACCCGGGTCCAGTCGATTGCCTCGATCAGCCAGCGAGTGCCTGGCCTGGACCACCCTCCTTGCCCAACCCGTCTGAGATCGAGCTCGTACTGGCGTGCCGCCCGTCACGGACCGCTGGCAGTATCGCTACCAACTCGCCAGCGGGCTCGCGCGCAACTACAGCAGTTCGTCTCGTACCGCCCTGCTCAGGGGCAATCGCCTGGTCGGTAACTGCCTCCATTCCGCGGCGTTCGTCGGACACCCAACGCCCAAGGTTCCCCTTCACCCCGCGCTCACACCCAACGTTGGCGATGGTGCAACCTGAGTCGATCGTCCGGTCCGCGGTCCCGCCCCTGCACTCGGTCGTAAAGGACCGGCGGGTACGCAACACGGGGACGTCTCCACTCAGCTGGATCGCTGCTCCACTATCTCGGCGTCCGCTCACCTGGACCCGAATTATTCAGACTGCACTCTGGACCGACTTCGACCGTGGAACACAACTCCAACCTAGACAGAGTGGCGCCCGTCACTTATATTCTGAGACAGACTCGCTTAAAACTCACACCTCCCGGATGGGACTTCACGGCAGTGACGGAGAAAAATGACTGTTCGACGAGTAGTGACCGGTTTCAACGACACCGGTGAGGCTGTGTTCTTGTCAGATGAACACCTGAATGAAGTACAGAACCTGAACACCATGCTGTCGTCGGTGTGGCGCACCGACTCCGTCAGCACCTTACAAATTCCTCCGAAGGTTCCCGCCGAGAACGGCTTCGGGTTCCCGATGCCCGGAGGCACGTGGGCGCTGTCGTGGTCGATTCCACCACGCAGCGTGGGGGGTGAGGATCAGGATCAGGATGGAGTCACAAAGGCCGGCGACCTGCCTTCCGGTGCCGCACACGCCACCGATTCCATTGACATCAACGTAGTCACCTCGGGCGCAGTCGCTTTCGCGCTCGAAGATGGTACTGAGCAAGTTCTCGAAGGCGGTGACGTCATTGTCGTCAACGGTGTCCGCCACACCTGGAGCAATCGTGGAGACGAGACTGCCACCATCCTGTCGTTCATTCTCGGCGCCGAACGCACCGCGCACTAGCAATACCCATCCACACACCTGCCCCTGCCTCGACGACGCGCCACACCGGCTGCGAATTGATGTGAATACCTCGCGGAACCACGGGCGGCCCTGTCTCGCACCGGCGGCCGACATGCTTGAGGAAGGCTTCTCGCCGCACATAGCATTTTGGCGCTCAACCGTGCTGAAGACCAATCACTCGCCGCCGCACCTCCCGACTGCGCACCATTCACCGAATGCAACAAAGCTTCGAGGCCGAAGCGCGTCGACCGGCGCCGCTTGCAATCGATGGTTCCCTCGAAAGCACCTCCCGTTGCCTCATTGGCAGCTCTCCTCAGACCGAAGGATGCATGACTATGCGTGACCCCTCGCCCACCGTGGATGCACAAAAGCTCATCGACGACTCGCCGCTGTCCTCGGTGCAGCGAAAGTCGCTCGCAATCTGCCTGGCTTTCGCCGTCATCGACGGTTTCGACGCCCTGGTCATCGGATTCGTCATCCCTGCGATCTCTCAAGAATGGGGGCGCAGCGCAGCGAGTTTGACTCCTGCAACAGTGGCCGGGCTCATCGGCACCATCGTCGGATCGATGCTCATCACGCCCTTCGCAGACCGATTTGGCCGACGTCCGATCATCCTTGCCGGTTCGGCAATATTCGCGGTGTTCACCCTGTTAGCAGCCGCATCGACCAGCGTGGAAATGCTGGCCGCCCTTCGGTTCCTTGCCGGACTGGGGCTCGGCGCGGTCCCTGCCACGCTGATCGCCTACGGGTCGGAAATGGCGCCACGCCGCATGCGGGCAACGATCGTGACCGTGGTCGGCAGCGGCCTTGCCGCCGGTGGCTTCGTCGGAGGCTTCGCGGCTGGATTTCTCATTCCCACGTTCGGTTGGCGTTCAGTGTTTGTCGCCGGCGGACTCCTACCGATCTTGGCCATGTTGGTGGCTCTCAAGTGGCTGCCAGAGAGCGTCCAGTACCTGGTCACCCGCGGCCGTCACAGCGAGGCGACTGCATTCGTCAACAGGATCTCCGGGAGCACGATTTCGGATCCCGAGACGAGGTTCATCGTCGGGGCAGGCACCGATGCCCATCGGAACACCAGCGTTCGGACACTGTTTGCTGACCATCGAGGCGGAATAACAATCGTCCTGTGGATCCTCTATGCCGCACAGTTCATGACAACCTTCTTCCTCTTCAGTTGGCTGCCTTCGGTCCTGACCGAGGCTGGTGTCGGCCGTACTACGGCCCTGATCGCGACGTCGGTGTGCACCCTGGGAGGCATGCTCGGAGGTGTGGCACTCGGGCGAACTATCGACCGTGTCGCCTCCCGGTTCGCGGTGATCGGTGTCAGTTTCGCCGTGGGAGCCGCCGCAGTCGCAACGACCGCGATGGTCACGGGATTCTCCAACGTCCTGATGTTCACCGCCCTCTTTATCGTGGGTGCATGCACGATCGGCACAGGGATCTGCATCAACTCGATAACCGCAACGCTGTATCCTGCGCACGTCCGATCTACAGGTGTGGGATGGGCATACGGCTTCGGCCGGCTCGGATCGGTTATCGGACCCTCGATTGGTGGCGTGTTACTGGCGATGCAGTTCCAGGCCAGGTCGATCTTCCTGCTCATCCTCGTGCCTATTGCGATCTGTGCCCTGGCGGTCGCGGCGCTCAGCGTGCTGAGTCGCCGAAGCGAGAACGCAGCACTGCCGAGCATCGGCATAACTACGCAACCCGCATCCGTGACCAACAAGAGTGCTTGAGGGTTTCTTCGCTCGCTACTCTGGCCTTTTAATGCATATCGAGATAGCGGTAGCAGCGCCCCCGCCGGAAGGATGTCCCCATGTGCACGAACCCCTCCAGCCCTCCCTAACCGAGCAGGTCGAGGCCGCGCACCGGGTGATCCATCAAGATGATACTTATTGTGACCGTTGACAAATGGTTAGATTCCTTTAACAGCAGACGCGGCATTCATCGATCGGAATTGTTCAGTTCCCGACGACTATCAATGCTCCCTCACCATGACAGACCTGGCTTTGATCGAAGCCGTTTCACCCCCCGCCACAGTGTGCGGGCAAACCTCACTCGCAAGGAGTTTCGCGTATGCACACCGTTGTCGCGGACAGCACGCCACAGGTCCGAACCGATACGGTCCTACACGCGCTGGCACGCGCGCTCGATCGGGCGCCCGATACACCGTTTCTGAGCTTCGAGTCGATTCAGTACTCCTTTCGGGAGGTCGACGAACTCTCGACACGGTTCGCCCACTCACTGGCAGACCTGGGGGTCAACCGCGGCCAGACTGTCGCCACTCTCCTGGACAACGGCATCGACCAGGTAGTCAGTTGGTTCGCCATCAACAAACTCGGTGCGATCTGGGTCCCGCTGAACACCGCCTATCGCGGCGACTTCCTGGAGCACCAACTCAGTGACTCCAACTCCACCATCCTCGTTTGCGATGACCAGTATCTTCCGAACGTCGCACGGGTAGCGGGCAACCTTCCGTACCTGCAAAGGATTCTGTGCCGGGGAGAATACTCCGATAGCAGTGTCGGCGACATACCTATAGATTTACTCGACCGCTATCGCGGCGCCGACACGTCGCCAATACCTATCACGGCCGCTCCCGGCGACCTTTCGCTACTCATCTACACATCGGGTACGACCGGTCCGTCGAAAGGATGTATGGTCAGTCACAATTACATCTGCCACCAGGGCCAACAGACGAATCAATCGGTTCCCCCTTTGCCAGGCGAAGTCATGTACACATGCCTTCCCCTCTTCCACATCTCCGCGGTAGACACCTTGGTGAGCGCGCTACTTGCTCAGACCTGCATTGCTATTGCGAAGAAGTTCTCGCTGTCCGGATTCTGGAGCGAAATCTCTCAGTCCGGAGCGGCAAATGTCCGCCTGCTCTCCTCCATTCTGCCGCTGGTAGCCCAGGCCGCCGACACCCCCGAGATGCAACGATGTGTAGGCCAGATCAGAGCAGTAACTGGCTATGCGACTCCAGAGGTGGTCCAGGTGTGGAAGAAATGGTTCGGGGTACAGATCTTCATCGCGCAGTCGTACGGCCAGTCCGAAGGGGCCCGACTGAGCACGACCTATGCAGGAACGCGGGAGCCGCCGGCTGGTTCTTGCGGCCAAATCGATACCGACGCCTTTGATGTTGTCATTCTCGACGAGGACGACAACATTGTGTCCGACGGCGAGATCGGCGAGATCGCCTACCGGCCCCGCAAACCGCACGTGATGTTCGACGGATACTGGCGCAGACCGGAGGAGACACTAAAACTGTGGCGAAACCTTTGGATGCACTCGGGAGACCTCGGCAAAAAGGAAGGTGACTTCCTGTATTTCGTTGACCGCAAGAAGGACTATCTTCGAAGCCGTGGCGAGAACATCTCGAGCTTCGAGATCGAACGGTCCTTCATGAAGCATTCGGAAATCAGTGAGGTTGTGGTGCATGCGATCTCGGATGGAATCTCCGAGGACTGCCTGAAGGTCACCGCCGTTCTGGAGTCCAATTCCGCCATGACGGAGCGGGACCTCTGCCTATGGTCGCTGAACGAGGTACCGTATTTCGCGGTTCCTCGCTTCATCGAGTTCCGGAACACGCTACCCAAGACTCCGACCGGGAAGATCACCAAGAACACGCTGCGACAGGAGGGATTGACCCCTGCGACATGGGACCGCGAGACATCCGACATCATAGTTCGACGGAGTCGAAACTAGTCCACGTTGAAATTTCCCGGGGTCGGCCGACCGAACACTGACTTTGTGAGGTCACTCGATGGCTAGTGAATACTCTGCGAGCCCAATCGAGTCCGTGCGCGATCATGTAGCTCGCTACGAGTCCAGCGATGGGGCAGATGGATATGAGCGACGAGGATTCCAATGCATCATTCTCACGCACATCGGCAGAAGATCTGGATTGCTCCGGAAGCTTCCGCTGATGAAGGTCGTCCTCGAAGGACAGTACATTCTCGTTGCTTCATTTGCGGGCCAAGAGCGCAACCCCCTCTGGGTTGACAACGTCCTGACCAACTCAATCGTCCAGATCCAAGACCAGGACGAGATCATCTCGGCCAGTGCAAGCCTGACCAGCGGATACAAGCGAGAATCAGTATGGCGCGCGGCGGTTGCCGCGTATCCTCCATACGCCGAATACCAGCGGAGGACCTCGAGAGAATTCCCGTTGTTCACATGCCAGCCCGGTCGGGTGAGCACCGCGGTCGGTGGCCGAGAATCAAGACGCCGAGGTGGTGACCCGGACGCTCGAGACTCTAAAGACGCGACCCACTGACTTGACACGGTCGATGACACAGGAGATGGGCCAGTCGCAGTCAACGGTCTCGCGGATATGGCGGGCCTTCGGGTTGCAACCGCATCGCGTCGAGGGGTCCAGCTGTCGACAGATCCGCCTTTCGTCGACAAGGTCGACGACGTCGTGGGCCTCGACCTGATCCGCGGAGCGGGCGCCGGTGTTCTGCATGGACGAGAAGCCGGAGGCTCCAGGCGCTGGATCGGCCGAACCCGGTGTCGGCGAGGGCGACAAGCTCGGTTTCGATGGCAATCGAAATGTCCTCGGCGCTGTCGCAGTGTTCCGCTGTCAGTGCCAGGAGATCAGTGATTCCGTCTGCGTCGGTGTTGATTCGGGTGCGTGCAATTCTCTCACCATTCGTGTCGACCAAAGACACATCGTGATGCGCCTCGGCCCAGTCGATCCCGCAGATGATGCCCATACATCCTCCTTGTGCCGGTGGCCTTCCGTTGAGCTTGAGGCACGTGCGGCAACCTAGTGGACAGCGCTCTGTGGCGCGGTATCTCACCAACCCTTCACACATACACCTCGCGGCAGACCGGCAGGGTCACCGTCTACATTCGAGATCTCCGGTGCGTTCAGTGTCATCACATGCAGTGATCACCTGCCGGCAGCTCACCGGCTATTCTGCACCCGGATCCGTGGACGGGCAGTGATCTCCTGCCGGTTGCCTCTTCCGTGTCGGGACAAGCCGACTCACCCATTAGGTGGACGGGGCGATGCTGATGCCTTGTTCGGTGAGCACGGCTCCGCCGGCACCCTCGCCGCCGGCCTCCACGCCCTCGCCCGCGGAGTTACCCTGCGCCGGCACCTGGTCAACGTCCCCGCCCAGTTCCCCCGGCCTGCACGCAAACCTGTGCTTCACCTTCCGGCTCACTGGCCGCGGCAAACAGACTGGAAGACCCTCTGGGACAACATCATCGCTGCGAAAGGCCACACACTGCCTGACCCCGACAACCCGGCACCAGCCCCGACCCCAAACACCTAACGTGGATGAGCTGATAAGGAGGTCAGCAGATCAACCACGCCCCATCAGCGTCGCCCGTCGACATCACCAGAGATAATTGCCGAGATCAAGGATCCGTCGGGTGGCCCGGGGGAATCGCACCCCCGGGCTCCCACAGATCCCGGCGTGACAGTCTCCCGTCACCGGGCTCTTGTCATTCTGGTCACCAGACAGACGAGACGGATGGAACCCATTTCCAGTGCGCGAACATGCGGGGATACCGTGCGGTGATCCCCTGCCAGCACTCGATGGCTTTCTTCTCAGCCCGCAGCCGACGATATTTCTTGCGGATCCACCGCACCAAGTAGGCGTTGATGCGTGAGAGGACTTGATACAGGGCAGAGCGGTGAAACGCCCCGTAGTACTGCATCCATCCCCGCACTATCGGATTGATGCGTTGCGCGAGGTCGGCGAAGGCGTGACCGGTGCGGGTGTGCAGCCGCCAGGACCGCACCGCCGCACCGATCTTCTTCACAGCGTCCTTGCTGATCGCGGGCAAGAACGCGCTGAAGTGCTGCCCGTGCTTGTTCCGCGCCCTGCGCTGGCGGAACGTGAACCCCAGGAACGTGAACGACGTGTGCTCATACGAGCCGCGCCGCGTGCCGTCCTGGCAGTAGACGATCCGTGTCTTGTCGGGATGCAGACGCAACCCGACCTGTCCCATCCTGTCGCCGATCGCGGCCAGCACCCGCTTCGCTTGATGCTCGCTGGCGCAATGCACCACCGCATCGTCGACATAGCGTTCGAACGCGATACCCGGGAACTCCCGGGCCATCCACGCATCGAACGCATAGTGCAGGAACAGATTAGCCAGTACAGGCGAAACCGCAGAACCCTGCGGGGTCCCCCGGTCTCGTTGTTGCAAGACCCCGTCGGCCCGCTGCAGCGGCGCTTGGAGCCACCGCTTCACATACAGCAGAACCCACGGTTGGTCGGTGTTCGCTTCCACCGCTTTGACGATGAACTCCCAAGGCACGGTGTCGAAGAACTTCTCGATATCGAGGTCGATGACCCAGTTGCTCTTCCAGCACCGTTTCCGACACGCTCCCACCGCATCGAGCGCCGACCGGCCCGGGCGGTAGCCGTAGGAGTCGGGATGGAAGATCGGTTCGACCCTCGCCTCCAACCGCCTGGCCACCACCGTTTGAGCGACGCGATCGGCCACAGTGGGCACCCCTAGAATTCGGATTCCCGCGTCGTGCGGCTTCGGTATCTCCACCGCCAACACCGGAGGCGGAAAGTAACTCCCCGAGGACATCCGATTCCAGACCTGATAGAGATTGTTCTTCAGGTCCTTCTCGAACTCCTCGATCGAGCACCCGTCCACTCCCGGCGCACCCTTGTTCGTTCTCACCTTCTCCCACGCCTCGCGCACTTCCCACTTCGAAATCTCGAATGACTTGCCTGGCGATGTCAGCTCGCCCATGCGACTCCTCCCGGAACATGCCGGTTGATCGAGTGAACAAACCACTAATGACCTGGCCCCTTGGCTCCACCGCCACCGCGTCAAGCAGCGGTTTCACAGCTACTACGGGCCAGTCCGCCGGCGCGGACCCGCATCGGTACTCGATCCCTCACGGTTTCAGCCGCTCGGAACACTCCCTCTCACCCATCCCTGAACCTTGGGGATGGGCAGTATCGGGCCACGCCTTCTCACGTTCCACGCAAGAGCGGCAGATCGGGCTCACGTCGCCTGTATGCCGGACACCGCCTGGCCAGTAAGCGGGACTCCCGCCAGACTCCTCCCGGGGCTATCCGTATACCCCGGTTTTGATGTCATCCGAACCTGTTACGACATTTCATCGGCTGTAACGCTCGTCTTCCCGATCCCTGCCTGACGCATCTCGTGCGCCTTTTCCCACATCGCTCACCACGACGGTCTTCAGCCAACGCAGCAGTGGGCGGCTTGAAGCCCTCCCCCGCAGGACGGCTCCGAGGGGCCATACACCCTCATCTCTTACGCAGCACCGTTTCTGGAAGCTCTTCCTACATCAAGCTCCTTTCAACGTTCGTGACACACACGGATTGAGGCTTAGGCCCCCGCGCTCGCGGATTCGGTCCCGATACAGCCGTACGGCTCGCTCCTGGGTCTCGGCGTCGTACTTCTTCGGTGCAGGCATGACCAACATTCTCCTTGCTAGATCAGGAGCCTTGACCTCTTCCAGGACGGTTCACCCGCCGGGCAGCCGGCCCACGTCGACACCGAGGGCCGCGGCACTGACCCCGCCCACACACCGCCTTGAGCCCAAATCGTCACTTCAAACCCACGCTCCGAGGTCTTCGGACATGCGGAGGAGGTTCAGACATCGGCTACTGTTCTGAGACGGTCCGAGCACCCAAAGCACGCATGTCTGGGACGAAGGGCTGATGAGCTAGTAGACCGCCATCGACACGGATCGTCTCGCCGTTGATTCCACGCGAATCGTCCGAACACAGGAAGAGAAAGACGTTACCCAGCTCGGTGGGTCCGTTGAGCTCAGGACTCATGGTATGACGGCGGTAGATGTCCTTGATCTCTTGCGGCAAGGCCAGCGCCGGTGGTGTCGTGGTCGTTCCCGGACAGATGGCGTTACAGCGCACGCCTTCACCGCCATACTGGGTTGCGGTGTACTTGGTGAGTGCGATGAGCGCGGCCTTAGTCGCCCCGTAGCCGGTCAGGCTGTTATCACCAGCGAATGCATGGGTTGAGGCGGTGTTCACTATCGCACCACCTTTGCGACGGAGGAAGGGCAGGGTGTGTTTTGTCAGTAGCATCGGTGCACGCACGTTCACAGCCATCACGTTGTCCCATGCCTCGATTGTCATCGTCGCAACGTCACCGTCATCCCCTGGGAAGATTCCCGCATTGTTGATGACGATATTGGGCTCGCCGAAGTACTCCACTGTGCGGGCGACGAGGCGCTCGATCTGGCCCTCATGACGGAGGTCCACCTCAACTGCTAGTGCCGTTCGATCACCGTGCCGCTCATTGAGATTTGTGGCGAGCCGTTCTGCGCCATCGATGTTTATGTCGGCCAGAACGACCCGAGCACCCTCTGCTGCAAGCTGCGTGGCGGCGGCGCCACCTATGTTCAAGCCGCCCGGAACGACCGACGTCGCACCGGTAACGATGGCGACTCGTCCTTCTACTCTTCCCATTACTTCAACTCCTGACCTTGACTGGCTCGCTGGGAACGACTACTGGCCTTAATGAATCCGTCAAGGCCCGCCCACCTCGCGACTCTGTGCGTACAACCCTCTCCGTGCAGGTAAGCTCATGGAGCGGGGACCCTGATCGCAACAGCCCCGCCCTGGCCACCGCCGGCGCACATTGTCGCGACACCGATACCCCCACCCCGGCGGCGCAACTCGTGGACGAGGGTAGTGGTCATCCGTGTTCCGGACGCTGCGACAGGGTGTCCGAGACTGCACCCGCTGCCGTGAACGTTGACCCGGCTCTCGTCGAGACCGAGCTCACGACACACAGCGACCGGAACTGAGGCGAAGGCCTCGTTCACTTCCCAGAGATCAACGTCGTCGACGGCGAGACCAGTACGTTCGAGCACGCGCACCGCGGCGTCGATCGCAGCCGTGCCGGTCCACCGCGGATCGACACCGACAGCCGACCAACCGAGGATCTCTGCCATCACCGTCACACCCTGCGCCGCAGCCACTTCCGGACGGGTCACGACGAGGGCAGCGGCACCGTCGTTGATACCCGAAGCGTTTCCTGCAGTGATCGAGAACCCTCCGATCTCAGGGTGCAGTGGCGGAAGCGAGGCGAGCTTCGCCTCCGACGTCGTACGCCGCGGATGCTCGTCCACCTGGAAGGAACCACCGTCGGGCAACGACACCGCAACCAACTCGTCGACAAAGACGCCTGCCTCGATGGCGGCCACCGCTCGCTGATGGGAACGCACCGCCCAGATGTCCATCGCCTCACGGGAGATCGCGAACTTCTCGGCGACGTTGAAGCCGACCGTCAGAGTGACGTCGTCGTCGGCCTCGGCGGTGTGGGGGAATGTGGGCGGCATCCCTCGAAACTCGTCGCCGACGGCATCTCGCCACACCAACTCGGGCGCCGTCGAGGTGGACTGGACACCCCCGGCAACCACCACGTCGGCACCTCCGGCCAACACCGACGCAGCCGCGACACCGACCGCACTCAGGCCACTTGCACAGTGGCGATTGAGCGCCATGCCCGGGACACGGACCATCCCCGCTGCGACGGCGGCATGACGTGCGAGATCGCCACCCCCGTAGAGAGACTCCGCGAGGACGACGTCGTCGATCTCGTCCGGCCGGAAGCCCGACCGTTCGATCGCCGCCACGAGCACGGTCCGCGCGAGTTCTTCGGCGCGCACACTCTGCAAAGAACCCTTGAACGAGGTACCGATCGGAGTCCGGACGGCACTGACAATGACGGCATTGTTCATTAGATATCTCCAAAATAGAATGGTTTCAGACGGTAGCGGGTATGCGGGAGAGCGCCTCGAGCGCTGTGAGCACCTGGGACCGGACCGTGTCGCGGACCACGTCCGGGCGCTCCGGCTTCGGGACAAGCGCGACGGACATCAACCCGGACTGCGCGGCGTTCATTGCTGCCACGAGTGCCACCCGTGGTGCCTCGGGGTGGAGCCGCCCGAGGACGTCGACCCACCGTTTCAGGTAGCGCTCACGCCGCCGGAGGAAGGCGCCGCGGTGCGCCGACGACAACGAGCGCTGCTCGTGCAGCCAGATGAGTGCAAGCGAGCGGCGGTCGAGGGTGTTCCAGGTTGTACTTGGGGGTGCGGATCCAGCGATTTCGGAAGTCGGATCGCCCGTTCTCGAACGTGATGCCCTGGACCATCCCGTCCATCGCGAGCAGCGCATTCGCCCGATTGTCTGCAAATGGGCGCTTCTACGTAGGGCTGGTTCGGTAGAACCCGCCAGCAAGGTCACGCGGAACCTGCCCTTCGGTGACGATGCACTCCTCGACCGTCGCCTCGAACCGCATCGGCTTGCACGGACCCATGAACTGGGTTCCGGAAGGAATCGGGTATCCCATGTGAACTCCTGTTTCATCTGAAGCGATGCGCGCAGCCGCTCCCACACCCGGACGTGATTAATAAGACAATATATCTCATATCAGTACCTTGTTAGAGTGCGTTTGAAAACCTTCAGGTTCGGGCGAGCCGCCTCGTCATGGTCGCGATCGTCGCGATGTGAACCATGGCCTCGCGGTGGTCGGGTCTGGTTTCGTAGTCTCGCACGCAGCGGCCGTGCTTGTTGATCCACGCGAAGCTTCTCTCGACCACCCAAACGCGGGGTCGGACGTGGAAACCCGTGCTGCCGGGAATGCGTTTGATGATCTGCATAGCTAGGGCGAGAACGTCTTTCGCCCAGGCGGGCAATCGTGCGTGGTGACCGCCGTCGGCCCAGGCCAGCCGGACGGTGGAGAACCTGCCGCGCAGCGCGGCCAGCAGTCGGTGCGCGGCGTCGCGATCCTGGATCGAGGCAACGGTGACGACGACGGCGAGCAGCAGGCCGTTCACATCCACCGCAATGTGCCGTTTGACGCCGTTCGTTCTCTTGCCGCCATCCCAGCCGCGGCTCGATCGGGGCACGGTGTCGGCGTCCGGCACCGTCTGCGAGCCGATGATCGCCGCGGTCGGGCACCGGTCCCGCCCGTCCCGTACCCGCAGGCGGTCGCGCAGCGCGTCGACGATGTGCTGCCACGCGCCGCTGTGGGACCAGCGGGCGAAGACCGCGTACACCGTCCCGGATGGCGGGAACTCCACCGGCAGTTGCCGCCACGCCATACCACCGCGGACGATGTACAAGATGGCGTCCACTATCAGACGGCGGCAATGCTTCTCGGGTCTGCCGCCGCGGCCTGCCGTGCTGCCGGGCGCGGGCAACAGCGGTTCGAGGGTCCTCGACTCTGCGTCGGTGACCGACGACGAGTACACCGCGCAACCGTGCCCGCCCGCCGCGTGGGGTGGGCACGACGGGCATGGGGGAATCGGCGATGATGTCATGTGGGCTCCCGGTGCGGTCGGGGCCTTTGGTACTCACCGACCCAACCAGGAGCCCGCTTTCTTCGATTCTCAGCGGGACACACGCCCGCGATCACGAGTTCTCAAACACCCTCTAATAGCTCGCGACGAATCTCACGCGGTCGCTGCGGCATGACCGACTGATGTACACCGTAGGCGTGTCGTCCTCGTCGAGATTCAGGCCGTCGCGTAGGAGAACCGGGGCGCCCGGCGGGACTCCGAGCATGTCTGCCACCCGCGGCGACGCGGCTCCTGCTGCGAACGAACGCCACGCGGCCTTCAATCGCACCCCGTAGACGTCGCGCCAGACCGTGTACAGCGGGACGCCGTCGCCGAGGTGCCGATCGATTCCGGCGAACCGGCGGTCGTCCATCCACACGGAATTCGCGAACCACGGCTCGCCGTCGACCTCGAGCACCGTGTCGAGGCGCCGTAACCGGCATCCGGGCAGATACTCCTCGGCCTGAGGTGCGCTGCCGCCGAGCACGATCTCGCTTGCGACGAGCGACTCACTGAGCGTGCGGCCCACGGACCGGAAGGCCTCGCTGAGACCGTCGGCGTCGTTGATGTAGCTGGCAGCGAGCTCGATCGGAAAATGCCGGGGCGGTCGGGCGACGAACGTGCCCGACCCCTGCCGTGCGACAAGCCGGCCGGCCCGGGTCAGTTCGCCGATCGCCTGCCGCACCGTGAGCCGGTTAACCCGGAGTTCAGCGGCCAGGTCGGTCTCGGGCGGCAGCCGGTCGCCCGGTTGCAGCGCTCCACTGTCGAGTCGCTGTAACAGGACGTCCTGCACCTGGCGGTAGAGCGGCACCCGGGCTGCGGACGTTTTGCTCGGCATGCGTTAAGTCTAGAGGACTATCGCAACAGCGCGCCGTCGTGTGCTGGCGGCATTGTTCCTGTTCAAGACGCATTCACTTGCCGGACATCGCGAGGGATGGTTTACGCTACTTGTCTAGATGAATATTCGGACATCAACTTCGGATACATCTCGGAAAGGCCCGCCCGTGAGCATCAACCCGACACTGCGCCGCACCCTAGCCGCCGCCTGCGCGGTGACCCTGTGCGGCGCCGCCGCGTGCGGTAACTCCTCCGCCGAGGACGGCGCGCCCGACGTGCTGAAGGTGGGGCTGCCGCCCGCGGAGGCCAACGCGAACCTGCAGGCAAAGTTTGAACCGGTCACCTCGCTGATCGCCGCCGGAACAGGTAAGGCGGTGGAGGTGAAGCCGACGAGCGACTACCTGTCGATCGTCGAGGCCATGCGATCCAGTCTCATCGATGTCGCCGCATTCAGCCCGTTTCCGACGCCCCTCGCCGAGGCCGTCGCCGGTGTCCAGCCGCTCGTGGTGGCCAAGGGCGCCGCTTACAGTTCGGTGTTCGTGTGCCGCACCGGCAACGGCATCGACTCGATCGACGATCTCCGGGGACGCAAGATCGCGTTCGTCGACGCCGGATCGACCAGCGGCAACTACATTCCCAAGCTGTTGCTCAAGCGCGCCGGGATCAACCCGGAGACCGACATCGAGGGCAGCTACGCCGGCGGTCACGACACCGCCGAACTCGCCGTCAAACAGGGCTCGGTCGATTGCGCCGCCGACGCGCGGTCGTCGTATCAGACGATGGTGGACAAGGGCGTGATCGACAGCGCCGCACAGTCGATCGTCGCCGAATCCGATCCGATCCCCGTCTCCCTGGTGATCATCGCCCGTAAGGACCTCGACCCCGCAGTGGGGCGGGGCATCGTGGATGCGTTCGTCAGCGGTGACAGCGCGGCGGCACTCGGCGTGGTCGGGGCAACCAGCTTCGCGAAGGCGCAGGACAGCGATTTCGCGATCTTCCGCGACGCCGCAACCGAACTCGGTGTGGATCTCGAGGAGTTGTCGCGCAAATGATGTCGTCGAAGGGTGTGCCGCGGGTGGAAGCCGACGCGGTGAGCTACCGCTATCCCGACGGCACCGCAGCGTTGCACGAGGTGTCGGTGCGGGTGGCGCCGGGGGAGATCGTCGCGGTGCTGGGTCGTAGTGGCGCCGGGAAGTCGACGCTCATGCGTTGCCTCGCGGGCCTGGAGAGTCCGACGTCGGGTCGGGTGTTGCACGACGGGGTCGACCGCAGCAGGCTGCGTGGGCGCGCCAAGCGTCGCGCGCACGCGCGGGTGGGGTTGGTGTTCCAGGAGTTCCAGCTCGTCGAGCGGGCGACGGTGCTGTCGAACGCGCTGATCGGGCGACTCGCGTACCAGTCGCTGCTGCCGAGCCTGGTGCATTTCGTCCGGCGCAGTGACCGAGAGATCGCCGTCGAGTCCGTCCGCCAGCTTGGCCTCGCGGAGCAACTCCGCAAGCGGGCGGACGCGCTGTCGGGCGGGCAGCGTCAGCGGGTGGCGATCGCTCGGGCGCTGGCGCAGCAGCCGGATATGTTGCTGGCCGACGAGCCGGTCGCCAACCTCGATCCCGTCCTCGCGCGCGGGGTCGTCGACGACATCGTGCGGCTCGCCCGCGACGAGGGCCTCACCGCGGTACTGAATCTGCATGACGTCGAGTTGGCACGCCGCGTCGCGGACCGGCTCGTGGGCTTGCGGGCGGGACGACTCGTATTCGATCGGTCGACCGAGACCATCTCCGACGCCGATCTCGATCTCCTGTACGCCGATCCGGCTCACACTCTCGCAGGAGTGCAGTGATGACACTGGACGCAAAACCCTCCGAGAAGACGCCCTCGACCATCGATCTCGCGGCGCTGCGCCGGCCCTCTTGGCAGACCGGCACCGGAGTGATTGTCGTGGTGGCTGTCATCCTGTGGTCGGCACAGACCGCCGAGTTTGCCCTGGATGCGCTTCTCGACGGACTACCCAATATCGCGGACTTCGTCGGCCGTATGTTCCCTCCCGACCTCGCCATTCTCCCCACCGCTGTTTCTCTGATGGGTGAAACTCTCGCTATCGCGGTCATCGGTACCGCGGTCGGTGTCCTCCTCGCGCTCCCGTGGGCGCTGCTCGCGGCGCGGTCGGTGTTCGGTCAGGCGTGGCTTCATCACGCGGCGCGGGCCTCGATCAACGTCACGCGGGCCGTCCCGGAACTGATGTGGGCGCTGCTGTTCGTTTCCGCGGTCGGGTTGGGCCCACTCGCGGGCACCCTGGCGATCATCATCGGATCCGCCGCGGGGATGGCCCGGCTGTTCGCCGACATCTTTGAAACCATGGACATGCGCGCGTGGGAAGCGGCCGCCGCGGCAGGTGCCACCCGCACTCAGCGCATCAGCTGGGTCCTGCTGCCGCAGTCCGTGCCGACGATCGCCAGCTACACCCTGCTCGTACTCGACGGGAACGTGCGCGCTGCGTCGCTCCTCGGCATCGTCGGCGCAGGCGGCATCGGCATGGAACTCACCCAGCAACTCCGGCTCTTCGAATACGGCAACGTCCTCACCATCGTCATAGTCGTCCTGGTGGTCGTGGTTGCGCTCGACCGCGCCGCCTCTTACCTCAGAAAGAAACTCATATGACCGTCACCGACATCGAGATTCTCCCCAACCTCCGCGACCTCGGCGGACTCCCCGCCGCTGACGGGCGTGTGACCCGGCCCGGAGTGCTCTACCGCAGCGCTTTGCCCGCGCCTGGTGACACCCGCCCCACCACGGTCGACCACTGGCCGGCCCGCACCGTCATCGACCTCCGCAGTCCCCGAGAGTTCGCCGCCCGCGCCCACCCGCTGCAGTCGGACGACACTGCCGTGCACCAGATCTCCCTGCTGTCCGACGCCGAGGTCATCGCACCGAACCAGGGTGCCCGGCTCACGGACATTTATCAGGGAATTCTGAGCAACGCTGGGGAGCGACTGGTAGAGGTCCTGCAGGTCGCAGCCACTTCGCCGGGCCCGGTGCTGCTGCACTGTGCTGCGGGCAAGGACCGCACCGGTGTCGCGGTGGCCCTGTTGCTGCGCACGGCCGGCGTTGCCCCTGACCATATCGTCACCGATTACCTGACGACCAACGAGCACATGCCGGCCGTCCTGGCCCGCATCACTCGCTTCGCTCCCGAACTCGGTCGGCCCCATCCCAACGATCGCGATCTCCGAGGCGCCGTCCCGGACGCCATCAAGGGTGTTCTGGCTCAGTGGGACACCCAGCCGGGCGGCGTGCACGCGTGGCTGCGAGCTCACGGTGCCACCGACGAATCGGTCCATACCTGGACGGACCGGTTCACCACGAACGCGTGAGAAGGCGCCCCGCCGCTCCCCCAAGAGCACCGGCAAATCCCCGCTCAACCGCGATCGGCATGTCGGTGTTCGCCGTTTGGGCCAGGGCCAGCAACACAACCCGCCTACGTGCGGTCGAGTCTCGCGTTCAACTTGTTCTGTTCGTCGCGAAGGGCCGGAATGAACACAATCGGGGCTTCCGACCGACTGGCTGAGCTGCTGCGCCCGCAGACAACGACGGTGTAGAACCGTTCCGCCGGAACAGATCGGTAAACCGGAACCAGCTCGGTGAAACGGATTCGCCTCTATCTAGCTACTCAGGTGATCCCTCTTCTGCGCCCAATAAAGTGGATACTGTGACAACAATTACCGAAAGCCCGAATCCGTGCGGGTCGAGACGGGGCGGGAACGTGTCGCCATGCGAGAACGACGAGAATCAATATTGAAACACTTCGCCTCAAAGTAGTTTCGATCACATTTCTCAGTCAAGCATCCGCGTTGATGCGGTGAAGGGGCCGGCCCGCCGCTCCTCTATCGCATCAACGAATCAGACTTCGCAAGCATCTTGACATGAGGCAACGGTGCATCAACGACGCACAAAGCGACCACAATCTTCTTTTTTCAACTCGCCGCAGTTCCATAGCGGGCCGTCGCACTCTGTGACCGATCGTTCTCATAGACTGGTCCGATGACACGGGAAGAGCAGATCCTCGATGCTGCTACGAAGCTATTTTCCGAACGAAGCTTCGACGGCGTCGGTGTGGACGCAATCGCCAAGGAGTCAGGCATTACCGGGTCCGCGATCTACCGGCACTTCACCAGCAAGGACGAGATCCTTTCGGTCCTGTTCGACCGCGCTACCGACGCACTTCTCGTTCGCATTGGCCAGCCTCTGGCGGATCCGCGGGACGAGCTGCACCGTCTCGTCTACGCCCACATCGAGTTCTCACTGAGCATGCACCAACTTGCCGGCATCTGGGCGCGGGAACAGCGTGCCCTGTCAGACGTACACCGCCGTAATCATCTGCGGCGACAGCGCCAGTACACCGACCGGTGGATCGACTGCCTCGACGCGTGCTACCCGGGTCACCCTCGCGAGGACCTCGCGGCGACAGTGCGTGCGATGCACGGGCTCATCACCTCCGATATCACGCGTCCGCACCGGACAGCGCGGCCCCCGCACCTCCCTGAACTGCTGGCGTCACTGGCCTTTGCTGCCCTCGACTCACTGCAATCGGCGGTTCCGTAACCTGAGGCGCCTCCGTCCGGCGGACGGCATAGATTTTTAGATCTAATGTCGCAAAGTATCCCTGTTGCCTCATGTCAAGATGCCCGCGAAGTCTGATTCGTTGACTCATCGAGAAGTGCCCGCGTGAGAGAGGCTCTCCTCGTGGGTGTGTTCTTGGCGGTGGCGAGGGCGATGAGCTCGGTGGTC
>NZ_JASHKX010000075.1:0-3248 GCF_030058635.1 Rhodococcus sp. IEGM 1305
GGTGGTGTCGTATTGGTTGAGGAACCAGATGCGTTGCTGGGCTGGCGATAACGGTGCGTACTCCGGTTCTTCCGCGGCGGCGGTCAACGGGGGGCGGGGTTCAGATCCGGTGTCGTCGAGGAGCAGTCGCGCCAGTGCGCGCGGTGTGGAGGCCTCGAACAGGCTCCGGACGGCGAGGTCGGTGTGCAGGCTCGCGTTCACACGGGCGACGGCCCGGGTCGCCGTCAGAGAGTCTCCACCCGCCGCGAAGAAGTCGTCGTCCACTCCCAGACTCGACAGATCGAGTGCCGCGGCGAGGGTTTCCGCGACGGTCTGTTCGAGTGGGGTGGCCGCCGACACCTGCGCGGGGAGCGGGGTGGATCGGAGGGCGCGGAGTGCGTCGCGGTCGAGCTTGCCCGACGGCGTCCGCGGAATCACGTTGATTTCGACGACCGCGGACGGAACGAGCTGTGCGGGAAGCCGACCGGCCAGGTAGTCGCGGAGTTCGCGGGGTCCGGCCGCGCCGGTGGTCGTCACGTAGGAGACCAGTGTCGCGTCCTGGCCGCCTGTGTCCGGGCCGCCCGTCGAGGGGAGTGTCGCGCTGAACGTGACCGCCGGATGGCCCGACAGCACCGCGTCGATCTCGCCGGGTTCGATCCGGTACCCACGAACCTTCACCTGCGAGTCGCTGCGACCCAGGTATTCGAGGACGGCAGACCCTTCGCGTGCGGTGTTCCAGCGGACGACATCACCGCTGCGATACATGCGACCGCCCGGCGGGCCGAACGGATCGGCGACGAAACGGGTGGCGGTGAGTGCGGGCTTGCCGTGGTATCCGCGGGCGATCGCGTCGCCCGCGATGTACAACTCACCCCGGGCCCGGATCGGGACCGGTTGCATCCGAGCGTCGAGTACGACCTCCGTGACGCCGCGGATCGGGCCACCGATCACATTCGCACCGTCGGCGGCCGGATCGTCCGAGATATCTGCCGCCACAGTGCTTTCCGTCGGTCCGTACGCGTTGATGAGTCGACAGTGCGGAGACCACCGGCGGATCACCTCGGGGGTGCACTTCTCCCCGCCGGTCACGACGCACTCGAGGTCGTCCAGGCGCCCCGGGTCCAGGGTGGCCAGCGTCGTGGGGGTCAGGAAAGCATGGGTCACCCGGCTGTCGGCGAGATGCCGACGCAGTTCATCTCCGCCGTAGATCGTGGTGGGCACGATCACCGCCGTGGCTCCCGCGGACCACGTGAGCAGATACTCGAGTACCGACGCGTCGAAGCTGGGAGACGCGAAATGCGCCACCCGGGACGCTGCGGTCACCCCGGTACGCTCGCGCAACGTGGTTGCGAGAGAGTTCAATCCACGATGACCGACCACCACCCCTTTCGGAACCCCGGTGGACCCGGACGTGTAGATCAGGTACGCCGCATTGTCGGGGCGGATCGTGGGCGCCGGACGAGCTTCCGAATCACGGGTGTGTGGTAGCCGGCCGGCACCCGTGCCCTCGATGTCGATCCATGTGACGGTGTCCGGCAGCGCGTCGCGACGGCTGCTCGTGGTGAGCCCGACGAGGACTCCGGAATCGGTGACCATGTGCTGGATGCGGATCTGCGGATACGTCGGGTCGACGGGCATGAACGCGGCGCCGGTTCCGGCGACGGCCCAGACGGCGAGGACTGACTCGAGGGACCGCGGTATCGCGATGGCGACCACGCTTTCCGGACCCACGCCCGACTCGACGAGACGGTCGGCAAGGAGCAATGCGCGGGCCTCGAGTTCGGCGTACGTCAGCCGGCGGGCCCCGTCGTCTACGGCGACGGCGTCGGGCGAGCGCTCGGCGGCGTCCGCGAGGATCGCGCCCAGGGTCCGCGGCTCCTCGGCCGCCCCACCCCGGGCGGGCACCACGGCTCGCTGCTCCGCAGCATCCAGCAGGTTCAGGCGGGCGATCGGCAGGGACGCGTCGGATCCCATGGCGACGAGCACACGCGCCAGTTGTCCGAGGATCGCGTCGACGCTGTCGGCGTCGAATGCCGACAGCTGGAAGATGCCCCGCAGGTGGAGTGTGGTGTCGGTGGTGGTGGCGAGTGCGAGGGGGTAGTGGGTGGCGTCGGTGGCGGAGGTGGTGGTGATGGTGAGGTCGGTGGGTGGGGTGGTGGTGTGGTGGGGGTAGTTCTCGTGGACGGTGATGGTGTCGAAGGTGGTGGCGTGGGGGTTGGGGATGTGGGTGAGGGGGAGGTGGTGGTGGTCGAGGAGTTGTGTGTGGGTGGTGTGGGTGCGTGTGAGGAGGGTGGTGAGGGTGTCGGTGGGGTGGAGGGTGATGCGGACGGGGATGGTGTTGATGAAGAGTCCGATCATGGTTTCGATGCCGGGGATGTGGGGTGGGCGTCCGGAGACGGTGGTGCCGAAGGTGATGTCGGTGGTGCCGGTGTGGGTGGCGAGGACGAGGGCCCAGGCGGTGTCGATGATGGTGTGGAGGGTGAGGTCGTGGGTGCGGGCCACGGTCCGCAACGCATCCGTCTCCGCGGCCGTCAGTGCCACCACGCGCTCCGCGCAGGGACCCGCAACCCGGTGAGGATCGAGACCCGGTGCGAGCCGTGTAGCGTCCTCGACACCCTCGAGCGCACGACCCCACGCGGCGACGGACGCCGAGACGTCGCGTGTGCCCAGCCATTCGAGGAAATCACGGTACGGCGGCACCGGCGCAAGAGCATCGGGATCGGCGTGGTGCTCATAGAGCTCGAGGAGTTCGTGCAGCAGTAGTGGGGTGGACCAGCCGTCGAGTACCAGATGATGGTTGGTGAGCACCAGGTGGTGGTCGTCGGGGCCGGTCGTCACGAGGGTGAATCGCAGGAGAGGCGGCTCGGCCGGGTCGAACGGCGCGGCGCGGTCCGCGCTGACGATGTCGCCGAGTTCTTCGGCGGGACGGTGTGCGGTGGTGACGTCGTGGTGCGCCCAGGCGAGAGCAGTGGTCGTGACGACCTGTACCGGTGTGCCGTCCGCCGTGTGAGTGAAGGCCGTGCCCAGGTTCGGATGACGACCGAGCAAGGCTGCCACGGCGTCGCGGAGACGGTCGGCGTCGAGGGGTCCGTCGATGTCGAGGACGAGTTGGACGACGTACGCGTCGGCAGCGGGGCCGCCGAGTTCGGCGTGGAAGAGAAGACCGGCCTGCAAGGGGGTGAGGGGCCAGACGTCGGTGAGGGTGGGGTAGTGCTGGTGGAGTGCGTCGAGGGCGGGTTGGTCGAGGTGGACGAGGTCGAGGTCGCTGG